>CAZIPR010000037.1:0-19626 GCA_964541245.1 uncultured Alistipes sp.
AGGCATTAAGTAGCGCGCACTAATAGCAGAGAATAACAGTTAATAGCAACGGGCTATTTGGTAGGGTCATTAGGGTCTATAGCGTCTCTAAGGTCTCTAAGGAGCGCGCGTTTAATAACAGAAATGACAAAGAATAGCAATGGGCTCCGCCCTTAATGGCATACAATGACAATGCGTGCAATTAGTAGGGTTGTTAGGGTCAATAGTGTCTCTAAGGTCTCTAGTGAGCGCGCAAAAGATAGCGGCTGTTAGAGGTTGTTAGAGGAAATTAGGGGTAATTAGTGTTGCGCGCTTACAGAACAAACTTAGTTTCGCTTTACTCGGATTTAGGGATTACCAACGGAGTTGGTACGAAAAGGAAGAGAGCGGTCGTTCAAGTTTACTTGAAAACGATTGCTCTCTTCTCTTTCGTAATAGCTGTAGGCTATCCTAAATCCGTATCAGTCACAAGAGAAACGAAGTTTCTCCGAAAGTCTTTTAAGCCATCTTCGATGTCTTTTCCTCCTCGCAGTTCGGCATAGTCTGCAAGCAGCCTCTGCTCTCACGAGCAGCGTCGGTTGGGTCACTTTTCTTCAGAAAAGGGACAGTACTGTGCAGTTTAGAAGTAATATTTGAATCCGACGGTTGGGTTGACGCCGATGTTAATGTCGAGGGCGGCACCTGCGTTTGAGAGGGCGACGAAGTTTATGGATGCTAAGCTGGCGGAGAAGCCAAAGTGTTTAGTTGGGCGGAACTCCAGTGAGAACATTTGCAATCCTACGCCCAATCCTGCTACCGCACCTCCAGATACAGCCATTACAAAGCCTGCTTCGACGGTAGGGGTGTAGTACATGCCCTCGCAGAGGCGAACATAGTATGAAAAGTTAGGGCTGGCGGTGAAGGTGTGAACGCCGCCGCTGATGGCGTAACCTACGCTGACACCTACTTTGCAGTTGTCGGCAACGAAAGCACCAAACTCAGGCTGGATAGCGAAACCTGCGCCGATAGTGTCAAAATCTGTCTGAACTGCGAGACCTGTCATGCCTCCGAAGTACATATCTCCCTTTTTCTGCGCAACTGCTGTACTACAGCCAATAATTAGGGCTATAGCTGCGATAAAAAATCTCTTCATAGTCTGAAATTGTTATTTTTTACAAATGTAACTATTAAATGGCTAAACTACAAGCGGTTACTCAGCCTTTTTGTTCTCCTTCTTGAACTCTATTTGGTAGAACTTATACTCTGGCTTCATCATTGCACCTGTTGCGGCATCAATACCCCAGCCGAGAATATCTGTGAGGTTGATAATAGAGACTGGGTTGAACTTTTTGTCAATAACCAAGGTCTCTGTTTTGTAGCTCTCAGCCTCAGCTTTTACGATTGTCTCGTCAAATCCGCGAGCAATTTTGGTTGTGTAGGGAAAGGTGACATCGTTGTACTTGCGACCATCAATAGTGAGGGTTACAGGTGCCTGAATATTGCTCTCAAAAGTTACCTTAGCCTTTGAACCGCAAAAGATTGATGCACAAGATGTTGTGATAAATGCTACAAATAGCAAAATTGGGATAATAGTCTTTTTCATAATGTAAAATATTTAGAAAGTTAATATACAAAACAGCAGTAGCGACTGCAACGGCAATCGCTGATTGAATTTTTCGTAAAATAAAGATTTGCTTTATATAGATGCGCTAAATACCCCCCCCCTCAGCGAGTTAGCTGCGTGGTAGGGACTAAAATATCTGTTTGTTGCGCTGTTTATACTTACAAAGATAGTCATAAAAGAGTAATATCGCAAAAATTTTATACCTTTGTATTATGGATATAATAGATTTTTGTGATTTCTGTGACTCTCTGCCGTGCGCTGAGCAGACTATGCCTTTTGATGATACGACTATCGCCTACAAGGTAGCGGGTCGTATGTTTGCCTGCATCGGGACCGATGCTCCAGACCACTTTGTTGTCAAATGTGACCCCGATAGGGCAGTGATGCTCAGGGAGATGTATGACGGAGTGAGGGGTGCTTACCACTTCAATAAGCGTCATTGGAACGACATATTTTTTAACTGTGGTTTGACAGATTCTGAGCTTAAGGCTGAAATTTACTATTCATATATGCTTGTGGTGTGTAAAAATGTAACGCCTAAAGAGCTGAGAGATAGTGTGTTAAAGGCTGTGTCAAAGACGAATATTGAGGATATGATTAAAACATATCTCAAAAATTTTGAGTGATTTTGGGTACAATTTCCCCTCAAAAGTGTAATTTTGCAGAAATTTTATGGAACATATCTTGAATAAGTAAAGTCTATAGACTATGAGTGTAGCATCATTTTTACTTTCAAATAGGTCAACGGCATTCTCTTTTGAGGTGTTGCCCCCATTGCGAGGTAAGGGTATTGATACTCTGTTTAGTAGTGTGGATAAGTTGATGGAGTTTAGTCCAGCGTATATAAATATAACCACGCATCGTACAGATGTGGTCTATAGAGAGGTCTCTGCGGGCGTTTTTCAGCGTACAACAGAGAAAAAGCGTCCAGGCACGGTGGCTATTGCGGCGGCACTGAAGAGTAGATATGGTGTGGCGACAGTGCCTCATGTTATATGTAGCGGTTTTACCCCTTCAGAGCTTGAAAATGAGCTGATAGATCTCTCATACCTCGGAATTACCGACCTGCTTGTGCTGCGTGGAGATAAGGCTAAGGGTAGCAGCTCACTCTGTGGCGTTGATGGCGAGTATTCTCACGCTGTTGAGCTGTGTAATCAGGTGTCAGAGTATAATAGTGGCAAACTTATAGATGGTAGCACACATGATAATATTGCCACTCCGTTTTCGTTTGGCGTTGCGGGCTATCCAGAGAAGCACGAGGGGGCGATGAATATGGATATAGATATTGAAAACCTCAAGGCAAAGATTGATGCTGGTGCGGAGTATGTTGTTACTCAGATGTTTTTTGACAATGCAAAATACTTTGATTTTGTCTCTCGCTGCCGTGCCGCGGGAATTACAGTGCCTATTATCCCAGGTCTAAAGCCGCTGACATCGCTCACTCAGCAGTCGCTACTACCAAAGACTTTTCATATAGATTTGCCAATGGAACTTGCAGAACAACTGCGTAAATGTTCTGATAATGAGGCTGTTAAAGCTCTTGGTGTAGAGTGGGGAGTAATGCAGGCAAAAGAGCTTAAAGCAGCTGGCGTGCCAAGTATCCACTTTTACTCAATGAACGCGGCGGCAAGTGTGGCGCAGATTGCAAAACAGGTCTATTGATGAAAACATTGCACGATATACTTAAGCAGCGAATTATGGTACTCGATGGCGCAATGGGTACCATGATTCAGCGTTATAACCTCTCTGAGGCTGACTTTAGATGGGTAGAGTTTGCTACACATCCGCAAAAACTTGAGGGGGATAATGATATTTTAGTCCTCACTCAGCCCGAAATTATCGCTGCAATTCACAGAGAGTACCTTGAGGCGGGGGCAGATATAATTGAGACCTGCACCTTTAACTCGCAGTCTCTCTCGCAATCGGAGTATGGCACAGAAAATCTTGTGGCGCGTATAAATAGAGAGGCTGTTCGCATAGCGCGTGCCGAGGCAGATGCAGCAACAGCCACAAATCCAGCTAAGCCCCGCTTTGTAGCTGGCTCTGTAGGTCCTACGGGCAAAACACTCTCTATCTCGCCAGATGTAGATAATCCAGCACGACGAGATGTTGATTTTGATACGCTGCAAAGTGCTTATATAGAGCAGATTACGGCACTTGTTACAGGCGGCGTGGATATGCTGCTTGTAGAGACTGTCTTTGATACGCTTAATGCCAAGGCGGCACTCTCAGCGGCTGAAAATGTCTTTTGCAACCTGGGTCGCAGAGTGCCTGTTATCCTATCAATAACCGTTGCTGATGCTGCGGGCAGAACGCTCTCAGGGCAGACTTTAGAGGCTGTGGTTGCATCTGTTGCGCACTTCAATCTTACAGCAATAGGTCTTAACTGCTCTTTTGGTGCGGCGCAGATGGAGCCGTTCTTAAGGGAGTTGTCATATGCAACATCTTGTTACATAAGTGCTTACCCAAATGCAGGGTTGCCTGATGCTATGGGTTGTTACTCTCAGACTCCGCAGATGATGGCGTCAGATATTGCGCGTTTTGCACGCTCTGGAATAGTTAACATTGTAGGAGGCTGTTGTGGCTCTACGCCTGACCACATCAGAGCCATCGCAGAGGTTGTTGCAGATATAAAACCGCGAGTGCCAAAGCCTGTGCAGAGTGTCTGGTTGGCGGGTCTTGACCCATTTGAGCCAGAGGGTAATTTTATAAATGTGGGCGAGAGGTGCAATGTTGCGGGAAGTAGAAAGTTTTTGCGCCTGATAAAGGAGGAGAACTACAACGAGGCACTGATGATAGCTCGCAAGCAGGTCGAGGATGGGGCAATGATTCTCGATATAAATATGGACGATGCGATGATAGATGCAGAGAGGCAGATGACCCTTTTTCTGAACATCATGGCATCAGACCCTCAGATTGCCCGCGTGCCGTGGATGGTTGACTCTTCGCGTTTTGAGGTTATACACTCTGCGCTGAAGGTTATTCAGGGCAAGGCGATTGTAAACTCGCTGTCGTTAAAGGAGGGCGAGCAGCTCTTTATCCAGAGGGCAAAGATTGTAAAGAGCTTTGGTGCAGCACTTGTGGTTATGGCGTTTGACGAGCAGGGTCAGGCAACCACTTTTGAACGCAAAATTGAGATTTGCAGCAGGGCTTACAGGCTACTTACTGAGGTTGTAGGCTTTGAGGCGCGAGATATAATATTTGATACAAATATACTCACAGTTGCAACGGGTATTGCCGAGCATAACAGCTACGCGCTCGATTTTATTCGTGCGGCAGAGTGGATTAGACAGAGTATGCCACAGGTGCATATCAGCGGCGGAGTATCCAACCTCTCTTTTGCCTTCAGGGGCAACAATTATATCAGAGAGGCTATGCACGCAGTGTTCCTCTACCACGCCTCAAAGGCGGGTATGGATATGGCTATTGTAAATCCGTCAACGGCTGTGATGTACGAGGATATTCCTCAGAGGCTATTAACGGCTTTGGAGGATGTAATTCTCTGCCGTAAGCCAGATGCCGCAGAGTCTCTTACTGCACTTGCCGTAGAGTTTGCGGGCAGTGAGAAGAGTGAGGTCGAGGTCTTAGACCGCTCTAAAACCACCCTTGAACAGCGATTATCGGATGCTCTGCAACATGGCGACGAGAGCTTCTTAGAGCAGGATTTAGCTGAGGCACTTGTGGCGTATCCATCAGCGGCAGCGATTATTGAGGGTCCGCTGATGAGTGGCATGACAAGGGTCGGTACTCTATTTGGCGAGGGTAAGATGTTCCTTCCGCAGGTTGTAAAGACGGCACGCACAATGAAACGAGCTGTGGCAATTCTGCAACCACATCTTGAGCAGACAAAGAGCGTAAAGAGTGCTGGTAAATATATAGTTGCCACCGTCAAGGGCGATGTACACGATATTGGCAAGAATATAGCCGCTGTAATTCTTCGCTGCAATGGTTTTGAGGTTATAGATTTGGGTGTTATGGTCTCAGCTGAGCAGATTGTGGAGGCTGCATTGAGCCATAAAGCCGACTATATAGCTCTTAGCGGACTTATCACTCCCTCTCTTGAGCAGATGGTTATAACAGCCAAAAGACTCAAAGAGGCAGGTGTGTGCGTGCCACTATTTATCAGCGGCGCAACAACCTCGGCTCTGCATACCGCGGTAAAGATTGCTCCAAACTATGACGGTGCGGTGTTCCATGTAAAAGATGCCTCGCAAAACCCTGTCTTGGCACTTCAGTTAGCAACCGCTGCCCGTGAGAGTATGATTGCAGAACTCAAAGAGCGTCAGAGAGTTATGCATGAAGAGTTTGAGGCTAAAAAGAGCCCTGTGACTCAAAATCTGCCACGCTTAGAGATTGATTGGAGTAGCTCTATGCCCGATTGGGAGGGTATGCTGATGCGCTGGGAGCCTCAAAATGTCACAGTATCAACTATTCGCAAGTATATCAATTGGAGGTCTTTCCACGCCTTCTGGCACACCTCGCCATATACAAAAGAGGGTCGAAAACTGCGTGCCGAGGCGGAGAAGATACTCTCAAAGGTGGCACATCAACCTATACGGGGTCGCGTTATCTCGTGCAACGCCTACTCTGATGGTCAGAGTATTGTTGCTCAGTATGATAGAGAGCAGATTACAATCCCTACACCGCGCCAGAGCCGTGCTGGAAAAGATGGCTACGCGCTATCTCTTGCCGACTTTGTTGCTCCAAAGGGATATAACGACCAGATTTGCCTCTTTGCCGCAACTGTTCCAAAGAGGGTAGTGACGACAATTGAGCGTTACAAGAGTCGCGGGGATGACTACAACGCCTTGCTTTGGCAGAGTATTTCAGATAGAATAGTGGAGGCTTCAAGCGAGTATATGCACCGCCAAATGAGGTACTATTGGCTGCATACATTATCAGAGAATAGCGCAGAGGCGTGTGCCGAAGAGGATAGACTCTCTGTTCCACAACTCTTTGCAGCAAAATACCGCGGCATACGACCTGCTGTGGGCTATTCGTGCCTACCAGAACAGAGGATAATCTTTGATATAGATAAAATCCTTAACCTTAAGAGCATCGGAATAACCCTTACCGAGTCTGGTGCAATGTATCCTCAATCATCCGTCTGCGGATTGTATATTGGAGCTAAGGAGGCAAGATATTTTATAATCGACTAATGTCGCAATATAGCACAGAGGCTAAAAGTCAGCGTAGGCATCAAGACTACGCTGGCTTTTAGCTTTGCTCTATGTTCGCTGCATAAATGGATAATATGCAATTTTAAGGATGGCGAATTTTAGCCTGTACTCACTTTTTTTGAGAGAATTATCAAAAAAAGTGAGTATAATTTTGAATATTGATGAAAAGTAGCTACTTTTGCTCATCTTTTTCAATAAGTTAAGAGGTTAGAATAAAATTCATAAAAAAATGAATAATAATTCAGTAAAAGTTCTTTTTGCCGAGGAGTCGCATACTGTATATGCAGAGCGAATCTGCCAGCTTATCTATGAGTCGGCGTTGCAGAGGGGTACAGGCATTGCCCGTCGCTCGCCAGAGTATGTTTCGGCAAAGATAACAGGTGGTAAGGCTGTAGTTGCCTTGGACGGGGATAAATTGGTTGGTTTTAGCTATATAGAGTGTTGGGGTCATGGCGACTATGTTGCCACTTCGGGTCTTATTGTTGACCCTGAGTACCGCCATGCGGGTCTTGCTGCGCAGATTAAGGCGCGCACATTTGAGCTTGCTCGTGCCCGTTTTCCGTATGCTAAGATATTCAGTATCACAACATCGCTGCCTGTAATGAAGCTCAACTCGCGCATGGGTTATAAGCCTGTTACCTTCTCAGAGCTTACAGATGACGAGGAGTTTTGGAAAGGTTGTGAGGGTTGTTGCAACTACGATATTTTGCAGCGTAACAACCGTCGTATGTGCCTCTGTACAGGCATGCTCTATGACCCTAAGACTCCGCTGCCAGGCTCATCAAACCTTCAACCTTATTGGATGGTTGTCAAGAATAAAATTAAGAAAATCTTTCATTTGAAGTAGTTATGAATAGTAAAAAAGTTGTACTCGCATTTAGTGGAGGTTTGGATACCTCTTTCTGCGTTAAATATCTCACAGAAGAGCTTGGTTATCAGGTTTATACAGCTATTGCCAATACAGGTGGTTTCTCGGCTGAAGAGCTTGCTGCAATTAAGCAGCGTGCCTTGGATTTGGGTGCTGTAGAGCATGCTACGCTCGATATTACAGAGGAGTATTATCAGAAGAGTATCAAGTATATGGTCTATGGTAATATCCTCAGAAATGGCACATATCCAATCTCAGTCTCTTCGGAGCGTACCTTCCAGGCTATTGCCATCATTGAGTATGCGAAGAGCATCGGTGCAGACTGCGTGGCTCATGGCTCAACAGGTGCAGGTAACGACCAGGTGCGTTTTGACCTCACTTTCCAGATTTTAGCCCCAGAGATTGAGATTATTACCCCTACAAGAGATATGACCCTGACCCGCGAGTATGAGATTAACTACCTCAAAGAGCATGGTTATCAGGCAGACTTTGTCAAGATGGAATACTCTATCAACAAGGGTCTGTGGGGCACAAGTGTAGGTGGTAAGGAGACCCTTAAGTCAGAGCTTACACTGCCAGAGAGTGCCTATCCGAGTCAGGTTACAAAGTCTGGCGAGCAGACTCTCAAACTGACCTTTACAAAGGGCGAACTGAGTGCTGTAGATGGCACAGAGTATAGCAGCAAAGTTGAGGCTATCCGTGCTGTGGAGGCTATAGGCTCGGCATACGGCATTGGTCGTGATATGCACATTGGCGACACAATTATCGGCATCAAGGGTCGTGTAGGCTTTGAGGCTGCTGCGCCAATGCTTATCATTGCAGCTCATAAGATGCTTGAGAAGCACACTCTTACAAAGTGGCAGCAGTATTGGAAAGACCAGATTGGTACTTGGTATGGCATGTTCCTTCACGAGGCTCAGTATCTTGACCCTGTAATGCGAGATATGGAGTGTTTCCTTGAGAGTACACAGCAAAATGTAGATGGAACAGTTGAGATTACCCTGCGTCCATACAGCTATACGCTTGTTGGCGTAACCTCTCCTTTCGACCTTATGAAGACCGACTTTGGCGAGTATGGCGAGGTTAACAAGGCTTGGAGTGCCGACGATGTGAAGGGCTTTACCAAGATTATGGCAAACTCAATGAAGATTTACTACAACAAAAAGAAGGCTAATGATTAAAGTCGGAATTATAGGCGGAGCAGGCTACACGGCAGGCGAACTGATAAGGTTGCTTATCAACCATCCAGAGGTGGAGTTAGCCTTTGTTCACTCTACAAGCAATGCTGGCAATGCTCTGAGCAGCGTACATGGCGGGCTTATTGGCGAGACAGAGCTATGTTTCGCCTCAGAGTACGATTTGTCGGCTGTGGATGTGCTGTTTCTCTGCTCAGCGCACGGTCAGAGTCGTAAGTTCTGGGAGGAGAACACAATGCCCGAAACACTCAAGGTTATTGACCTTGCGCAGGACTTTAGGGACGAGAGCTGCGGCTATGTATATGGTCTGCCAGAGGTTAATCGCAGCAGAACTGTCGGCTCAAAGAGGGTTGCCAATCCAGGCTGCTTTGCAACGGCTATACAGCTTGCACTGCTGCCACTTGCAGCGGCTGGTAAGCTGACTGACGAGGTACATGTAACAGCCCTTACAGGCTCTACAGGTGCAGGCGTAAAACCGGGGGCTACAACACATTTCAGCTGGCGAAGTGATAATATCTCTGTCTATAAAGCCTTTGAACATCAGCACCTTATAGAGATTAACCGCACTATTAGGGGGTTGCAACCTACTTTTGATAGTGCTATAAACTTTGTGCCTATGCGTGGCGACTTTGCTCGCGGAATATTTGCTTCGGTATATACAAAGTGCGACCTTTCGGCATCTGAGGCAGTTGCGCTCTATAGTGATTTCTACAAAGATGCCGCCTTTACCTTTGTGGTAGAGGGTAGCGTGGACCTAAAGCAGGTTATAAATACCAACAAGGCGGTACTCTCTGTGGCAAAATATGGCGACAAACTGCACATTGTCTCAGTTATAGACAACCTACTCAAGGGTGCCTCTGGTCAGGCGGTGCAGAATATGAATATTATGCTTGGATTTGCTGAGAATCTGGGTCTTAACCTTAAACCAAGTGGATTCTGATGAAGATGTTTGATGTATATCCGCTCTACGATGTTGAGCCTGTTCGTGGCTGTGGCAACTATGTATATGATGCCGCAGGAACAGAGTATCTTGACCTCTATGGCGGACACGCAGTGATAAGTATTGGGCATGCCCACCCGCACTATGTTGCGGCAATATCTGAGCAGGTTGCCCGTCTTGGATTCTATTCAAACTCGGTGCAAAACTCTCTTCAGACAACTCTTGCCGAGAGACTCGGCAGAGTGAGTGGCTACTCAGACTACTCGCTCTTCCTCTGTAACTCAGGTGCGGAGGCAAACGAGAATGCAATAAAACTCGCCTCTTTCCACACCTCAAAGAACAAGGTGCTTGCCTTTAATAAGGCGTTCCATGGTAGAACTTCGGGTGCTGTGGCGGCTACGGACAACCCTAAGATTGTCTCGCCTTTTAATAGAACAGACAATGTTGAGTTTGCGCCACTTGGAGATATTGAGGCAGTAGAGGCAAAACTCTCTACAGGCGAGTTCTGCGCAGTGATTATCGAGGGTATTCAGGGCGTGGCAGGTATCCACTGCCCGACAGATGAGTTTTTTGTGCAGCTCAGAGAGGCAACAACAAAGTATGGCGTTGTGCTTATTGCCGACGAGATTCAATCGGGCTATGGCAGAAGTGGCGACTTCTTTGCCCACCAGCACTCAGGTATCCGTGCAGATATTATAACCGTTGCTAAGGGTATTGCAAACGGCTTTCCGATGGGTGGTGTGCTGATTGCACCGCACTTTGAGGCAAAACATGGCATGCTGGGAACAACCTTTGGTGGCAACCATCTTGCCTGCGCAGCTGCAATTGCTGTGCTTGATGTTATAGAGGGCGAAAACCTTGTAGAGAATGCCCGCAGTGTGGGCGAGTATCTGATTGGCGAGCTTAAGAAGATTCCGCAGCTGAAGGATGTCAGGGGTAGGGGTCTGATGATTGGTATTGAGATTGACGGCTCGGCATCAGAGATGCGAAAAAGGCTGCTCTTTGAGCGTCATATATTCACAGGCGGTGCTGGCGCAACAACCGTGCGACTGCTCCCAGCACTGACTATTACCCGCAAAGAGGCAGATATATTCCTTAAAAACTTCAAAGAATTACTATGAGATACTTTACCAGAGTAACAGATATTGGCGACCTTAAAGCAGCTGTGGCTGAGGCTCTTGAGATTAAGAGAGATAGGTTTGCCTTTACAGAGTTAGGTCGCAATAAGACCCTGTTGATGATATTTTTCAACTCCTCTCTCCGTACCCGATTAAGCACCCAGAAGGCGGCTATGAATTTGGGTCTTAATGTGATGGTGCTTGATGTTAATCAGGGTGCGTGGAGGCTTGAGACAGAGCGTGGCGTTGTAATGGATGGCGACAAGGCAGAGCATCTGCTTGAGGCTATACCTGTTATGGGTAGCTACTGTGATATTATCGGCGTGCGCTCGTTTGCAGGTCTGAAAAATAAGGCAGAGGATTATGAGGAGAGGGTTATTGAGCAGTTTATAAAGTATTCTGGTCGCCCTGTGTTCTCTATGGAGGCGGCTACTGGTCATCCTCTTCAGAGTTTTGCTGACCTTATTACAATCGAGGAGTATAAGAGGGTAGATAGACCGAAAGTTGTCCTTACTTGGGCTCCCCATCCAAAGGCTTTGCCACAGGCAGTTCCAAACTCCTTTGCAGAGTGGATGAACGCGGCAGATTATGACCTTGTTGTGACACATCCAAAGGGGTATGAGCTTGACCCGCGCTTTGTTCGCCCAGAGCAGATTGAGTACGACCAGCGCAAGGCGTTTGAGGGCGCAGATTTTATCTATGCCAAGAATTGGTCTGCTTTTGCAGACGAGAACTATGGTCAGGTACTCTCTGTAGATAGAGATTGGACTGTGGATAGTGAGAAGATGGCACTTACAAACAATGCCTACTTTATGCACTGTTTACCTGTCCGTCGAAATATGATTGTAACTGATGAGGTTATCGAGGCAGAGACAAGCCTTGTTATTCCAGAGGCTGCAAACCGCGAGATTTCGGCACAGGTTGTAATCAAACGACTTTTGGAGAGCTTGTAATGATAAAAGTTGTAAAAATAGGTGGCAATGTAATTGATAACGAGGCGGCACTAAGGCGTTTCGTGGCTGACTTTGCCAAGATTGAGGGTGGTAAAATCCTTGTTCATGGAGGCGGAAAACTTGCAACCCGCCTAAGTGAAAAACTCGGCATACAGACCACAATGATTGACGGCAGAAGAGTTACTGACCGTGAGACGATAGATGTTGTTACAATGGTCTATGCAGGTCTTGTAAATAAACACATCGTGGCACTTTTGCAATCTGAGGGATGCAATGCAATAGGTCTTTCGGGCGCAGATGGCTCTGTGGTGCGTGCTACTCGCAGGGCAGCCACTCCGATTGACTTCGGCTTTGTAGGCGATATTGCAACCGAGGGGGTTAATGCCGATTTTATCCTTAGTTTGACACAAAGCGGTGTAGTGCCTGTATTCTGTTCTATAATGCACGACGGGGAGGGGGAGTTGCTCAACTGCAATGCAGACTCTGTTGCCTCAGCCGTTGCGCTTGCTGTGGCAGGTAAGGTAGATACAGAGCTTGTCTTTTGCTTTGAGAAACGCGGAGTGCTTACAGATGTGGATAATCCAGACTCGGTAATCCCTGAGATACGACCTGAGAACTATGATGCTCTGCTTAGCGATGGTATTATAAGCAAGGGTATGATTCCTAAGATAGACAACGCCCTTAAGGCTGTGAAAAATGGGGTAAAGAGCGTTACAATCAAACATTCTGAAGAGCTGCTTGAGTGTAGCGGAACAAAGATATTGTTGTAGGTATGCAAAGAGTAACTACTGAGAGTTGTATTGAACTTCTGCAAAGGCTTATTGCTGTGCCATCTGTTTCGGGTGACGAACAGGGCACCGCATCTATACTTGAGGCTTTCCTTTCTCAGTACGGAGCAGCTGTAAATCGTTGCTACAATAATGTGTGGACACTCTCAGAGGGTTTTGATAGCTCAAAGCCTACACTTCTTCTTAATTCGCATCATGACACTGTAAAACCCGCTGGGGGATACACCTTTGACCCATATTGCGGCAGGATAGAGGAGGGTAAAATACTTGGTCTTGGTAGCAATGACGCAGGAGCCTCTTTGGTAAGCCTTATAGCCCTTTTCTCAGAGTTCAGTGATACAACAGCCCTGCCATTTAATCTTGTTCTGGCACTTACAGCCGAGGAGGAGACTATGGGCGAGAGGGGCATGAGGGCTATGCTTGCAGAGTTTGCCCGAAGAGGCATAAAGATAGATATGGCTCTTGTTGGCGAGCCAACTGCCATGCACGCCGCTATTGGCGAGAGGGGGCTTGTGGTGCTTGACGGAGTGGCAGCGGGCAAGAGTGGTCATGCAGCACGAAACGAGGGGGATAATGCCCTCTATAAGGCTATTGAGGATATAGAGCGACTTAGAGCCTTCAAGTTTGAGAAGACAAGTGAGGTGCTGGGCGATATAAAGGTCTCGGTTACTCAGATTGAGGCTGGTCGTCAGCACAATATAGTGCCAGATTTGTGCCGTTATGTGGTCGATGTCAGGACGACAGATGCCTATACAAACGAGCAGACTGCTGAACTATTGCAAGCTGCTGTGTTGCACTCAACACTTTCTCCCCGCTCAACCCGCGTAAGGGCGTCAGCTATATCTGAAAGCCACCCGTTAGTTGTAGCAGCAAAGAGCATTGGTAGAGAGGTTTTTATCTCGCCTACAACATCTGACCGTGCGCTGATGAGCGGCATTGCGGCATTGAAGATGGGCGTTGGAGAGTCGTCACGCTCGCATACAGCAGATGAATTTGTTAAAATATCAGAGATAGAGGAGGGTATTGCCCTCTATAAATCTCTTCTTAGAGAATTTGCAAAATATGAAACTTTGGAATAAGGGCTTTGAGCCAGATAAACTTATTGAGGATTTTACTGTAGGTAATGACCGAGAGCTTGACTTGCGCCTTGCTCGCTACGATGTTCAGGGGTCAATGGCTCATATTCGTATGCTTGAGAGTATCGGTCTGCTGGGCTCAGAGGAACTGCCGCAGCTCTTAGAGGCTCTTGAGACTATTGCTCAGAGCATTGAGCGTGGCGAGTTTGTAATTGAAGAGGGTGTTGAGGATGTCCACTCGCAGGTGGAGTTGATGCTTACCCGAACTCTTGGCGATTTGGGCAAGAAGATTCACTCTGGTCGCTCAAGAAACGACCAGGTGCTCGTCGATTTGAAGCTCTTTATGCGAGACGAACTTAAAAAGGTTGCCCAGCATGTAAATAGCCTCTTTGAGCGACTACAGCAGCTTAGTGAAGAGCATAAACAGACCCTTATGCCTGGCTATACACACCTTCAGGTGGCAATGCCATCTTCGTTTGGTCTATGGTTTGGAGCCTACGCTGAGTCGCTTGTTGATGATATGGAGATGGTTGCTGCCGCGTATAATATAGCCAACCAGAATCCACTCGGCTCTGCGGCTGGTTACGGCTCGTCGTTCCCACTCAATAGAACAATGACTACCGAGCTACTCGGCTTTCAGACTATGAACTACAATGTTGTAGCTGCGCAGATGAGCCGTGGTAAGACCGAGCGTGCAGCAGCGTATGCAGTAGCCTCGGTGGCTTCTACGCTTGGTAAGTTTGCAATGGATGTATGCCTGTTTATGTGCCAGAATTTTGGGTTTATAACCTTCCCTGACTCCCTTACAACAGGCTCAAGCATTATGCCTCACAAGAAGAATCCAGATGTCTTTGAGATTATGAGGGGTAAATGTAATAGGTTGCAGAGTGTTCCAAACGAGATTTCGCTGCTTACCACAAACCTCCCACTTGGCTATCACAGAGATTTGCAGCTGCTCAAAGATATTATCTTCCCTGCAACCACAACCCTTTGTCAGTGCCTTGATATGTGCGACTTTATGTTGCAACATATTGTTGTGAAGAGCGATATTATTGCAGATAGCAAATATGACTACCTCTTTACCGTTGAGGATGTAAACCGTCTTACCCTCTCTGGAACTCCTTTCCGCGAGGCTTATAGAGAGATTGGTATGCAGGTGCAGAGGGGCGAGTATAGCCCTACACGCAGCGTTAACCATACCCACGAAGGCAGTATTGGCAACCTGTGCAATGATAAAATTGCAGAAAAGATGCATAAAGTGGTTGAAAAGTTTGGTTTTTGAAAATTTTTAACTAATTTTGTACTATAATTAGTATTGAGTATGCAGAGCACACGATTTTTTGGTTACTTCTATTTTTACTTCTTTAACAACAGAGATTAGAGGAGCGGTAATCCGTGTGCAGAGCAGATAGATGATTTAGTTCAGCCGTTCCTTTAAGGGAGCGGCTTTTTTTTAAGAAAAAATATGAAAAAAGTTGCAATACAGGGCTATGCAGGCTCGTTCCATCATATAGCGGCAAGAGAGTACGAGGGTGGCGATGTGGAGATTGTGCCTTGTGACACATTTAGGGCTGTTGCAAGGGCTGTGGAGTGTAGAGAGGTTGACTATGGAGTTATGGCAATAGAGAACTCAATAGCAGGCTCAATACTTCCAAACTACAATATTCTGCAAAAGTGTAATATCCATATTTCGGGCGAGATATGCCTACAAATTCGCCAAAATCTTATGGTAAATCGCGGAGTACGACTCGAAGATATAACTGAGGTTGAGTCGCACCAGATGGCACTTTTGCAGTGTGCCGAGTGGTTAGATGCGCACAATTGGCGACTTGTAGAGAGCGCAGATACAGCTCTAAGTGCAGCGCAGTTGCAAAAGAGCGGCTCAAGAACTACGGCTGCTGTGGCTTCAGAGCTTGCAGCAGAGCTTTTTGACCTTGATATTATTGCGCCAAATATCCACACAAACCGCAACAACTACACCCGCTTTCTTATCCTTGAGTATTGCGACAGAGTGCTTTTTGAGCCAGAGGCGGAGCGTAGCCAGGGTAATAAGGCATCGCTATTCTTTAAGGTGCCAGACAAAACAGGCTCTCTATATGATACCTTAGGAACAATAAACGGGCTTGATATAAATATGACCAAGTTGCAGTCCTATCCTATCCCCGACCAGCCGTTCCACTACATGTTCCATGTAGATATGGAGTTTGAAAAAGTCGAGGCTCTTAGATGTGCTGTGCAGCGTATGCGAGATAGGGGCGTTGAGGTGCATATTTATGGAGTGTATAACAAAAATGTAGATATTGAGTTATGACAAATAATTTTTCTCCAGAGCTATCCTCTCGTTTGAGTGGTGTGGGCGAGTATTACTTCTCTAAAAAACTTAGAGAGATAGACTGCCTGCGTAAAAGCGGTAAGAGCATTATCTCGCTGGGTATTGGCAGTCCCGATATGCCGCCACATCCAAGCGTTACTGCTCGCCTTGCTGCTGAGGCTGCGAAGCCTACGGTGCACGGCTACCAATCCTATAAGGGTGCGGCAGAGCTTAGAGAGGCGTTCTCAAGGTGGTACTCTGCTAAGTTTGGTGTTACAATAGACCCTGCAACCGAGATTATGCCACTGATAGGCTCAAAAGAGGGTATTATGCATATCTCAATGACCTATCTTAATAGCGGCGATAAGGTGCTTGTCCCAAATCCTGGCTATCCAACCTATACATCGGCTGTAGCTCTTGCAGGTGGCGTGGCTACAAAGTATAGTCTTGAGGAGAAGAACGGATACTTGCCAGATTTAGATAGTATTGACACTCAGGGCGTTAAGATGATGATTATAAACTATCCTCACATGCCAACGGGTGCTGTTGCTTCTTTAAGCGACCTAAAGAGGATTGTTGACTTCTGCCGTACGCACTCTATTTTGCTGTTCAACGACAATCCGTATGGCTTTATCCGCAACTCTACCCCTGTGAGTCTTTTGCAGGTTGAGGGGGCTAAGGATGTTGCAATGGAGCTTAACTCACTCAGCAAAAGTCACAATATGGCTGGCTGGCGAGTAGGTATGCTCGCTGCATCAAAGGATAGAATAGACGAGATTATGCGTTTCAAAAGCAATATGGACTCTGGCATGTTCCTGCCTTTGCAACTCGCCGCAGCAACTGCTCTTGAGCTTGGCGAGGAGTGGTACAGTGAGCTGAATAGCGAGTATTTTGAGCGTGAGAAGATTGGCAAGGCTATATTTGATGTTCTGGGGATAGAGTATGCCGAAAATCAGGCGGGGCTCTTCCTCTGGGGGCGACTGCCAGAGGGTAGAGATTGCTACGAGTTCTGCGACGAGCTACTCTACGGCAAGGGAGTATTTCTTACCCCAGGCGGAATATTTGGTAGTATGGGCGATAGATATATGAGGTTAAGTCTCTGCGCCCCACAGAGTGTACTTAAGGAGGTACTTGAAATTTTGAAAAGATGATAGTTGCAGTTGTAGGTTTAGGTCTTATTGGAGGCTCATTTGCCCTTACCTTGAAGAAAAAGGGACTTGTAGAGTCTGTTGTTGGTGTTGAGGCAAACCCTTCTCACGCAGCTCAGGCTGTGGAGTTGGGGCTTGTTGATAGGGTAGTGACCCTTGACCAGGCAGTTGCTATGGCAGACCTTGTAGCTCTTGCCGTGCCCGTGGATGCTATACCTACTCTTGCGGTTAAGTTGCTCAATAGAGTCTCTGATAACCAGATAGTTATAGATATGGGCTCCACAAAGGAGGAGCTGTGTGAGATTGTCTCAAAGCATCCGTCGCGCAGCCGCTTTGTGGCAACGCACCCTATGTGGGGAACAGAGTTTAGTGGTCCACAGGCGGCACGCTCAGATGCCTTTGAGGGTCGAAAAGTGGTTATTTGTGAGGCTTCAAAGTCGGCAGATGATGCTCTTGAGGTTGTCAGAGCCCTATATACATCCCTCGGCATGAGTGTTATTGAGATGGGTGCGGAGGAGCACGATTTGCATGCCGCTTATGTGAGCCATATCTCGCATATCACATCGTTTATCCTCTCTACAACCGTTCTTGAGAAGGAGCGCGAGGAGGAGACTATCTTCAACCTCGCAGGCGGTGGTTTTGATAGCACCGTGCGCCTTGCAAAGAGCTCTTCAAAGACCTGGATTCCGATATTTTTGCAGAATAAATATAATGTCCTTGATGTCCTTAGAGAGTATATACACCAGCTCAACCTCTTTAGAAAGGCTCTTGAACGGGATGATGTTGAGGCTCTGCAAGATATAATCACAAAGGCAAACGAGATAAAGAAAGTATTACATAAATAGATATTGTCATGATAGATTTCAAATCAAAAAAACCGATAGTTATAGCGGGTCCATGCAGCGCAGAGACTGTAGAGCAGACCCTTCAGACGGCACAAGCCCTTGCAGCCTCTGGCAAGGTTGATATATTCCGTGCAGGAGTGTGGAAACCACGCACAAAACCAGGTATGTTTGAGGGTGTGGGTATTCCCGCGCTGCCGTGGCTTGTAGAGGTTAAGAAGAGTACAGGACTGCCTGTGGCAATCGAGGTGGCAAATGCAAAGCATGTTGAGAGCGCACTCGCCTTTGGAATAGATATGTTCTGGATTGGCGCGCGTACAACCTCAAATCCGTTTAGTGTTCAAGAGATTGCTGAGGCTCTGAGGGGCAGCGATGTGCCTGTGCTTGTTAAAAATCCAATGAACGCCGATGTGGAGCTGTGGAACGGTGCAGTAGAGCGACTTGCAAAGTGCGGCGTAAAGCAGTTGGGTCTTATTCATCGCGGTTTTTCGGGCTACGGAGCAAGCCACTACCGCAATACCCCTATGTGGCACTTGGCGTTGGAGATTAAAAAACGCCTGCCAGAGCTGCCAATCTTCTGCGACCCGTCACATATCTGCGGAAATAGAGAGTATCTGCTTCAGGTATCTCAGCAGGCTGCCGACCTTGACTTTAACGGACTGATGATAGAGAGCCACATCACCCCACAGCAGGCGTGGAGCGATGCAAAACAGCAGGTTACACCAGACGCGCTTGTAGAGCTGCTTGATGGTATTATCTGGCGTGCCGCAGGTTCTGATTCAGCAGCCTATCAGACCTCTCTTGATGAGCTTAGAGGCGTTATCGACCGCTTGGATGATGAGATTTTCGACCTGCTCAGTAAGCGTATGGAGGCAGCCGAGAGCATCGGTCGCATCAAACGCGAGAATAATGTGATGATTCTCCAGTCTAACCGCTGGAATCAGGTCGTCGAGCGCATCCTCTCTCGCTCTGAGGAGCTCGGCTTAAGCCACGACTTCCTTAATATCATCCTCGAAGCTATACATATTGAGAGTATTAACAGGCAAAACCATATTATGCATTTGCCGTGAAAACAGCACAACTACTTCCGCTAACGATTATCTCAGCAATGGGTAGTACATTTTAGTACGACCCATCGCCGAGATAATCGCCGAGCGTTGTATTTGCACTGTTTTGACGGCAAATTAGGTGCTTTAATTGAGCGGAGGGGGTGCTTTAATTTGGGCGCGCGGTTTTTAAGGGTCTTTAAGGACTCTGGAGTCTCTATTGACACTATGGTCTGCGCGCGCAAAAAATTCAAGGGGACCCGATGTCCTGCAGAACTTTTTTGTTCCGCTCCTTAAGTTCCTTAAAATTCCCTAATCTCCTTAAATCCCCTTCTGCGAAGCAGAAAGTCAGCGTAGGCTCGATGCCTGCGCTGACTTTTTAGTTGCGCCCTCCTTACTGACTAACGCTGCAAAAAGTGGCGCGCGGTTTAATAACAGAGAATAACAAAGAATAACAGCGGGCTACGCCCTTAATGGCATACAATAACAGTGCGCAAAAACCGATACCCTGCACAAGAGTTTATTGCGCTTGGTTATTAAGAGGCTGACTAAAAAGTCCGCAAGGATGTATTAGTCAG
>CAZIPR010000038.1:0-19322 GCA_964541245.1 uncultured Alistipes sp.
CTCAAACATAAAAAGGCTGACTAATACATCCTTGCGGACTTTTTAGTCAGCCTCAGTATATCGGCAAGGTGTTGCTTATAGTAAACACTGCAACCCAGTGTGGCTTTACTCCGCAATACAAGGGGTTGCAAAAGTTGTATGAACGCTATAACAATTTAGGTTTTGAGGTTTTAGACTTCCCTTGCAACCAATTCATGCATCAGTCGCCGCTTGACGAGGCGGGGATAAAAAGTTTTTGCGAGTTGAAGTACCACACCACCTTTCCGCTATTTGCCAAGATAGATGTCAACGGCAAGAACGCCTCGCCACTCTACACCTTCCTTAAAGAGCAGCAGAAAGGCTTTTTGAGCCAGAGCATAAAGTGGAATTTCACCAAGTTTTTAGTTGATCGCAATGGTAATGTTGTAGCTCGCTTTGCCCCTACAACCACTCCTGAGCAGATTGCCCAATATATAGAAAAATATTTGTAAAGAGCCGCTATGAAAGACCCTCTGAAAATCAAAAATCAACTCTGTTTCCCACTCTACGCAGCAGCCAAAGAGGTTGTGCGACGCTACCGCCCACTGCTTGACCCATTGGGATTAACCTACACGCAGTATATAACCATGATGATACTCTGGGAGCATAACTCGACCACAGTATCCAAATTGGGAGATATGCTATACTTAGATTCTGGCACTCTTACTCCGATGCTCAAAAAGATGGAGCAGAGCGGCTGGATAACCCGTACACGCAGTAAGGAGGATGAGCGAAAAGTCGTAGTAGCAATAACTTCAGAGGGTAAGGCTCTATACAACAAAGCCTTAGAGGTGCCACAAAAGATGGCACAATGTGTAACTCTTGACACAGCCGAGTCTATGGAGCTATATCGTCTGCTCTACAAACTAATCGACTCTTTTGACGACAACAATAACCTATAAAAACAATACTACCATGGCTGAACACAAGTGTAACAACTGCCCACTGAGGGCAAAATTTGAGAAGAGTCCTAAGTCTCTAATGGGTCGTTTCTGGCGTTGGCATATCAACTTCTGCCCAGGCTGGAAGGCTTATTTTCTATCTCTTAGCGTAGAGGAGCAGCAGCAACTGCGCGACAAATACAACTTCACAAAGTACAACAATGCTTAAGACTCTAAAACGAGCTTTAGAGCATCTAAAACAGTGGTTAGCAAGGCTATCATTTCGTACAGGAGTGATAGTCCTCTGCTCTGCCATACCTTTCTACATAATATCCTTTGCACAAATGGCTCTACCAATAAGCACAGCAGCTAAAAGTGTGCTGTGGTTTATCTTCTTTGGATTAGCCAAGTGCGCACAGTATGGCGGCATTGCAATACTCGGCGTCGAAGGCTTCAACCGCCTAAAAGCGTACTTCTCTGACAAAAAAAGACAGTAACAAGTGTTTTAACTCTGGGGCGCGCGATTTTGTAGGGTCTGCGCGAGATTATAGTAAGGAGTTTAGTGAATTTAGGGAGGTTAAGGAGTGCGTAAAAACTGATACCCTGTAAAACAAAAGTTCTTCGTGGACTCGATGTCCCGAAGAACTTTTATTGTTGCGCTTGGCTATTAAGGGTCGTTAGACCCGCTGTTATTAAATGCTATTCAATATCATTGTGTGTCATTTTTCTTTTGCGCCTCTACTTTTCTTCAGAAAAGCGGCGGTACTGCGTAGCGATTACTCACAGCGGCATTTTGGTATTTGGTAAAAATTGCATACCTTTGTAAAAATAAGTTTTTACGGGCATGAAAATCAGACATCTTACAGGGCTTGCGCTTTTGGCTCCTTCGACGCTTTTTGCGGCGCAGAGACCGAATATTGTATTTTTTATTGTTGATGACATGGGTTGGGTTGACTCTCAGGTTACATACGGCGAGGAGGTTTATCCGAACAATCTGAGGCACAACACACCAAATATGAAACGCCTTGCTGAGCAGGGTGTTATGATGACTTCAGCCTATGTTTGTCCTGTATCTACGCCCACTCGTACATCTATTATGTCTGGCATGAACGCGGCGCACACAAGGGTTACAAATTGGACCTCGTATGTCAAAGACGAGTATTCTGATGCCACAGGTGGTGGTGTTCAGGGTGGCGTAGGCGACACCTCGGCAGACCGTCTTGTGCGACCAGACTGGAATTTGAACGGCATGAGTCCCGTAGCGGGCATAGAGGGTACATTTCATGCCACACCATTTCCGCAGTTGCTCCGTGATGCGGGCTATTTTACAATCCATGTAGGCAAGGGTCACTGGGCTGCTTCTGGCACTCCTGGTGCAAGTCCATACAACATGGGCTTTGTAGTCAATGTTGCAGGGCAGGTAAATGGCGCACCGAGGAGCTACTACTCTGAGGACCACTTTGGCAATAAGCCTGGCAGGTGGAACTATATGGCTGTGCAGAATCTTGCAGAGTATTACGGCACAGGCACACATCTTACTGAGGCACTGACCCGCGAGGCTCTAAAGACTCTTGAGTATCCTATTGAGAATAATCAGCCTTTCTTCCTCTATATGGGTCATCATGGCACCCACACCCCTATTCAGGCAGACGAGCGTTTTGCCCAGAAGTACCGCGATGCAGGTCTTGACGAGGGTCAGGCGCGCTACGCCTCTATGGTTGAGGGTGTTGATAAGAGCTTAGGCGATATTATGGACTATCTTGAGGCTAAGGGGGTGGCTAAAAACACCGTTATCATATTCCTTACAGACAACGGCGGCAACTCTGAGAACAAAAACAAGGGCGGAGTTCGCCACACCCACAACAAGCCGCTCAGAGAGGGCAAAGGCTCATGTTATGAGGGCGGAATCAGAGTGCCGATGATTTGCAGCTGGAGGGGTAAGATTGCCCCAAATACCCGCATAAACACCCCTGTTATTTGCGAGGATTTGTTCCCTACAATTCTTGATTTTGCGGGTGTTGACTATCGCGGCAAGGTTGTTCAAGATGTTGATGGTCAGAGCCTTGTAAAACTGTTTACCGACGGCTCAAAGTTTGTTGCGCAGGCTGTAAAGCGCGGCGAGGCTAAGGGTCAGAAAGAGGAGAATCTGCTTGTTGTCCCAAAAGAGGTCTCCGATGTTGACCCTCTGCGACCTATTGTGCTGCACTACCCTCACAAGTGGAAGCCATACGATTTGCACGACATAGATTTTCTTAGCTGCATTAGAATTGGCGAGTGGAAGTTGGTCTATAGGATGAAGACCGAGACTTTAGAGCTTTACAACCTTGAGGAGGACCTGGGGGAGCAGACCAATCTTGCAATTTATGACCCAGATGTTGTCGGTCAGATGGCAAAGGTGCTTAGTGACAAGCTGCGCGCTTGGAAAGCCGATATGCCTCGCATAAATCATACGGATAAAAGAGTTCCTATGCCTGACGAGCTGTAATGCTGAAGTATAAAACAGAATATATAGCCAATCTTCGTCTTGCACTGCCCGTAGCCTTGTCGCAATTGGGCTATGTGGTTGTGCAGTTTGCCGATAATGCCATGACAGGTGCCTATGGTGGCAACGATCCGCTGCCACTCTCTGCCGTATCGTTTGGTGTTATGGTCAGTTTTGTGATGTTTAGCCTCGCCTTAGGTGTAACTCTGGGAATCACTCCACTTATTGGCGAACATTTTGCCCGCGGAGAGTATCGCAAGACGGCAAACTATCTGCAAACTTCGCTTGTTCTCTACCCTCTATTAGGTGTTGTGATGATGGTTTTGCAGCTGCTTTCAGTGCCGTTGCTCTACAAACTCGGACAGCCCGTAGAGGTGGTGGATATGGCTATCCCATACTATGAACTGATGGCATATTCGCTGCCTGCAATAATGCTCTACGGCTGCTTCAAGCAGTTTCTTGAGGGTGCGGGCAACACCACAACGCCAATGGTTATAGCCATAGTTACTAACCTTGTCAATGTGGCACTGAATTGGGTATTTATCTTCGGACACTGTGGTTTTGAGGCTATGGGAGTCTATGGCGCAGGCTTGGCTACGCTCATAGCCCGCTGGGTTTCGCCACTGCTTATAGCCCTATATTTTGTTATCAAGAGGGAGTATAGAGACTATCTGAAGCTATTTACAAGGAATGTAGAGTATCTGAAACTATCCCTTAAACTCTTCAACATAGGTCTGCCAATGGCTGGTCAGATGCTCTTAGAGGGGTCAGCATTTGTGGTTACAAGTATTATGATGGGTTGGTTTGGTGCTATAGCTATTGCTGCAAATCAGATTGCAATGACCTACGGCAATGCCGCATTTATGATGACCGTAGCAATAGGCAGCGCAACCACAATCCGCGTCTCCCACTGCTACGGATTAAGAGACAACCAAGCACTTAAGAGGGCTGTTGTCGCCTCCTCACACCTCGCCGCAACATGGGGCGCAATAGTTTTGGTTGTCTTTGTGCTGTTCAGAACACTGCTGCCAGCACTCTTTACCCCAAATAACGAGGTTATTGCTCTCGCCTCGCAGATGATTGTCTTTGTGGCTCTGTATCAGGTCTCAGATGCTATTCAGGGTACAATGATTGGCGTGCTGCGCGGAATACAAGATGTGAAAATTATCGCACTGCTCTCTTTTGTAGCCTATGTGGTGCTAAATATCCCTGTCGGATGCCTCTTCGCCTTCGTCTTTGATATGGGCAGCACAGGTCTTCTAATCGGTTATATCGCCGGTCTTACAACCGCCGCCATTGCCTACTCCGTAAGAGTCAAACGCCGCCTCGCTCACTGCTGAGTATCTTAAAGACTAAAATTGCGCACCAAGATTAAAGCGTCGCATTTTTGGTTAGCGGAAGCAGGTATGCCCTTATCACAACAAATGCTATTGGTGGTGGTAAGGCTCGCCGCGTATAATAGTAAACCCGCGGTAGAGCTGTTCAGCGAAGATGGCGCGGACGATTTGATGAGAGAAAGTCATGCGGGAGAGGGATATTTTGTCGTTTGCGCGGCTATAGACCGCCTCGGAGAAGCCATAAGGTCCGCCAATAACAAAGACAAGGCGTTTTACCCCGCTATTCATCCTCTTTTGTAGAAAATCGGCATACTCGGTAGAGCTATACTGTGCCCCGCGCTCGTCAAGAAGCACCACTCTATCTGCCTCGCTAATAAGTTTCAAGATAGACTCCCCCTCGACTCTCTTCTGCTCTGCCTCGGAGAGGTTTTTGGTGTTACGGACATCGGGGATGTATGTAATTGAGAACTTTGTATAGAAGTTTATACGCTTTGTATAGAGTGTAACAAGCGCATCAACCTCCTTAGAGTCAGTCTTTCCGACAACGATAAGTTCTATATTCATAGTTCCAACTTTAATGCGCGCTCAACGATATGGTGCATATCGTAGTAGCGATACTCTGCCAAGCGACCACCGAAGATAACCCCCTTTTCTGCTGCCGCTGCGGCGCGGTACTTCTCGGCTATGGCACTATTTTTTGCATCTGCAACGGGATAGTATGGCTCGCTACAGTCTCTCCACTCGCTTGGGTATTCGCGCGTAATTACGGTATGTGCTGCGGTGCAATCCCTATCAAAGTGGCGATGTTCGATAATGCGGGTGTATGGTGTGGTGCTATCGGTGTAGTTGACAACGGCAACGCCCTGATAGTTAGGTTTTTCGAGTCTCTCATCCTCAAAGCGGAGTGTGCGATACTCTAAATGCCCATAGCGGTAGTCAAAATAGCGGTCTAACTCGCCTGTATAGACAATCTTATCGGCTAAAGCCTCAAATTCCTCTCGGTTATCGAAAAAGTCGCAACTTGTCCTAACCTCTGCACCCTCAAGCAGTCTCTCTATAAAGTGGTTGTAACCTCCCTTTGGGATTGCCTGCCAGGTGTCGTTGAAGTAGTTGTTATCAAAGGTAAACCTTACAGGCAGGCGGCGAATTATATCAGCAGGTAGCTCCGAGCACTCTCTACCCCACTGCTTCTCGGTATAGCCCTTGACAAGGATTTTATAAATATCTGTGCCAACAAGAGAGATTGCCTGCTGCTCAAGGTTTTGCGGTGTTGTAATACCCGCCTCTTTGCGTTGCTGCGCAATCTTTGCCTCTGCCTGCTCAGGGGTAGTTACGCCCCAGAGGGCATTAAAGGTGTTCATATTGAAAGGCAGATTGTAGAACTTGCCGCAGTAGTTTGCCATTGGCGAGTTTATAAATGGCACAAACTCGGCAATAGAGTTTACAAACTGCCACACCTCACTATTTGAAGTGTGGAAGATATGCGGACCGTAGCGGTGCAGCGTGACCCCGTCGCACTCTGTGCAGTAGAGGTTTCCGCCCGTATGGTTACGGCGGTCAATAACAAGCACCCTCTTGCCCGCCTTTATGGCGCGATATGCCACCACGCAGCCAAAGAGCCCTGCTCCGACAATAAGGTAGTCGTATTTTTTACTGCTGCTTGTCACTCTTAGGGAAGTTTACAAGATATACAAGATGCTCCAATGGTCGCATATAGTTACGCTTGCCATACTTTGGAGAGAATACATAGCAGTCTATTGTAAAGACGCGATTTGTGGCATCATTTACCGTTGTGTAGCTCACATAAGGACCGCCCATGTAGTCGTTCTCAACATCCCAGAAACCGCGCATCTCAATCCACTCTTTGCCATTGACCACAACGCTGCGATAGCTTGGTGTAAATGCCTTAGCGTTGCCCTCAGCGTCAGTAATCTGCTCAACGGTAACCATATATGAGCCGTCAGATGGTCCTGGGATACGCTTTGCAAACTTATTACGCATAGCCACAAGGTAGTCAGCAGAGAGTGTGCCCTTGCCTCGATATGGGTAGCTATAGCAGAAGAAGCCTTGGCTGGCAACAGGGAACTCGTATGACGCCCAGATAAAATCCTCACTCTCAGAGCGAAGTTCGTAACCCTTTGGAATACGCATAGTTACATCAAACTTAGAGGCTATAAGGTCGCTAAGCACCTTTACATTGTGCTTCTCAGCGTATGCTAATGTGCGGTTGCGCTCGGCAATCTCAAGCACCTTAATAAGCGCGTCGCCATTGGTCTTAAGATACTCTAAAGCAGCCTCAACGCTTGGAGATTGGAAAGTCAGGACAATCTGCGGTGCTGCATCCACATCATACTGAGCAACAATCTGAGGAGTAGTAACCTTGTCCGAAATTACAACCTTAAGGATGTTTCGGTGCTGAACTAAGAGGTGGCGCAAGTCGCCAGAGGTAATTCTTAGCACATTAAATAGCGGCTCATTCTGGTTGAGCATAGGCACAGGCTGCTCAAGTAGCGAGCGGAGCTCTTTGCCCAAAGCACCCTCCCACTCAAGATTGTTGCAGACAACAAGCACCTCGTAGGCTGAGCCCTGAATAGGCTTTTTATTGTCGCTGTTAGAGAGTGTGGTAAAACTTTTGCATCCCACAGCTACGACAAGCAGCGATGCAAGCAAAACTATTCTTGAAAAAATCTTCATGGTTAAACTGTTTTCTACAAAAGTATGCATTATTTGTGCAAATTCAAAATTATTGACTACATTTGTAGGAATTATATTGAGTTGTAATTTGGTATGAAGATAAAACCGCCAAAATTTATCCGCAGGTTGATGCCCGACCTTATATGGGAGATTGACGATAGTGAGGGGGTCTTTCTAACCTTTGACGATGGACCTACGCCAGGTGTTACAGAGTGGATTCTCAAGACCCTGCGTAAGTACAACGCCAAGGCGACTTTCTTTGTACTTGGCAAAAACGCAGAGATGTATCCCGACCTCTACCAGAAGATTATTGACGAGGGTCACAAGGTGGGTAACCATACATACTCGCACCAGAAGGGGTGGGGTATGTCGCTTGAACGCTACCTTGAGGATGTTGATTTTGCCGGAGATATTATCCACTCAGAGCTATTTCGCCCACCATACGCCAGAGTCACTCCGTCGCAGGTCAGAGCCGTGGCAAAGCGTTATAAAATTGTTATGTGGGATATTGTCTCAAGAGATTACAACCCCGCACTTAGACCTGAGAAGTGTCTAAAAAATGTCACAGACTATATTGCAGCCGGCTCTATTGTCGTGTTCCACGACTCAGAAAAGGCGTTCAAAAATATGAGTTATGCCCTGCCTCGCACGCTGAAAAAGGTCCGCGAAATGGGGTTGAAATGCAAAATCATAGAGTTATAATCTGCCACAATGAAGATTATTGTAGCCATAACAGCCGCCAGCGGAGCAATCTACTCCCGACTGCTACTTGAGAGCCTGATTGCAAGCAGTCAGGTTGAGAAAATAGCCCTTATATGCAGCACAAACGCGCTCAAAGTGGCAGCCACAGAAGGGGTAACACTGCCTCAAAGCAGCAAGATTGTAAGCTACGACAACAGTGACATGTTTGCCTCTGTAGCAAGTGGCTCGGCAAGCTGGGATGCAATGGTTATTGTGCCGTCAAGCGTGGGAACGCTCAGCAGAGTAGCCTCTGGAATCTCGCAATCGCTTATTGAACGGGCTGCCGATGTTATGCTCAAAGAGCGCAGACGACTAATTGTCGTGGTACGCGAAAGTCCGCTCTCTCTAATCCACCTGCGCAATATGGTAACACTTACCGAGGCGGGGGCAATCATCCTGCCTGCTGCGCCATCTTTCTACTCCCGCCCTGCGGATATACCACAGCTCTGCACAACCGTTGTAGAGCGCATAGTTGCACTTCTTGGCATTGCAGCACCACACTATGAGTGGCAGTAGTGTTGTAAAGAGGCTGCATAGCGCAGCCAAGAGCCTACTCTCGCTCTTTGTCCCAAATATCTGCCCCGTCTGCGGAAAGACAATGGTAGGCGGCGAGAGCTTTATCTGCCTTGAGTGCCGCCTTGCCGCTCCATATACCGAGCTGTGGACAGAGCGCGAAAATATCCTTGAACAGCGTTTCTGGGGCATTGTACCTATCTGCCGCGCAAGTGCCTTTATGTGGTTTGTCAGCGGCGGAAGGTGGGTAAAGATTATTCACGACATGAAGTACCACTCACTGCCCGTATTCGCCAAAAAGATGGGCTATTGGTATGCAGCAATGCTCTCCGAGAGCGACTTCTTAGAGGGCGTTGACCTTATCGTTCCCGTACCCCTACATTGGGCAAGACGACTTGCAAGAGGATATAACCAAACAGAGTATATCGCCGCAGGAATATCACAATATACAGCAATACCATACTGCTTTAACGCCATTAGCAGAATCAAAAACAACCCCTCACAAACCCATATAGAGAGCCTCGAAAGATGGGAAAATGTGGAGGATATATTCTCTGTCACCCACCCCGAAAAACTTCGCTCCCGACATATCCTGCTCGTTGACGATGTGCTGACCACAGGTGCAACCCTTACATCCTGCGCCACAAAAATCATCGAGGCTTGCAACGGCGATGTTAAAATCTCTATCGCCACCTTAGCCATCTCCCAAAAAGCCTTCGGAGGTTGACGCAGCATAGACTGCGTCGTCAGTCAGTAAGGGAAGCGCGAACAGATGACACTTAATAGCACAGAATAGCATTTAATAACAGCGGGTCTATCGACCCTTAATAGCTAAGCGCAATTGTTATTTACAGGGTATCGGCTTTTGCGCGCTGCTATTGCATGCCATTAAGGGCGTAAGCCCGCTGCTATTCTCTGTTATTCTCTGCTATTAAACCGCCCACGCACTTTTTGCATCGCGCACACGCGCACATTTTAACATAGGTATGGCATTACAACCCTCTATTTTTTACCAACAATTAAAAAAAAAACTGTACTTTGTGTTGCAAAGTAGTGAAAAATTACTACCTTTGTGTCGTAAACAATATCAAAAGCTATGAAAAGGTTAGGTTTAATGGTTTTGTCAGCACTTGCGGTGCTGAGTGTTTCAGCCCAGAGCAGGGTTATTGGAGTTATCAAGGATGCTCAGAAGGGCTCGGCGGTAGAGTATGCCACAGTGGCTATTTGTAGAGATTCTACTGTGGTATCTGCCGTGGCGGCTGATGCGACGGGTCGTTTTTGGCTTGAGGTAAAAGAGCAGGGCGAGCTTACAGTTGAGGTATCGGCTGTAGGTTACAACAGCTACAAGCAGGCTATTACAGCTGAGGGCAAAAAGATTGACTTAGGTACAATTTTGCTATCAGAGGGTGTTACTGTTGATGCGGTCTCGGTAACTATTCAGAAGCCAATTGTTACGGCAGATGCTGAGAAGCTCTCCTACTCTGTTGAGGATGACCCAGAGGCGCAATCTTCGACCCTTGAGGAGATTATCCGCAAGATTCCGCAGCTTACAATTGATGCCGACGGTAAGGTGCTGATGAACGGGCAGAGTGACTACAAAATACTTGTCAACGGTCGCTCGGCGGGAGCTATGGGTCGCAACTTTAACGATATTATCAAGTCTATGCCTGCATCATCTATCAAGAAGATAGAGGTTATCACAAACCCATCTATGAAATACGATGCCGAGGGTGCTGGCGGTGTGCTGAATATCATAACCTCCAAGACTCGCTTTGATGGTTACAACGGCAGTGTTAGCCTTACAGGGGTGAGTATGTTGAACAACAACTACGCAGGACAGTTTTCTGGCAATTTCACTGTTCAAAAGGATAAATTCTCGCTCTCAGGTGGGCTCTACCTCGGTAGCAGCGACTACGACAACGACCCCTCTGGCAGATCAGCTGCCACATTGATAAACCGCAACGACAACGCCCCGTATTCAAAGCTGTCACAGACTGGCGAGTTTGGTTGGGGTGGCAAAAACCTATATGCTCATGCGAATATGGGCTATCAGATTGACACTCTGAATCTTATAACCTTTGAGACAAGTTGTTGGTTTGGCAATTGGAGCAACAAGAGTAATCAAGACTACATCTACTTTGACAACTCTGATAATATTATCAACAGCCACACTGGCAACAACCTCAGTAAAAACGGTTGGAAAGGTGTTGACCTGATGGCGGCATACGAGCATACTTTTGCTGACAAAAAAGAGCATAGTCTGACAATCTCTGAGTATTTCTCTATCTCTCCATCATCTGAGAGTCTAAGTAATGAGAGTATTCTCTACACAGACGGCACAACCACCGATTTTAACACCCTTACTATTGACAGCGGCTTTGAAAATGTATTTCAGGCTGATTACAACAACAAGTGGGGCAAACACTCACTTGAGGCGGGATTAAAGCACACAATAGAGCGTAGCTCTCTTACTCAGAGTGGCACCTACACCCCTACTGAGACCACAACAACCCTTACCAAGAACATTGCAGCCCTATATGCAGGCTACGCACTGAATCTAAAGAGTCTTACAGCCCGCGCGGGGGCTCGTCTTGAGGGTGCGTTTTACAACTCTAAGAGTGTGAGCGACAAAACAGAGGCTTACAAAAGCTCTCTTGTAAATGTAGTGCCATATCTCTCGCTCTCATACAAGGTCAAGGAGGGACATAATCTGTCACTCTCATACTCTGAGCGACTATCTCGCCCAGGTGTAAGCTCACTCTCCCCATATATTACCGAGACCGCAACAAGTCGTAGTTACGGAAATCCCAACCTTAAGACGGGCGTAACACACTCTGTTCGTCTAAAATATGCATGGATGAATAATAAGTGGACCGTTTCGCCAGAGTTTATGACCATGTTCTCAAATAACCGTGTATGGCATCACGCCTTTGTTGACGATGAGGGTCTTATCAACCAGACCTACCTAAACCACGGTCGCACAAGGGCTTACGCACTCCAAGCCTCAGTTTCGTACCGCCCATCGCAGAAGTTCTCGCTCTCAACAGACCTGCGCACAGGATATTTTGAAGAAGGCATACCTTCAGAGGGCATAGCAGTCGCTGGCTGGGCATTCTCCGAGAGCCTTAATGCCACCATAGCCCTCTGGAAAGGTGCAAGACTGACCCTTAGCGAGTACGCCATGAAGGCTCAGCCTCAGCAGGCAAGCGTCTCAAAGAGTTGGTACTTCACAACCTCTGCGCGACTTGGTCAGAAATTGCTCAAAGAGAAGCTCGAAGTATCGCTCTCTATCCAAAATCCACATAGCCGCACCACACGCCACCTCTCAGAGTCATCTACCCCTACATACTTCACTACAAACGAGTGGATAGGTTTCAGCCGTACAATCCGACTCTCCGTAAGCTACCGATTCGGCAAACAGGGACTCACTGTCAAGCGCGCCAACCGCAAAACCGACTCCACAACCGAAGAAATCGGCGGCAGCAACCAACAAGGCGGCATGTAAATAGTACCGCAATCAGCAATAAAAGCGCAAAAAATTAGAGTCTATAGGGTCAATAGTGTCTCTAATGTCTCTAGGGAGCGCGTAAAAGCCGATACCCTGTAAAACGCAAAAGGTCTGCAAGGCAGTAGCCATCGCAGAACTTTTGCATTTTACGATATTTCGTGTTACATAGTTGCCTTGCTCTATTTATAAGTAACCTTCAGGGTCTTAACATAAGCGCGGTGGCTCTTATCGGTACCTGTAGAGGTAAACTTAACGGCAGTAGCCTCGCCTGTCCAGGTACGAACTTCGCCCTCTTCTGAAAGTGAGCCTGAGTCTGCACCAATATACCACATATTGTTATCAAAAGCAAACTCAATGCTGGTAATTGTCTTACCATTTGCTGTTACTTCAAGAGTCGCACCATTCTGATACATACGAATACCATTACTTGCAGTATAGTAAGCAGGAGCGGTAGAAGAGCTACTCTTTGCAAATACAACCGTTACATTGTCATCCACCTTAATCTCTATACCGTCAACACTCTGAGCGTTTGAATAACCCTGTGCAGAGAAATCTATTGCTGCCGTTGTAGGCTCAACCTCGCCAGCGGCAGGTTTTGCAGCTTGAAGAAGTTCAACAGTAGCTGTAGCATCAGCATAAGCAATTGTAAGTTTACCCTCACGAGATTGCTCAACATCATTAGCTGCAACTGTAATAGTGATAGTGTTGCCAGAGATGGTGGCAGTTGCCCAATCTACATCTGAAGTAGCTGTAAGAGTTGCAGTGCCGTAAGTCTCAACTGTAAGTTCCTTAGATTCGCCATCTGCAATAAATGAGAGTTTTTCAGCACCTACAGAGACAATTCTTGGTGTTGTATCAACCTCAACAAGTTCATAGAGAGCAGGTTTAACACCCTTCTCTGTATCATAACTTCCATAAGAGGTGTACTGAGTGTCAAACTGAATAAACTTAGCCTTCTCCACATTGGTAATTGTGGCAACACTTGCAGCGTAATCAACACTCCAAGCCAGACCCTCGGTAGGAAGAGATGCTGACACATTAAAAGAATTGTAAGAACCACTCTGATATACATACTTACCGTTATACTGCTGAATAGTGTATCCACCCTCTACAGCAAGGAAACCAAAAGCATGAGTTGCAGGGAGAGAAATAGTGTTGTTCACAGGTGTTACCTCTGTAACCTTGAGATAACCATAATTGCTACTTAAACCCTGCGCTGCCATATTATCAGCTACAAGAGCATACCACTTACCAGCCTCGAAAGTCTCGGCAAGTTGGAATGTATAATAAGCCTCTGTATCTATTTCAGGAAGAGTTGCCGATGGCTCTGGCTCAGGGGTAACATCGCCGCCGAGAGCCTCAACAGCTGTAACCATCATATTGGTATATTTGCCTGAAGAGGCACCTATCATAAAGCCTGTAACCTTGATAGCCTTGCCGTCAAGCTCTGCAAGTGCAGTTGCAATATCGCCTGCAGGGTAAGAGAGTGAGCCGATAGCTGTCGTAGCACCCTCAATAGCCACATTATAGTAGTAACCGCTAATGCTAAGAGTACCCTCAAAAGTTGCGTACTTAACCTCTGGAGCTGTCAGATAAGCGTCAAGGTCAGCAGCTGCAAGAGCCTCAGGGGTGCCAAGTTCTACGCTTACGCTCTGCTCTGATGTTGTAATAATTGCACCTGTGCCAAACTGGAGAAGACCTGCATAAGAGGTAACGCTACCCTCGATATTTACAACTGTGCCAACAGCTGGAATAGTTGCATCTGCACCCTGATAGCAGAGGATATACTTGCCAGAAGCATCTGTAGCAAGGAAACCGCGTCCATAAGTAGCAGCTACCCAAGCATCCTTAACTGAGTAAGCACCTACGCCAGCAGCAATAATCTCCTCGATAGTAGAGAAAGCCGACTTCTGAGCAACGGTATATTCAACCTTCAGTGAGCCATCTTTGCTCTGCACAGCAACAACATCCTGACGAGCATCGCCTGTATTTGCACTTACAGCAAGAACGATTGTCTGTTTCTCAAGCGCGCGAGTTTCAGGAGCAACTGAAATCCAACTCTGAGCCTCCTCTGGGATAACAACCTCGCATGCTGTATTTGAGAGGAACTCAAGGGTAAGCTCGCCACCTGTAGCAGGTACACTCTTTACAACATCCTCCTCAACTTTCAGACCAGCAGCCTCAAAAGCAAGAGCCTTCATTACAACCTTGTCGCCATTGGTAACAAATACAACAACTTTGCTATACTCGTCAACGCTCTCGCCTACGGTAATGAGGATATTACCTGACAGACCATCTGCGCCAGCAACAACCTTAGCCTTAAGGTCAGCTGAAGAGACAACCTCTACAACTGCGCTGCCTGTTGAGCTTGTAACTGTGTAGGCAACCTCTACAGTAGATTTTGGAGATACTACAACCAAATCCTCTGCATCAAAAGTAACCTTAAGCATTGTATAGAGCGGAATAGAGAAAGTTGTGCCATCTGTCAGCACAAATGTAACCTCCTCCTCGCCAACAGTGATGCTTGCGATAAGGGTGTCGCCATCTTTTCCATCAACGCCGTCCTTACCGTCAGCACCATTTTGTCCATCTTTACCATCGGCACCATCCTTACCGTCAGTACCATTTGCGCCATCTTTGCCATTAGTGCCGTCAACACCGTCTTTGCCGTTTGCACCATCCTTGCCATCAACGCCGTCTTTGCCATCCTTACCGTCAGCACCATCTTTACCGTTGGTAATAGTGGCTGTTGAGCCGTCAGAGAACTTGATTACATAGCCGTTCTCAACCTGAGTGACAGACTCAATAAACAAGTTGTTCTTGTAAGCATTGGTAACAGTCTCTACAGCTGATACTCGCTGCTCAAGAGATGTGATGGAGTTCCAGACCTCTGTGTCGTCGTACTCCGCACTACAACCAGCAAAAAATAGTGCTGTTGCAAGTGCCATGATTGATAAAAACTTTTTCATTGTTTTGATTTTTAAGGTTTATTTATGTAACTGTTTGTTAATCAGTCTATTACCATACTATCTCTGTCTTTCCGATGCTCCTCAAGTAGGCATTTGCCTTTGAGAAGTGGCGACAGCCAAAAAAGCCTCGATATGAGGATAGCGGCGAGGGATGAACACTCTTAAGGATAAGATTCTGTGACGGGTCAGCAATTGCACCCTTCTTCTGCGCATAACTGCCCCAGAGCATATAGACCACACCGCTCTTACGCTGAGCAATAGCTCGCACAACAGCATCTGTAAACTGCTCCCAGCCCCTGCCTGCATGCGACGCTGGAGCGTGTGCGCGCACAGTAAGCACCGCATTGAGCAACAGCACACCCTGCTCCGCCCAACGGTCAAGCTCCCCACTTGTCGGCATAGCAGCACCCGTGTCCGAACAGACCTCCTTAAAGATATTCTGCAAAGATGGAGGGAAAGGCACACCCTCATTTACCGAGAAACAGAGCCCATTTGCCTGATTTTCACCATGATATGGGTCCTGACCTATTATAACTACCTTGAGATTGTCAAAAGGGCACTTGTCAAAAGCCCTGAAGATATTTCTGCCTTTCGGAAAGATTGTCGTAGAGGCATACTCCCCCTTGACAAAAGCTATCAACTCCTCAAAGTAAGGCTTGTCAAACTCACTCTGAAGAATCGCTTTCCAATCCTCCGCAATTCGCACATCCATAATGTAAATAGGTGTATTCCTCTACAAAAGTACAAAACCTTAAGCAAAATTCCAAAACCAAACCGTAAATAATAATCAATTGCTACGCAGAACTGCCCGCTTTTTCGAGAAAAAGCTAAGAAGTGGTTTCAATCTCTCTTACTGCGTTCTTTGTGGCGATTTTTAGTTCTTGCCGCACAAACTATTTGCCTAATAGTTGGGACTATTAGTCTGCATAGTTCGCGCAGCAACCTCCTAAAAATCCCTCACAAATAACTTTGCAAGAGAGATTGAAGCCACTCCAGCGTGCAAAAAGCTTTCGGCAGAACTGCGTTTTGCTAATGGCTGATGCGGATTTAGGATAGCCTACGGCTATTACGATAAAAATAGAGTCCTTTTCGCTTTCAAACAAGTTTGAGCAAAGGACTCTATTTTTCATCGCACCAACTCCGTTGGTAGCCCCTAAATCCGAGTACAGCGAAACTTAGTTTGTACTTTTTGCGCGCAATGCTAATTTCCTCTAATTTCCACTAACTACCTCTAATAACCGCTATCCTTTGTGCGCAGACAATAGTGCCACTATCACAGCAAATGCCAGAAATATTTGGTAAAATAATAAATAATTACTACCTTTGTGTATGTTTAACCTTTAATATTTTAAGCTATGAAGAAGATTCTTTCAATTGTAATGTTGGTTGCAGCTGTTGCAATGGTTAGCTGCGCAGGTAATAACAGTAAGAAGAGCTCTGCATGCAAAGCTGAGTGTGAGCAGTGTGTTGAGGCGGCTCAGTGCCCTACAAAGGCTTGCGCTGGCGAGGCAAAATGCGAGAAAGCATGTTGCGGCGAGGCTAAGTGTGAGAAGAGTTGCGAGAAGGCTTGCTGTGGTGATGCTAAGTGCGAGAAGAGCTGCGACAAGGCTTGCGATAAGGCTTGTGGCGAGAAAAAGTGCAACAAGTCAGCTGACTGCTGCGCAAAGTAACAAACCTTTAGCAGGGGCTGTTAGGGGGTTTAGTGCGGTGCGCATTTAATAGCATAAATAGCAAAGAATAGCAGCGGGCTACGCCCTTAATGGCACACAATGACAATGCGCATTAAAGCCGATACCCTGTAGAACAGTACAGACTTTTTTTGTTGTACTCGGATTTAGGGAACGCCATCGAAGATGGTACGAAAAGAAAGAGAGCGGTCGTTCAAACTTGTTTGAAAACGATTGCGCTCTTTCTTTTTGTAATAGCCGCAGGCTATCCTAAATCCGCACACGCCCAAAAACGAAGTTTTTGTCGAAAGTTTTTGGTGCAGCTTTTTTCAAAAAGCTGCGGTACTCAGGCGTTAGCATTTAACATCGAGAAAGTGATAAAATTTGGAGTTTTGGGCTGTAAAGTGTAACTTTGCGTAGAGGATGGTATTTAATTTAGGGTTATGTCTTTCATAAAAGCGATATTTAAGACAGTTGTCATTATGTTTATCACTGTGGGGTGTACTCCGAGGGAGAGTTATGTCACAGTGGAGGGTTACATGCTTGGCACCACTTTTCGCATTGTGGCAAAGGCCTCTATCAGCCAGAGTGATATATACAGTGAGGCTATGAGGGTTGACAGTGTTGCAAAGTCCTCAATGTCAATCTTTAACCCCAACTCGCTAATAAGTCAGGTTAACGACAACCGTTGCGACACCTTAGATATTCATCTGCTACGAAACATAGCTGTTGCAGCCGATATACATCGTCTAAGTGGTGGCGCGTATGATATTACCGTCAAACCGCTTACTGAGGCATACGGTTTTGCAGCAAAGGGCAAAATAGAACATCCGAATATAGACTCGCTGCTGCAATTTGTAGGCTTTGACCGTTTTAGAATTGTTGGCAGCAGAGTTGTAAAGGATGATAGCAGGGTGCAGTTTGACCTCAACTCGCTTGCTAAGGGTTATACTGTTGACCTTCTTGCAGACCGCCTTGAGGCTTTGGGTTGCAACAACTATATCGTTGAGATTGGCGGCGAGATTCGCGCTGCGGGGGAGAATCCCCGACAAGTAGCGTGGAGAGTGGGCATTGACACCCCTTTTGAGGGCAATCAGAGCCCTGGGGAGTACCAGCACTCGGTTGTTAAAATCTCTGACCGCGCGCTTGCCACTTCGGGTAACTATCGCCGCTATCACACTGATAGTAAGGGCAATAGGGTTACGCACACGATAAACCCTAAGACGGGAAAAAGCGTCTCTTCGTCGCTATTGTCGGCAACTGTAGTAACAAAACGCTGTGTTGTGGCAGATGCCATGGCGACGATGTTTATGGCTATGGGCTTGGAGGGTGCAATTGAGACAGCTAAGACCCTGAGTGATAAGGGTATAGAGGTGTATTTTATCATAGCAGAGGGCGAAGGATATACAACTTTCTCAACATTAAAAACTGAGTAAGGTATGGAGAAAAGGGTGCTGATACTATACAATGTCAAGGCGGGCAAGGGCAAGATTCGCCGAAAGATGGATGGTATTGAAGAGGTGTTTTTTACCGCTGGATACACTCCATATCCCAAATTACTGCGTTTTGGCGTAAATCCTTTTGACGGCGAGGAGCAGGCTGCCGATTTGGTAGTTATCTGCGGTGGTGACGGCACGGTAAACTATGTTGTCAATGCCATGATGGAGAGGGGTCTCAACCTACCTCTTGGCATTATCCCCGCAGGCACAGCAAACGACTTTGCGGGGGCTTTAGGCATGAGTTCCCGTCCCATTGTAGCAGCACAGCAGATTGTAGGCGGTCATCTTGAGGAGATAGACTGCGGCAGGGTAAATGGGCTCTATTTTGTTAACATCCTGAGCTTTGGCATGTTTACAACAACATCCCAGCACACTCCTCAGAAGATAAAAAATCGCATTGGTAAGGCGGCATATATTATTGAGGGCTCTAAGGAGCTACACAACAAAGAGTATATCCCCGTGCATATCGTACACGACAGTGGCACATGCGATGTGAGCAGCATGATAACCCTTATCTTCAATGGCGAAACAGCTGGCAAATTTCCTATAGCCCGAAACGCCTCTGTGCGCGACGGTCTGCTCGACTGTATGATAATGCGTAAGTGCAACACCTTCGAGGGGGCATGGGCTGCCGTCCAACTGATTATAGCTGGCAAGGAGAACGAGGATATTATCCATATCCGCTCCTCAAAACTGCAAATCTCCTCCCCACTCTCCCCACTGACCGATATGGACGGACAACAGAGTGCCGACTTCCCACTGAATATCGAGTGTCTCAAAGGTCTGCTAAAAATCATCTGCCCCAAATAGGCAGCCCACATAATATCGTGACTTTTTGCACTGACGGTGCAACATGTGCGCGCAGTTGAATAGCAGCGCGCATTTAGTAGGGTCTTTAAGGGCTCTAGAGACTTTAGTGACAATAGGGTCTGCGCGCAAAAGTTCAAGGGATTCGATATCCCGCAGAACTTTTCTGTTCCGCTCCCTAAGTTCCTTAAAATTCCCTAATCTCC
>CAZIPR010000039.1:0-19101 GCA_964541245.1 uncultured Alistipes sp.
CGAGACCGTTGCTGCTACACTGAGCAAGCAGACAGTCTCAACCTCAGCCCAAAGCAGTGGTAGCAGTTCAAATATCGGCAATATCGAGATGGTCTTTGTCAAGGGTGGTACCTTTACTATGGGCGCGACCTCAGAGCAAGGCAGTGATGCAGATAGTGATGAAAAGCCAACGCATCAAGTGACTGTTTCGGACTTCTACATTGGTAAGTATGAAGTTACTCAGGCTCAATGGCGTGCAGTAATGGGTAGTAATCCGAGCTATTTCAAGGGTGATAATCTGCCTGTAGAGCAAGTGTCTTGGAACGATATTCAAGAATTTATAACCAAACTTAATGCTCAAACAGGCAAAAAGTTCCGCTTGCCAACCGAGGCTGAGTGGGAGTATGCGGCACGCGGAGGTAATAAGTCACAAGGATATAAATACAGTGGTAGTAACAATATAGGCAATGTTGCTTGGTACACAAGTAACTCTGGTAGTAAAACCCACCCCGTGGGTCAGAAACAGCCAAATGAACTTGGTTTGTATGATATGAGCGGAAATGTATATGAGTGGTGCTATGATTGGTACGGCAGTTACAGCAGTAGTTCACAGACTAATCCTACGGGTCCAAGCAGTGGCTCTAACCGCGTCTTGCGTGGCGGTAGCTGGTACTACATTGCCGGGCGCTGTCGTGTCTCTAGTCGCAACTGCCGCAGTGCGGGCATTCGTCGCGGCAGCTACGGCTTCCGCCTCGTTTGTTCCCCTGAGTAAGACTTGGAGAAATACATTATCCGCAACCTAAGCAAAAAAAGAAAAAGGAAAAAGAAAAATAGAGAAGTTCTCGGCTGTCGGTAAGCGAGCAGCGCATCAAGCGCGCCGCAAACCGACTGCCGCAGCGAGGAAAAATATTTAGGCATGTTCTATAATTAGGTCGAAGTTCAAAGCGACCAAAATAGAGTTTGCTTGGAAACGAAAAATTGATTACTAATTTGTAGAATATGCCTAAAGAGGTATGCAGAGCATATTACGCCGCTATTGGCTTTTGTGGATAAAGCCTCTACGCATGGTTTTCGTAGGGGAGTGATGGAAAAGGTGGCAATCGGAGGGTGGCTCTAACCGCGTCTTGCGTGGCGGTAGCTGGAACAACAATGCCGGGAACTGTCGTGTCTCTAATCGTAACAACAACAGTGCAGACGATCGTAGCTACGGCTGCGGCTTCCGTTTAGCTTGTTCTGTCGAATAAGACAGATACTTAGTAATAAAAGTTCTGCGGTGGCTCAATGCCCCGCAGAACTTTTTTGCGTTTTTATCTACTCTCTATTTAACTCCCGTACTTCCGAAGCCGCCTGCGCCGCGAGAGGTTTCGCCAAGGGTGTTAACCTCGTTCCACTCGATATGGGCATGCTGAGCAACAACAGCCTGAGCAATGCGCTCTCCTGGTTGAATTTCAAACTCGTTATTAGAGAGGTTTACAAGGATAACTTTTATCTCGCCACGGTAGTCGGCATCTATTGTGCCAGGGGAGTTAAGCACAGTAATACCGTGCTTTGCAGCAAGCCCGCTGCGGGGGCGGATTTGCATCTCATAGCCCTCTGGCAGCTCTACATAGAGCCCTGTAGGCACCAAAGCCCTCTCAAGGGGTTTGAGGGTTATACTCTGCTCCATAGCAGCTCTTAAATCCATGCCTGCTGAGAGCGGAGTTGCGTATGACGGAAGCTCCATACCTGAGCGGTTGATGATGTTTACTTTCATAGCGGAAGATTTTAATTAGATGCAAAAATAGCTATTTTTTTTGGAATTTAAGCTGTTATTTACGAAAATGTACTATCTTTGCAGTGTCATCAAGCCTATCGTCCGATAGGTAATTCAATCAGAGTTATATAAACAGATTTTATATGCAAGATTTTGCTGCCCTTGAGGGCAAAACAATCGAAGAGTTGCGCCAAATTGCCAAAGTCTTCGGAATCACAGACGAGAGACTCTCTAAGAGGAGTATTATTGCACGCATAAAGGCTGTAGCCGAGGCAGATGCTGCACAGAGCAGCGCAGAGCCTGCTGCTGTGCAGCCTAAAGCCGAGATGCAGAGCGAGCCTAAGCGCAGGGGTCGCCGACCTAAGAGTGCCGCGGTAGAGGTTGCTACTCAGAGCGTTACAGAGCCTGAGCAGGCTGAAAAGGGCACAGATGATGCTGCCAAAGTTGAGCCAAAGACCGAAGAAGCGGTAAAGAGTGAGCCTAAGCGCAGAGGTCGCCCAAAGAAGGTTAAGGTAGATGCTGCTGAGCCTGTTCTACCTATTGAGGTTGAGGCGAAAACTGAGCAGACTGAGGCTCAACCTCAGACAGAGGCTGAGGTCGAGCCCGCAAAAGAGTCGAACTCAAAGCCGTCAAAACCTGCTGAGGAGGAGATTACCAAGGACGACTTTACTGCCGAAATCATCGGCGAGGGCGTACTTGAGATTATACCGGAGGGTTACGGTTTTCTGCGCTCGGCAGACTATAACTACCTTAACTCTCCAGACGATATTTATGTCTCTCCGTCGCAGATTAAGCTCTTTGGTCTTAAGGCGGGCGACACTGTAACAGGTATTATCCGACCTCCAAAGGAGGGCGAGAAATACTTCCCGCTTGTTCGCGTGATAGAGATTAACGGACTTAGCCCAGAGGCTATCCGCGACCGTGTACAGTTTGAGTATATGACCCCACTCTTCCCTAATGAGAAGTTCAACCTTACAGGCAATGGTCACAACGACTTGTCAAACCGCGTTGTTGACCTCTTCTCGCCTATAGGTAAGGGTCAGCGTGCCCTTATTGTGGCGCAGCCTAAGACTGGTAAGACCATGCTGTTGCAGAATATAGCAAATGCCATTGCCGACAACCACCCAGAGGTCTATATGATTGTGTTGCTTATTGACGAGCGACCAGAGGAGGTTACCGAGATGGCGCGCCATGTCAAGGCAGAGGTTGTCGCTTCAACCTTTGACGAGCAGGCTACACGCCATGTAAAGGTTGCCGAGATGGTACTTGAGAAGGCTAAGCGTATGGTTGAGTGTGGGCACGATGTTGTTATTCTGCTTGACTCTATAACCCGCCTTGCGCGTGCTTACAACTCAGTGCAGCCTGCATCGGGTAAGGTACTCTCTGGTGGTGTTGATGCAAATGCGCTCCACAAGCCAAAGCGTTTCTTCGGCGCGGCACGAAATACCGAGGAGAAGGGCTCACTGACAATTATCGCCACCGCCCTTATCGACACAGGCTCAAAGATGGACGAGGTTATCTTCGAGGAGTTCAAGGGTACAGGAAATATGGAGCTTCAGCTCGACCGTCGCCTCTCAAACAAGAGGGTATATCCTGCCGTGGATGTTATCGCATCGGGCACCCGTAGGGAGGATATGTTGCTCAGCCGTGAGGTTATGCAGCGTACTTGGATTTTGAGAAAATACCTCTCAGATATGACCGTGGTTGAGGCTATGGAGTTCTTGCAGAAGCAGATGTCTATGACCTCAAGCAATGAGGAGTTCCTCGCAACAATGAATCAGTAGCATGAAACGACTATTTACAACACTTTGCGCCCTTGCTCTCAGCCTCAACTGCTTCGGCTGGGGGCAGAAGGGGCACGATGCGGTGGCGTATATCGCTGAGTGCAACTTGCAGCCAGAGGTCTATCAGAAGGTTGTTAGTGCCCTTGGTGGTCACTCACTTGTCTATTATGCCAATTGGATGGATAACGCCAGCCACTCACACCCTTACAGATACACCAAAACATGGCACTATGCCAATGTTGACAAGGGGCATACATACCAAACAATGCCCAAAAATCCTAAAGGCGATGTTGTAACGGCTATTGATAGCATTGTGGCAAAGCTCAAAAGCGGCAAACTCTCTGAGGCGGAAGAGGCACTAAACCTCAAGTTCCTAATCCACCTTGTGGGCGATATTCATGCCCCTATGCACGCAGGTAGACTGAGCGATTTGGGCGGCAATCGTGTGTATGTAAAATATTTTGGGGAGAAGATAAAGCTGCACGAACTCTGGGATATAAACCTTATAGAGGATGCCCACCGCTGGAGTTATACCGAGTGGCAACAGCAGCTTGATAAGTTTTGCCCCGCAGAGAAAAAGGCAAAATTGGCTACAGGTACAGCGGCTCAGTGGCTTGAAGAGAGCCATGAAGTGGCAAAAGAGATATATATCGCCTCGCCAAAAAACGCAAAGCTGTCATACTACTACCTTAACTACTTTACCCCTAAAATCGAGGATAGAATCCTCGCAGGCGGCGTGCGCTTAGCCTGGCTGCTGAATAGTATCTACGCGGAGTAACAGCATAGTACAGCAGCTTTTTGCAGTGATAGTCAGTAGGGGAGAGCGCGAACAAATGACACTGAATAGCACAGAATAGCATTTAATGACAGCGGGTCTTCGACCCTTAATAACCAAGCGGTACAGGGTATCGGGTGTAGAAACTGATTTGAAACTTATTGCAAAGGTTATTTACAGCCAAGGTGTGGTTTCGGTCTCTTTGAGACTCTTTTTGGCATATTTTGGTTTGAAAAACTTGAAAATAGCCCGCTATTGCCTGCGCCTTTCAAACCAAAATCTACTCAAAAATAGTTCTCAAATAGCCTCGAAATAAGTTTCAAAACCGTTTCTTGCGCACTGCCATTGTATGCCATTAAGGGCGTAAGCCCGTTGCTATTTTCTGTTATTTCTGCTATTAAAGTGCGCAACTCTAAATTTTTACCCCTACAGGCACTTGCCCAGTCAAAAAAGTTGTATCTTTGTGGCATGAATAGGATTAAAGGTAGAACAGAGATTGCCGAACTCGGAGAGTTTGGCTTGATAGATGAACTTACGGCTGGCTTCAAGCCGCAGGTAAAGAGTACCATTTTGGGCGTAGGAGACGATGCCGCAGTAATAGAGGCATCAAAGAGTACAGCCCTTCTTCTTACCACAGACACCCTTGTTGAGGGCGTTGACTTCGATTTGCGTTACTTCCCGCCTAAGCATTTGGGCTACAAGGCTGTCACAAAGGGTATTAGCGACATTGTTGCTATGAACGCCATCCCAGAGCAGATAACAGTATCGGTTGCTGTATCCTCTAAAATATCTGTAGAGTTTCTCAAGGACCTCTACGACGGAGTTGCCTTTGCATGCAAGGAGGCTGAGGTGGATATGGTGGGCGGAGATACTGTAGCCTCAGTAAATGGACTTGTGATAAATATCTCGGCAGTAGGTAGGGCAAAGAAAGAGGCTGTTGTGCGTCGTAGCGGAGCCAAAATCAACGACCTTATCTGCATCACAGGCAGTCTTGGTGCGCCATATATGGGTCTCAAACTACTCCAGAGAGAGAGCCGCGTGTTGGAGGGTCTGCCAGACGAAAAACCTCAGTTTGAGGGCTTTGAGTACCTGCTTGAGCGTTACCTCAAACCTCGCGCCCGCTACGATATTATCCGCTCAATGGCGCAGGAGGGCATAGTGCCAACCTCTATGATTGATATCAGTGACGGTCTCGCCTCAGACCTTATGCAGATATGCCGCTCCTCGCTCTGCGGCGCAAGGATATACCTCGACCGTATGCCAATAGCTAAGCAGTGTTCGGCTTTAGGCGAGCAGATGAATATAGACCCTATAACAGCTGCACTCAACGGCGGCGAGGATTATGAGCTGCTCTTTACCCTGCCACTTGAGATGCGCGATAGAGTCGCCGCAATAGGCTGTATAGATATTATCGGTCACATCACAGCCCCAGAGACAGGCTGCTTCCTTGTAACTCCCGACGGCAGTGAAATCGAACTGCGTGCCCAAGGCTTTGTCAAACAGAAGGCTGAGTAGGCTACGCTGAACATAAGAACATAATTAAAGCCAGCATAGGAGACACCTACGCTGGCTTTCTGCTTCGCAGAAGGGAGTTTAGGGAATTTTAAGGAGATTAAGGAGTGTGTTATAAAGTTCAAGGGGTTCGATGCCCCGCAGAACTTTTCTGTTCCGCTCCCTAAGTTCCTTAAACTCACTAACCTCCTTAAATCCCCTATAATTTTTGCGCTCTTTCCATTGCCAACCAACAGCACCCCTTACCCCCCCCAAAAAAAAAACACCGCAGTTTTTGGCTGCGGTGGTGTGTCAAGGTATGCTTGAACTCAAAATATATCTTAGCTTAATTGGCTCTTTCGCTCGGTAGGGGACTCCTCTGCCATGGTGCTTTGGAGTTGCACCATTTGTATAACAGCGTCACAGTTGACAGCCGGGTAGGTGGCGTAGTCAATTGGCATATTCCACTGAATCTGCAAGTTCAGTAGGGTATTTGCCACGGCGTTGTTATACTCGCGCGCGATAACTATGGTACAATCAACATCGGTATATTCTGCAAAGAAGAGCGCGCCGAGAGCAACCTGAAACTGTGGGACATACTTGACAATAATATTCTCGTCAGTACATCCGCTCTGTTTCAAGCAGGTCAGGGCAGACCAAATATCCAGCCCCTGCTCGGCAACAATGCCCACCTTTATCTCCGATGGTGAAATCACGCTGTTTTGTATTGTAGTTTATTAGAGTGTACCCAAAACCTTCTCAGCATCGCGGGTCTCAACTGCCATAGGGTACTGAGCCTGAAGTGTATCAAAGCACTTCTGAGCCTCAGCTGCGTTACCAAGTGCAGCGTAAGCCAAAACCTGCTTGTAGAGGAACAGTGGAGCAGTGTAGATGTTCTCTGATGCAGCAACAGCCTTCTTGTAGAGTGCTACAGCAGCCTGATAGTCGCCTCTCTCAACTGCGATATCGCCTCTAAGACCCAAGTTCTGAGCGTTTACAACCTCTGCTGTAAGCTCGTTAACTGCCTTGTACATAGACAGATACTTCTCTGCATTGTCAAAGTCTCCAAGACGGAGGTAGCAGATACCTGCATAGTGCTTTGCAAGGTTGCCAGCTGGGGTTGAGCTGTACTTCTCAAGAACATCAAGGAAACCTGCGCCGTTCTCGTCGCCATTGAGTGCGAGTGCGAAGTCAGGGTTTGCTACACCAAAACGGTCCTGAGCCTCAACCATAAGAGCTGAAGCCTTCTCAGCGTTGCCGTCAATGATAAAGTTCTTGTAGAGATAACCGCCTACAACAAGGATAACAACAGCCAAAAGTGATAACATCACCTTTCCGCCGTTCTTCTGAAAAAATACCTCTGTTTTGCTTACAGCCTCGGCAACCATAGCCTCCTGCTGATTTTCAATTTTTGCCATAATTTTTTATTGTTTTTTTAATAATTATTTACGCAATGTTCTATTCAATCGGCAAAAATAAGATTTTTTAATCAATTAACCACCATTTGTTGCGTTTTTTTTGAGTTTTATCAATTTTTCGTAACTTTGGAGGCGAAAAACACGGTTTTATGTATCTTAAAAAGCTCTCGTTAATAAACTTTAAGAATCTGGCACAGCAACAGATTGTGCTGCAAAACGGTATAAACTGCTTTGTAGGGGATAATGGCACCTGCAAGACAAACATCGTGGATAGCATCCACTACCTATCCATGTGTAAGTCGGCTGTTGGCATGAGTGACAGGGAGTGCGTACTTCATGGCGAAGAGTTTTTTATCATTGAGGGCGAGTATGAGAATAAGTATGGTCGCAAAGAGCAGATTGTATGCAGCTATAACCGTGGCTCTCAGAAGATTATAAAGCGTAACGGCAAGGCATACGAGCGTTTCTCTGACCATGTCGGTCTTATCCCTGTAGTTATCGCTTCGCCCGCAGATTCGGTGCTTATAAGCGATGCTGCCGAGGAGCGCAGAAGGTATATCAACGCCTTTATCTCACAGACCGACCGTGACTATCTTGCCGCAATGATTCGTTACAACACTGCCCTTGCTGAGCGAAATAAGTTCCTAAAAATCTCCTCTGACGAGCAGATGCTTAAGATTTACGACATGCAACTTACAGCCTCAGCAGAGATTATCCATCGCGTAAGACAAAAGACTATCGAAGAACTGCAACCTATTGTGGCTCAATACTATAAGTTGCTTTCTGCTGACCACGAGACGGTCAATATTACCTACCGTTCAGAGCTTAATAATACCCCGCTTGATGTGCTGCTTGAACAGTCGCGCGAGAAGGACCTTATTCTGGGTTTTACAACCTCTGGAATCCACCGCGACGATATACTGTTTACCATTGGCGATATGCCGCTCAGACGCTACGGCTCGCAGGGGCAGCAGAAGTCGTTTATCGTGGCTCTGAAGTTGGCTCAATACTCGCTGCTTGCAGAGCAGACAGGAGAGAGTCCACTGCTGCTGCTTGATGATGTCTTTGACAAACTTGACGAGAGTAGAGTTGCCGAGCTAATATCTATTGTTTCAAGTGATAGCTTCGGGCAGATACTTATTACCGACTGCAACCGTGAGCGTATGGAACGACTGCTCAATAGAAGCGGCGCAGGGTATAAACTATTTGAAGTTACATACGGAAAAATCTTGGAGTAGTAGAGTATGAAACGCACTGAGCCTAAAGCAGTTGGAGAGCTGCTCGAACAGATGTTCAAAAGCCCAAATATAGCCCTTAAAATCGCCGAGGGCGGACTCCCTGAGACCTGGCGCAGAGTCGTCGGACCTATAGTTTCTGAACAGACCCGCCGCGTAAGATTTGCTGGCGGCACACTCTATGTGCATGTTACCTCTGCCGTTATGCGTAGCGAACTTATGATGCAACGCGAAGCCCTCGTCCGAGCTATAAACCGTGAGGCTGGCATCCAAATCGTTAACCAGGTTGTGGTGCAGTAACTTAGGGGCGCAAGCGCGAAATATTTTAGGGGGATTAAGGAGATTAGTGAGATTAGGGGACTTAAGGAGCAGAACATCAAAAGTTCTTCGGAGCATCGAGCCCCTTGAACTTTGCGCGCTGCTATTGTGTGCCATTAAGGGCGTAGCACGCTGCTATTTTCTATTATTCTCTGTCATTAAGGCGTACTGCCCAAAACTCTCTGGAATTTGTCTTTTCAATTGTCTGATTTTCAAGCGTTTGCCTCGCGTGCGAGAAAAAGAACACTTATTTTTATTCATTTTTTTACTCATAAAATGAATTTTTTGTCGTATCTTGCACCGCTAAGTATGCTGATACTGAGTGACAATAACAAAATTAAACTATAACTATTTATTCTATGAAAAAATTTCTTTACAACTTGTTGCATTGCTCTGTAGTTCTTTTGGCAGTAGCAATGGTGGCTTGCGAGGATGCTCCTATCGACAAAGAAGAGGAGGGTGATAAGCCAGGTATAGAGGAGCCAACACCAACACCAGAGCCTGTTGTGGGCGAGATGAGTGCGGAGTTGGTAAAGGTTAGCACATCAAAGGCTACAGTTAAGCTGACAACTAAGAATATTGCCAGCTACGCCTATTTGGTGGAGACTAAGGATGCAAATTTTGCAGCTGACATTGTCTTTGCAACAGGTACAACAGCTACTTGCAAGGATGGCGAGAACACCCTTGAGCTTGCAAATCTGAAGCCTGAGACAAACTATTATGTTGTTATCGCTGGTGCAACTACTGCAGAGGAGTATCATAGCGAGGTTGTTAAGTTGCCTTTCACAACAGAGGGCTTTACAGAGGAGCTTACCTTCTTTGATGTTGACTACATGTCAGTATCTGCACACTTCAACTATCCTCATGACAAGGTTAAGGAGGGTAATGTTGTAAAGTGGGGTATTTGCGAGTTCCCTGTATATTACACCAATCTTACAGGCTACTCTGATGCAGATATGATTAACCTGCACGACACAGCTTGGGGTAACTACATTACCGATTCTGCAACTTGGACTTTCAGTGAGCTTGATAGCTACTTAGGCAAAGACCCTAATGCAGAGGATTCAGCTGCGCTCTACTCTCCAATTGTTCCAGGTCAGCCAATGTATATGATTCTTGGCGAGTTTACTATGGACCACACTGACCACTGGGGTTGGGGCGATGGTTATTACAATCCACTCTTCGACCAGAAGGCATATTGGAATGTTGTAAACACAACAGGTCAGTATCCAGACCAGAAGGATTACTGGAGCGGATTCTATCGTCGTGACTTCTTCCAGAGCAAGGCTCCAAGCAAGATGAGTGCTAAGCCAGAGGTTAAAATGGACCTTACTCCTATCGGTGGTAAGCTGACAATCACTCCAACTGAGGGTGTTCACAGCTACTGCTTCGGTATCATGGACTCAGGTACATACTTAGAGTTGCTTCCACTGCTTAACAACAAGGCAGACTATGTACAGTGGTACATCACATCATACCACGCATTTATGAGCGGTATTTCACTGAGCGCAATGGGCGAGATTACAATTGAACTTAGCGATTACTACCTGCTCTCTCAGGATACAAACTACACACTTTATATCACAGCTTTAGGTGATGCTAACGGCTCAAAGCAGAGCTTCTCAAAGCACCCGTTCACTATGCCAAAGCCAACCGAGGCTCCTGCAAAGGTTGAGGTTAAGGGTATCAGCAACCCAGAGGGCGCAGACCGTTGCGACCAGGTTTGGTTTAATGTTAAGTGTACGGAGGGTACAGTGCTTGATGCAAAGATTCTTGCAAACTATGAGCGTGATTGGGCTTCATTTCTCAATCAGTACACGAAAGGCGGCTACTCTGAGGAGGAGGCTATGGAGATGATTGTGGATACTTACGGAGTTTCACTTAGTGATGCTGAGATTGCTGCAGTTAGAACTGCTGAGGGTTACAGTTTCTGGTACTCTACTCGTGCAGATGCAACCACTGTTTGTGCTGTTCGTCTGAGAAATAGCCAGGGTGTTGTAACTGTTGCCTCTGGTGCTATGCGCTCAATCAAGGAGCCTGCTGCTCAGTTTGTAAACTCTTCACTCTTTGAGGACCTTAAGGGCGAGTGGACAGCATCTACAACTCTTCGCTATACTCACTACCACTACCGTCAGAATCCTGCTGAGGGTCAGGAGCATAACTATCAGGAGGTTATTGAGGAGCCAGTATCATGTAAGGTAACAATCGGCGAGGTTGGCTATGAGAATACCCTTCCTGAGGAGGTTTACAATCTCTTCTTCTCTTCTTCAAGCCTGAAGACAAAGGAGGAGGTTGACGCAGTATATGAGCAGTTCAAGACCTCTGTTGATGACTTCAACGCTCATGTTCGCAACCAGAATCGTATCCTCTGCCAAGGCTTTGCTCTTGAGTACGATATTGACCAGTTGCCATGTAGCAACCCAGAGCATACAGATAAGCCAGATGGCGTAATACCTACCAAGTATGCCTCTCCTTATGACCTGTTTATTGCAGATGCAGACACTTACTCGGCTTACAACTACGAGTCTCCTGTATTTGACTTCGGTCCTAAGTGGTACTTCCAGGTTGCAGCAGATGGTAAGCTCTATGTTCCGTTCAATACAAACTATTTCTCGCCAATGTCACAGTGGTACAAAAATGTTTACCACCTGATGGGTGTTAACTACAGAAAGGGCGAGTCAGACTACACAGTTTACACTCTGCCATACCTCAATGGCGAGACAGGTTACTTCCCTGTAACTATTTCGGCTGATAAGAACACTCTTACAATCGACCCAATACAGCTTACTTACGAGGTTACAAACGACAACAATGTCACAGTACAGCAGACCGATTGGTTCTATCCAAACATTGTTCGTGAGTCTTCAACTATCGGTGGCACAGGCTACCAGGTATATAGCCGCATTGTAGCTCCTATCGTGCTTACTCGTGGATACAAGGAGGGTGCTGCAACTGTTGCTCCTGCATCTGTTGTGACAAAGTCTGTAGGTACTGTTGTTGATACTCCAGCTCAGTCAATCTACAAGGTTGCTCCATCTAAGTACCACTTCAGAAGCCGCTCGGCTCTGCCTGTAGGTGCAGAGATTTCAGTGCCTAAGAAGGTTGACTACCGCATCCTTTCAACTGAGCAGTTCAAGGAGAACAGCAAAAAGGTTGCAGACCAGCGTTTTGGTCGTAAATAATCGCCAACACTAACACCGTCAAAGGTTATCTGAGAAGATAGCCTTTGGTGGTGTTTTTAACTATATAGGAAATGAAGAAAATTCTCTGTATGTTAGCTGCTGCACTTGCACTACAGCCCCTCACAGCTCAGATAAGGTTAGGCGAGAAGGGCGGTACTCTTGTCGGTAGCTTTGAGAGTAACAATATCGGTTATTTTAACGATAGCGCGCTCTCTACACCCGCTCCAGAGGGTCATTTTGGCTCAAACGACTACCTGAAAGTTGACTACAACAATGGTCGCTTCTCAGCAGGTATTCAGGCTGAGGCATACTTGCCTGCACTTCAGGGCTATGAGATTGGTCAGTATGGCAGTAAGTACAAGGCTTTAGTGCCGATGATTTACGCTAAGTGGCAGGATAAGAGCTACTCTGTAACCCTGGGTAATATCTACGACCAATTTGGTAACGGACTTATCTATCGTAGCTTTGAGGACCGTCAGTTGGGCTTTAACAACTCACTGCTCGGTCTGCGTGCTACATATAACCTTGGAAACTATCTGACCCTTAAGGCTCTCTACGGTCGTCCACGCCTATATAACAACTACCAGAGTGGCTGGGCTGGCGGTGCTGATTTGAGCCTCTCTTTGGGCGATATTTTCGGTCTTAACAATGGCGCGCTCTTCCTTGAGGGTAGCTATGTAAACCGCTACGAGAAACTTGGAGATGTTGCATCTCAGAATATGCTCAACATGTACTCTGCACGCCTCAATTTTGATATTGAGGGCTTTAACTTCCGTGGCGAGTATGTTGGCAAGAGCAAAGATTTCTCAACTTTGGGTCATGCAGGCAAGGCTATCTATGGCGAGCTGGGCTATGTCACTAAGGGTCTGAGCTTTACTTTGGCTGCCAGAGCCCTTGACAATATGGCAACGCCTCTTGCGGCAGCTGGCACAGGTACAGGCAATACCCTGAACTACCTGCCTGCTCTGACACGCCAATATACCTATATGCTTGCCAATCTTAACCCTTATCAGGTAAATGTTGAGGGCGAGATGGGTGGTCAGTTTGATTTCTACTACTCTTATCGTAGCAAGACAAGCCGCCATCGCTATTGGAACTTCCACCTCAACTATTCTACCTATTATACATTAAGGAAGAGTCAGGCAAAGTCGGGTAACCATGAGCGTCTGTGGCAGGATATAAACTTTGATGTGGAGCGTCAGTGGAGCAAAAAGCTCAAGACTACCTTCCTCTACTCTTTCCAGGAGTGGAATCCTTACCATGGCTACCACCATCGTACCTATGTGTCAAATATCTTTGTTGCAGATGTGCAGTATAAGTTTGACCGCAAAAAGTCTCTGCGTGTAGAGGCTCAGTACCTGCTTTCTGGCGAGTATGAGGGCGATTGGGTAGCAGGTCTTGCAGAGTTTAATATGGCACCACATTGGAGCTTCTATGTAAGCGATATGTACAACCTTGGTCGTGGCGATAAGGGTACAGATAAAAACTACTACTCTGTGGGCGCAAGCTATACTATCAAGCGTACCCGTTTGCAGCTCAGCTACGGTAGAAACCGCGCTGGATATATCTGCTCAGGTGGTGTGTGCCGCTACTCTCCAGAATACACAGGTATAAACTTCGTTCTAACAACTTCGTTCTAATGAAAAAGATTTTTAATTATTTTGCACTGCTTTTTGTCTCTCTCTTGGCTACCTCTTGCCTCTATGGCGTTGGTACAGATGAGGGTACAGATATTGAGAATACATCAGGCTTCAAAGTTGAGGTCTCAGCAAATGTAATCTCAGCAAATGGCGAGGATGCAGCAGTCTTCAAAGTCTATTACAATGGCGAGGATGTTACCTCAGAGAGTACAATCTATGACGCTGCTACAAATCAGGTTGTTGATAGCACCTTTACCACTTACGCCTTTGGAGTCTATTCGTTCTATGTCACTTATGGCGAGTATAGAAGCGAGCATATTGAGATTCAGGCAGTTCTGGATATTGATTTGAGCGATAAGGAGGAGACAGGTCTTAGCTTTAATGTCTCAACAAACCTTGTTCAGGTTAGCAGAGGCTATGTAGCCTTTGTTGTCCGCTATAATGGCAAAGTGCTTAGTGCTGAGGAGGTTAAAAAGATTTCTATCTACGACCTTGAGACTAACGAGAAACTTACAGTAGCACAGACAGATACTGTAGGCTCACTCTTCTCATACGCAGCCTTTACAGATGAGAGCGGCAAAGAGTTCCTGCTCCCTGTCTATTCTCCAAACCAGGCGGGTACAAAGAGTTTCTGGGTAGGTTATAAGACCTCAAATACCCGTGATACAGCACTCTCAATTACCGCTGTGGAGAGCAATATCCCATCTCGACCTGTTGACCCTCAGCCAGATAATATCAACTTTGTGCGCCGTGTGCTTATGACCCAGTGCACAGGTACTTGGTGCGGAAACTGCCCTTATATGATTGAGGCGTTCCATAGACTGTTTGAGGATGCTGAGTATAGCAATAAGTTTGTACACACAGCAGCACATCAGGGCGATAAATTTGCCGTAGAGCTTATTCAGAAGGGTAGCGATGGCAAAGACAATGTACAGGATTTGGCAACCCTGCTCAACTCTACAGGAAACTATCCATTTGTAATTGCTAACTTGTCAATTCCTATCACAAATGGCTACGCAGATCAGAATATCGCCAATATGAAGAGCGTTATCTCTTCAACCCTTGCAACTAAGGCATCAGCAACCGTTGCAGCCCGTACAGAGCTGAAAGACAATATGTTGCTTGTCCGTGCATCGGTAAAGGCAGCCCAGTCTGGCGAGTATTTCGTTGGTGCTTGGCTTTTGGAGAGTAATCTGTATGCTGAGCAGAGTAACTACACCAGCAATAAGGAGGATTATATTGACATCCACGAAAATGTTATCCGTCTTGCTGATAGCCGTTATGGCAACTCAAATAGGATGATTGGTCACTCTTTGGGTATTGTGCTTAAAGGCGGCAGGGCAGACCACCTATTTATAATGGAGCTCAATCCAGAGTGGAAAAAGGAGAACTGCCACCTTGTACTCTTCGTCTCTACAGCAGACGGAAAGGTTACTAATGTTGTTGCAACAGAGTCTCTGACTTCGGGTGTAGGCTTTGAGTACGCAGAGTAGTTATGGAGAGAGTAGCACTATTTCCAGGCTCATTTGACCCCTTTACAAGAGGGCATGAATCTCTTGTAGAGGGTGCTTTGCGGCTCTTTGACAGCGTTGTAATAGCCGTAGGCGATAACCCCTCAAAAAAGGGGCTGCTATCGGTTGATAAGCGCATGGAGCTTATTGCTGAGAGGTATAAAGGCGATAACCGAATTAAGGTTGCCTCTTACAGCTGCCTTACAGGCGATTTTGCTCGCCAGATTGGTGCTGTGGCAATGATTCGTGGTATCAGAAATACCACAGACTTCAACTTTGAACGCTCAATAGAGGCTACAAACCGTCGTCTCTTCCCAGAGATTACGACAGTTATGCTTGTAACCCCTGATGAGTATGCGCATATCTCGTCAAGCATCGTCAGAGAGTTGCTCAGCTTTGGGCACGATGTGTCGGAGTTTATGCCGGAGGGGGTTAATATAAAGAACTACTTATAAAAAACACTACTATTATGCAGTTTACAGCAGAAATGATTGCCGGACTTATCTCTGGCGAGGTTGTGGGCGATAAAAATGCAGCAGTGCATACTGTATCATCAATCGAGGATGGAAAAGAGGGTGGTCTTGCATACCTCTCCAACCCTAAGTATGAGCAGTATCTATACACAACAAAATGCTCTATTGTCTTGGTTGACAAGAGTTTCGAGCCTAAGCAGAGCGTTGCTGCGACAATGATTAAGGTTGACAATGTCGGCGCGTGCGTACTTCAACTGCTCCAGATGTACAACGCCATGAAGCCACAGAAGAGCGGCATCTCTTCTCGTGCCTCAATCTCTGAGAAGGCTACAGTTGCAGCAGATTGTTATGTTGGCGACTTTGCTGTTATTGAGGATGGTGCAGTGGTTGAGAGTGGTGCTAAAATTTACCCTCACTGCTACATTGGCGACAATGTAAAGGTGGGCAAAAATACCAAACTCTACCCGCGCGTTACAATCTATGAGGGTTGCGCAGTTGGTAGCGGCTGTATTATCCACTCTGGCGCGGTTATTGGCGCAGATGGCTTTGGCTTTGCTCCTAACGCTGAGGGCGGTTTTGATAAGATTCCGCAGCTTGGTAATGTAATTATTGGCGACAATGTAGAGATTGGCGCAAATACATGTATCGACCGCGCAAAGACCGACTCTACAATAGTTGGTAACGGCGTAAAACTTGACAACCTTATCCAGATTGGTCACAATGTGCAGATTGGCGACAATACAGTCTCTTCTGCCCAGACAGGTATCGCTGGCACCTCAAAGGTGGGCAAAAATTGCTTCCTTGCAGGTCAGGTGGGTATTGCAGATCACATCAAGGTTGGCGACTTTGTCAAGATTGGCTCTCAGTCGGGCATTGACCGTGATGTTCCAGATGGCGAGGTGCGCTTTGGCTCCCCTGCACTCAAGGGTATGGGCTACTACCGCAGCTTTGCTATATTCAAGGAGCTGCCAGATATGGCAAAAACAGTGCGTAACTTAGAGAAAAAGGTTGCCGAACTTACAAAAGAGGAGTAGTATGAGGGTGTTGTTGGTTTTTGCGGCTCTGTTTGCAGTCTCGTGTAGCAGCCATAGTACGGGCAGATTTGTCATTGAGGGCACAACCTTTAATAAAGATGGTTATTACTACCTCAGCGACGGTCATCGCCTTACAGACTCAGCGCAGATTGTAGATGGTCGCTACCGCTTTGAGGGCGAGATTGACTCACTTAATCCTATCCGCTACATCTCGAACAACGATTTGCGCAATCCAATGGCAATTGCAAGGGTCACTCAGGTAATCCTTGAGAGTGGTACTGTAGTAGTCAGCGAGGATGATAATAGCCCTACAGGTGGTCTGATTATTGGTGGTACAAAGGGCAACGACGCCCTGCGCAAGTTTACCCTTGACGGTGTGAAACTCAGAGAGAAGATGCGCCAGACAAGGGATATTGAGGCGCGCGAGACTGTTATGAAGGAGTATGATGCTCTTGTGGCAAAGGTTATAGAGAAAAACAGAGATAACTTTGCAGGCACACTGCTCCTGAGTATCAGCAAAGACCGCTTTTCAAAAGAGCAGCGAGAAAGGTACTACAACCGTCTTTCAGATGCGATGAAAAAGAGCCTTGCGGCACAACAAGTATATGAACAATTAAGTGAATAAAAATATTAAGCTATGAAGAAAATTTTTGTAATTTTTGCAGTTGCAGCTACCTTGGTTGGCTGTAACTCACACAGAGTGGTAATTAACGGAGATGTCCTCGGCGTTGAGGATGGAACTCTCTACCTCACAGAGCCTACCCGCAACGGTGCGGTTATTGACTCTACTCTTATTTCTGGCGGTAAGTTCGTCTTTACTCTTGACGACGCTGCTCCAGAGTTTTATGCAATCAAGGGCGCAGAGGGCGTTGTTACAATGCTCTACACCGAGAACGGTAAAATTACCGTTGCAGGTAACCTGGACAATAGTTCAGTAACCGTTACAGGTACCCCTGCAAATGAGGCTTTGGCTAAGTTTAACGAGGATATGACCCTCCTTAACCAGCGTTACGCTCAGGCTGCTGACGATAGCGAGCGTGAGGCTATCAGAGCAGAGTATGACACCTTCCTCACAAACACTGTTGAGAGCAATATCGGCAATATCTTCGGTGTTAGCCTGCTTATTGACACTAAGGGCTACGAGCTTACTGCAGCAGAGATGCTTGCAAAACTTGAGACCCTGAGCGAGGAGATGAAGGCTCTGCCTGTTGTTGCAAGAACTGTTGACAAGTGCAACCGTAAAAAGAGAACTGAGCCTAAGAGCGAGGGTAGCGACTTTGTACCTACCTATATCAATATTGAGCAGCCAAATGTTGACGGACAGACTGTATCTCTCAAGAGTGTTGTTGAGAAGGCTGGCAATAAGTATGTTCTGCTCGACTTCTGGGCTTCATGGTGCGGACCTTGCATGGGCGAGATGCCATACCTTAAGGAGGCATACGCAAAGTATCACAAGAAGGGCTTTGAGATTTATGGTGTCTCTTTCGACCGTAACGCAAACGCTTGGAAGGGCGCAATTAAGAAGCAGGATATGAAGTGGGTAAATGTGAGCCTGCTTGAGAGCTTCAACAATCAGGCAGCTACCGACTATGTTGTTGAGAGCATCCCAACCAATTTCCTTATCGACTGCTCTAATGGCGAAATTATTGCCAAAAACCTGAGAGGAGAGGATGTATTAGCGAAACTCTCCACCCTCCTGTAATTTGTTGTGAAAAGGCAGCATTTGCTGCGTTGCACTACGATAAACCGACGCTGCTCGTGAGGGCAGAGGCTGCTTGCAGACTATGCCGAACTGCGAGGAGGAAAGGTCGGCTATACCGAGCTAACCGAGCTGCTCACATACCTTTTAGTATGCTGCGCGCTCGGTTTTCTTGTGCGCCTTGCAACTACTACCTTTTGACAACAAATTAGGGAAGGTACTTTAATTTTGGCGCGCGGTTTTTTAGAGGATTTAGGGAGTTTAGCGAGGTTAGTGAGGTTAAGGAGCGCGCGCAAAAGTTCAAGGGGACCCAATGCCCCGCAGAACTTTTTTGTTCCGCTCCCTAAGTCCCCTAAATTCTTTAATCGCCTTAAATTCCCTATATTTTTTTGCGCTAATCCCTTACTGACTAACGGTGCGAAAAGTGCGCGCTCTCTATTCTCATTAAGCCCCCCCCTCACAGGACCGACTGCAAACCGAGGGCAGAGCCGAACTTGTTTGGCTATGCCGAGGTGAAGCCGAGGAAGACGAAGTCAAGGGGGATTTAGGGGGTGGGTAACACACTTCGTCTTTTTTTTGTAGGTAAAGCCTGTTCTCGGCTCTTTGTCTGTCATCGCAGATGACAGCACAAACAAAAAAAGGTCGCCTGCAAGTTTACTTGATTTAGGCAAACCTTTTTTTTGTTTGTGGTATCCGCTGTGCGGACATTAGAGCCGCAACACTCTGAAGACCCTTATCCCTCCCATTTGCACCTCGGAGCGAAGCGACAAAGGAGGCTGACTAAAAACAACATTTTTAGTCAGCCTTGT
>CAZIPR010000040.1:0-17828 GCA_964541245.1 uncultured Alistipes sp.
TTTTGCGCTTTTGCGAAAATTTTACTACCTTTGTGAAAATATATGAAGTTATGAAAAAGCTATTTGCAATATTTCTGGCAATTTTCGCAGCCTTTACCGCCTTTGCACAAGCCGAAAAGAGCATCATAATCGACCAAAATACCTTCCGTCCTGTGCAGAAAGATGCACTGACAGGCGTGAATATTGACCCGATTGAGCTTGATAGCTCAAAGCGACCATGCGCGCGCTTGAAAGTCAAAATCAATCGTATGACCCGCGAGGAAATCAATGCTATTGAAGTCAAGATTATCACAAACAATCAACTGACAAAGAACAAGACCGCTGAATATGATAATGGACTTATTCTGGAGTTGACCGCTAAACCTCAGACTCGTTTTTACTTCCACCACGACGAATTTGGCGATTCAAACGAGGTCTGCCTAAATCTTGAAGCGGACAAAGAGTATTACCTTGAGGCGTACCTTAATCAGCAATACCCGATTACCGTTGCATCGAATATTGAGGGCGCGGATGTCTATCTTGACAATGTTTTTAAGGGTCAAACGGGCAGCGATTTTGTACTTGTTGTTAAAGAGGTAGTGCCTGGAAATCATACACTTAGGGTTGAATATGGCGGTGTTAAGTCGGAGAGTGAAATCTTTGTCAGTGCGGGCAATGTATTCTTCCGCCAGACGGTCAATGTTGAGGCGTCAAAGCCGCAGTTTGTGGTCTTCGCTGTTGAGCCACAAACTGCTGTTGTTACAATCGAAAATAACCACTATCCACTACAAGATGGTGCGATGCGTGTGGTACTTAACAATGGTACATACAACTATACTGTAACCGCTGCGGGCTACCACCCTCAGAGCGGAACTTTTACCGTTGCGGGCGAAAAAGTTATGAAGAGTATCAATCTAACTGCCGATGCAGCCACAGTGACTCTTACAGCTCCAGATAATGCCGAGATTTGGGTCAATGATGAGAAAAAAGGCGTTGGCTCTTGGAGTGGTAGCCTTGTTTCGGGTGCGTACATCTTCGAGGCTCGCAAGGCGGGGCACAAGAGCGGCTCAATTTCGCAGCAGATAACCTCTGCCGAGCCGCAGCAGAGCTATACTCTGCCTGCTCCGACCCCTGTCTATGGCTCGCTTATGGTTGATGGCTCGCCGCTGATGGCAGATGTCGCCTTGGATGGCAAAAATATCGGTCAAACTCCGCTACAGCTCAATAATGTTCTTATTGGCGAGCATGCTCTGACCGTTTCAAAGGCTGGCTATGCGCCTAAGACTCAGCAGATTACTATCTTAGAGTCTCAGACTGCAAGCGTAAATATCTCCCTTGAAAAGGGTAGTCCAAAGGCTCAGACTGTAGCTCCATCAGGTAAGGTGTATAAGGTCGGCGACTACTATAACGACGGCGTAAAGGAGGGCGTTGTTTTTGAGGTTAGTGCCGATGGAAGGAGCGGTAAAATTGTGAGCATGCAGCAGACCCGCTTGCCGTATGCGTCAGTTCAAACAGAAATAAAGCGATTTTTAGGAGCTGATAGCAGAACAGATGGTAAGTATAATTTGGCAAAGGTTAAGGAGGTGCCTGATTGGGATGTGAAGTATGATGCTTTCAAATGGTGCGTTGACTTAGGCGAAGATTGGTATTTGCCTGCAATTGAGGAGTTGAAAAAATTTACTCTTGATGTTGTAGTGTATAAATTAGTAAATCGAACTCTTGCGGCAAAAGGTGGAGTAAAGATTGATGATTTAACTACAATGACCGACTTCTATGATGGTTGGTATTGGTCTTCGACTGAGTATAATAGGAAGTATGGAGGAATTTATTGTGGCGAAATAGCTAATATGCGTCGGAATAAGACCATTGATTACTACAAACCTAATCATTATAAAGTTCGTGCTATTGCAACATTTGGCACTGCTTCACAAACCACTCCAACTCAAGCACAGACCACAACGGCAAATTTAACCTCTGCGCCTTATAAGGTCGGCGACTACTACAACGACGGCGTAAAAGAGGGTGTTGTTTTTGAGATTACAGCTGACGGTAGGCATGGAAAAATTGTTAGCATGAAGCAGTCGGATATTATGCCTTGGGCAGAAGAAGGTGCTGCCGAATATAAAGTTGGCGCAAATAGTGAGACGGATGGCGAGTATAATACTAACAAAGTTAAAGCTATTCAGAATTGGCAGAATAATTATCCTGCTTTTGCTTGGTGTGCAAGCCTTGGCGAGGGTTGGTATATGCCAGCCCTTAAGGAGTTTAAGTCGTTGATTTTTGACGATGCAGTACATGACTCGGTCAATAAAACTCTTGAGTCAAAAGGTGCTACAAAACTCTACAGCAAAGGCGAAAAGGGTTGGTATTGGGCTTCAACAGAGATGGCTAATGTTTTAGTATATAGTATTAAAGTCGTTGGCTCGTACACTTTATCAATATACAATAGTAGAAAAAGTGGTAACGCTTATCCTGTCCGTGCCATTGCGAAATTTTAGTCTTTAAGTGATGAAAATGTCAATGCCATATCGCATACTTGGTCTTGACCCTGGAACAAACTATATGGGTTACGGGGTTTTGGAGGTCAACGGGCGCGAACTCTCGCCAGTAATACTTGGCGATATTGATTTGCACAAAATTACAAATCCCTATGACAAGCTGCGCTATATCTTTGAGCGTGTAAGGGCTCTTGTTGAGGAGTATTCGCCGCGAGAGGTTGCCCTTGAGTCCCCTTTCTTTGGGCAAAATGTGCAGAGTATGCTCAAACTCGGTCGCGCGCAGGGGGTGGCTATGGCTGCGGCTCTAAGCTGTAACAAGGCGGTTAGCGAGTATGCCCCAACCCGCGTAAAACAGGCTATAGCGGGCATCGGCTCGGCATCTAAGGAGCAGGTTGCAGGGGTTGTTATGAAGACCCTTCACATCGAAAATAAACCGCGAAAACTCGATGCCACAGATGGCATGGCAGTAGCTCTTTGTCACTACTACACCGTCTCAAATCCAATAAATGCAGCCCTCGGTGCAGAGCGCGTAAAGGGCTTAGGTGGCGATAAAATGGCTCGCAAACGCGGCACAAAGTCGTGGGAACAGTTTTTAAGGGAGAATCCAGACCGAATAAAAGAATAGGCACTTGTTGTCATAGTACGGCATTTGCTGCGCGCTCGGTTTAATCGCGGCGTTGTATTTGCACTATTTTGACAACAAATGCGGTAGCTTAATCGGCGCGCGCGGTTTTTAGAGAGTTTAGTGAGATTAGCGAGATTAGCGAGCGCACAAAAGTTCAAGGGATTCGATATCCCGTAGAACTTTAATAGTTCCGCTCCCTAAACACCTTACTTAAATACGCGCGCATTGTTATTCTCTGTTGTTAAGGGTGCAAGCTCGCTCAAATTCTCTGTTTTCTGTTATCTTGCTGCCAAATATTGCCAGACTTTCCTTTTTCGGGGAGGAAATAGGTGGTAAATTTTCCTTTTCTTTCCTTTTTCTTTCAAAAAAGCATAATTTTTTCTCTTTTTTACTTTCGGAATATATGTTTTTGTTGTATCTTTGCGGGCGAAAGATACCACATTATCAAAAATGAGTAACGAATACGATGTAATTATCATTGGTGGCGGTGCTACCGGAGCGGGAGTTGCCAGGGATTGTGCCCTGAGAGGTGTTCGCGCTCTGCTTATTGAGAGGCACGATATTGCCACCGGTGCAACAGGTCGAAATCACGGTTTGCTCCACTCTGGAGCGCGTTATGCGGTTAATGACCGAGAGAGTGCCGAGGAGTGTATTAAGGAGAATATGATTCTGCGCCGTATCGCTTCACACTGTGTTGAGGATACGGGTGGAATATTTATCTCTCTGCCAGAGGATGGGCTTGATTTTCAGAAGAAGTTTATTGAGTCTTGTCTTGCTGCGGGCATCTCTGCCGAGGCTATTGACCCCAAGGAGGCACTTGCTCTGGAGCCATCTGCCAACCCTGAGCTTATAGGTGCTGTAAAGGTGCCAGACGGCTCTGTTGACCCCTTCAGGCTTACGGCTGCAAATATCCTTGATGCCAAGTTGCACGGTGCGCAGGTGCTTACCTATCACCGTGTAGATGAGCTTATCCTCCAGAGCGGCAGGGTAGTGGGCGTAAAGGTTACAGACACTGTTTCGGGCGAGAAAAAGGAGTTTCGCGCTGCCATAACTGTCAATGCCTGCGGAATCTGGGGCAGAGATATTGCTGCCAAGGCGGGCGTGACGATAAATATGTTGCCTGCAAAGGGCTCGCTGCTTGTCTTTGGTCACAGAGTGAATAATGTGGTTATAAACCGTTGTCGTAAGCCTGCCGATGCAGATATTCTTGTTCCGGGCGACAGTATAACGGTTATTGGTACAACATCAACAAAAGTTCCGTTTGAAGAGTGCGATAATATGTATGTAACCCGTGACGAGGTGGATTTGCTGCTTCGTGAGGGTAGCATGCTCTGTCCTGCGCTTAACCATACACGCATACTGAGAGCCTATGCAGGTGTGCGTCCCCTTGTAGCTTCGGATGACGACCCAAGTGGCAGAAGTGTGAGCCGTGGTATTGTTGTCCTTGACCATGCCACAAGAGATGGCGTTGAGGGCTTTGTGACAATCACAGGCGGAAAGTTGATGACATACAGACTTATGGCAGAGTGGACTACAGACCTTATCTGTAAGAAACTCGGCATAGATAAGCCTTGTCAGACTGCCGAACTGCATTTGCCGGGTAGCTCAGAGTCAAAGTCCTGTAAGCGCACAGCAGGAAGTGGCTCACAATGGAGTTGCTCGGCTGCTTCGGCTTCTTGGCGTCATGGTAATAATACTTCAAAGATTGATAGCTCTACAGCAGCTAAGCGTGCTCTTGTTTGCGAGTGTGAGCAGGTAACTGTCGGCGAGGTTGAGTATGCAGTAAGCGAACTTGGGGTAAACAACCTTGTAGATTTGCGCCGTCGTACCCGTATGGGTATGGGTACTTGCCAGGGCTCACTCTGCGCAGCTCGTGCAGCCTCTGTGATGGCTAAGGCGCACGGTTGCACTGTTGAGGGGGCTAAGAGTGATTTGAAACACTTTGTCTCAGAGCGTTGGAAGGGTATGTCTGCCGTTGCGTGGGGTGATACTCTGCGTGAGGGCGAGCTGCTCTGCTGGCTCTATGATGGAGTTTGTGATTTAAGTAACGATAAAATAACTGAGTAGGCTATGAGATACGATACAGTGATAATCGGTGGCGGACTCTCTGCCCTTGTTTGCGGTATAGAGCTTGCCCGCGGTGGCAAAAAGGTCGCTTTGGTGGCTAAAGGTCACAGCTCATTGCACTTCTGGTCGGGTAGCTTCTCGCTCCTTAATGGCGAGAAAGCGGCTCTTTCACAGGAGCATCCATACTCCAAGATTGATGATACTCAGTTTGTAGAGGATGCGCACCACGCAGTAGAGTGTCTCTCTGTTGCGGGCATCTCAACAGTGGGTAGTGTGGAGAAAAACCATAGATACATAACTCCTACAGGCGGCGCGAAGAGTTGCTTTGTGACTATTGAGGGTATGCTTACAGTTGAAGAGGCTGCAACCTTTAAGAGTGTTACTCTGCTGGGTATAGAGGGTTTTTTGGATTTTTATCCAGATTTCATCGCTCAGACTCTTGGTCAGTTAGGCGTTGAGACCATTTTGGACCACTTCTCACTCCCTGAGACCGTTGTTCGTCGTACAAATCCTACCGAGATGCGCTCTGTAGCTGTTGCAAGAGCGTTGGATAAGGAGGAGAATATTCGTGCCCTTACAAGTATAATCTCGCGCTGCAAGAGCGACGCTGTTGTGCTTCCAGCAGTTTTAGGCTTCGAGCGTCAAGATGTACATAGCCGCTTAGAGAGTCTCTCTGGCAAAACTATCCGTACCGTGGCAACCATGCCGCCTTCGGTTGAGGGTATCAAGGTTGAGCGCGCACTAAGAAAGACATTTGAGAACTTTGGCGGCACAATTCTGTCGGGTCATACTGTAGAGCATGGAGTTGTTGACTCAGAGAGAGTTGAGAGCATTACAACCTCAAAGGGTGTAACCCTTACTGCCGAGAATTTTGTCCTTGCAACGGGTAGCTTTATTGGTGGCGGACTTACCTCTGACCGCAATAGTGTTGCCGAGGCTATTTTTGGCGTTGATACTCTTCAAAATGAGCAGCGTGTTTCAAGAGAACTATTTGAAGCACAGCCATTTATGGGCTTAGGCGTGGTAACAGATAGCGACTTTAGAACTCTCTATAAAGGCTCTGTAGTAGAAAATCTCTATGCTTGTGGAGCTGTTTTGGGTGGTTTCAATGCTCTCAAAGAGGGCTCAGGAGCGGGTGTGTCTATGATTACGGCAATAGAGGTTGCCAAGAGAATACTTAGCGGATATGGAAAAACAGTATAGCCAGAACAATTTTGAGCAGTGTACTAAGTGTACAGTCTGCACAGTATATTGCCCTGTGGCGGCAGTAAATCCGCTCTATGCGGGTCCTAAGCAGGCGGGTCCCGATGCGGAACGCCTCCGCATGAAGGGTGCAGAGTATTACGACCAAAATCTCGCTCTTTGTCTCAACTGTAAGCGTTGCGAGGTGGCTTGTCCAAGCGATGTGAGAATTGGCGATATTATCCAGAGTGCGAGAATTAAATACTCGACAAAAAAGCCTGGTCTGAGAGAATTTACCCTTGCCAATACCGACCTTGTCGGCTCTATGACAACCCTTGTCTCTCCTGTTGTTAATGCCACTTTGGGGCTGAAACCCGTGCGCCATATTGTTGAGGGTGTGATGAATATTGACCACCGCAGAATCTTCCCTAAGTACGCTTTTGGTACCTTTGAGGGTCGCATGAGAAAGCGTCGCAAGGAGCAGGCTGCCTTCTCAAAACAGGTGGCATACTTCCATGGCTGCTATGTAAACTACAACAACCCTCCTCTTGGCGAGGCGTTTGTTAAGGTGCTTAACGCCCTTGGTTATGGCGTTCAGCTGCTTGATAAAGAGAAGTGTTGCGGCGTGGCTCTAATCTCTAACGGCTTTGTTGACCAGGCTAAAAAACATGCTCAGGTTAACCTTAAATCTATTCGTAAAGCTCAAAGTGAGGGTATAAAGGTCGTTGCAACATCTTCAACCTGTACCTTTACTCTGCGCGACGAATATAAGCACCTCTTAGGTATCGAAAATGGCGATGTGAGGGATAATATAGACCTTGCAACTAAATTTATATATGACTTGCTCACGGACGGAGATGCAAAACTCAACTTTAACCCTGACGCGCCGCGTATAAAGGTGGCTTACCACTCTGCGTGCCATATTGAGCGTATGGGTTGGACTTGTTACTCTACCGAACTTCTAAAACTTATCCCGTCCGTGGAGCTTGTTCGCCTCGAATCACAGTGCTGCGGTATTGCAGGTACCTACGGCTTCAAAAAGGAGAACTACGAAACCTCTCAAGCTATCGGCGAAAAACTCTTCAAAGCCATCGAGGAGTCTGAGTGCGATTATGTCTCCACCGATTGCGAAACCTGCAAATGGCAGATTGAGATGTCCACCTCGAAAAAGGTGCTACACCCAATAGAAATCCTCGCAGCGTCTTTAGCGTGATAGTGGGGTATTTCCTAAGGGATAGCGCAAAAAAGATAGCGTAGGTATTGAGTCTACGCTATCTTTCTGCTTCGCAGTAGGGAGTTTAGAGAGATTAGTGAGATTAAGGAGCGCGTTATAAAGTTCAAGGGGACCCAATGCCCCGAAGAACTTTTACTATACCGCTCCTTAGAGACCTTAGAGACTCTATCGACCCTAAATGTCTCTAAATCTTTGCGCTATACTCTTTGCTTTACTTCAAGTCTTTGGTTGGTGTTACCCAAGGCATGTTTTTCTTGATGAATTTAAGCACTGCAACGGGTACATCGGAGCATGCGATGTCTGCGCCGAGGGCAAGAGCGAGCTGGAAGTCCTCGATATTTGAGCCTGGCCAGAGATTTACGATAACTCCCTGTTTGTGAGCCTCTTTCATATCGTTGCGAGAGGTGCCGTGGATGGTGCAAGCTACGCGGTTTACGCCAATCTCCTTGAGGGTCTCAAGTAGCTCAGGGCTTAGCGGGCTTGCGGTGATGTACATACACACTGCGTCTGGATGCAGAGCCTTCATTGTCTGTACAGAACGCTTGTCAAAGGATGAAAATACATAGAGCGCGCCTTCTGGTTTGTTTGGCATAACGGTCTTGTAAGCCTTGTCGCAGTAGAGCTTTAGCTGCTCCTCGGTGTAGTTGTTAGACTTCATCTCCCACTCTATATATGTAACCTTTGTGGTGCCGAAAAACTCAGAGAGCTCGTCAAGGAAGAGTACAGGGTTGCCCTTAAGACTCTTTACAGTTTTGAGCTGCTCGCGGGTTGATTTCTCTACATCCATATCCACGCCCGCTGTCCTCTTCAGTGACGCATCGTGAGATACAACAAGCTCGTTGTCGGCGGTCATTCTAAAGTCGGTCTCGTAGGCTCTAACTCCGTTTTTGTAGGATTGTTGGAAGGCTACAAGTGTGTTCTCGTCGGTCTCATAGCGACCTGCGCGGTGTCCGAGTACCTGAATAGCACATCTCTCCTGAGCTGTAGCACCCAAAGCAAAGGTAGCTACGGCAAAAAGTGTTAAAAATTTCTTCATATTATTTAGTTTTTTAGATATTTATACTCTTCTACAAAGATAGGTATTTTATTCGAGATTTTCTCTCTTTTTCAAGCTTTTTTTGACGATGCTTGGGAATTGTATAAATAATTCCTAACTTTGACAGATTTTTAGAGACAAACATAAAACACAATACAGCTATGGTAAAACCAACACTTTTAGTTTTAGCAGCCGGCATGGGCTCACGCTACGGCTCGCTTAAGCAGATGGACGGCGTAGGTCCTAATAAAGAGGCTATTATCGACTACTCTGTCTATGATGCAATCAGAGCAGGTTTCGGCAAGGTGGTATTTGTTATCCGCCACTCTTTTGCAGAGGATTTTATCTCAGTATTTAATGCCGAGCGTTTTGGTGGCAAAATTGAGGTTGAGTATGTATATCAGGAGCTTGATACCCTTCCAGAGGGCTTCACTGTTCCAGAGGGTCGTGAGAAGCCTTGGGGTACAAACCACGCAGTGATGATGGCTGCCGATGTTATCAACACCCCATTTGCGGTAATCAATGCCGACGACTTCTATGGCGCAGATGCATACCGCGTAATTGGTAACTATTTGTCAACCCTTGATGGTAGCCGCAATAGCTACTGTATGGTAGGCTATGAGGTTAACAAAACCCTCTCAGAGAACGGTACAGTATCGCGTGGTGTCTGCACAGTGGATGACTCTGGTAACCTTACCTCTATGGTTGAGCGCACAAAAATTGAGCGCAACGCTGAGGGCGTAATCGTCTTCCATGACCTTGGCGAGGATGTTGCCTTGAAGGAGAATACTCCAGTCTCAATGAACCTCTTTGGTTTTACTCCAGACTACTTTGAATACTCTAAAGAGGCTTTTGTTGAGTTCCTTGGAGCAGAGAGTACAAAGACCAATCTTAAGGCTGAGTTCTTTATTCCTCTGATGGTAAACCGTCTTATCAGTGGCGACGTGGCAACCATGAAGGTCCTCTCAACCACCGCAAAGTGGTTTGGCGTAACCTATAAGGAGGATAAACCGCAGCTGATGGCAAAGATTGAGGGGTTGATTGCTGAGGGTGTTTATCCACGCAACCTCTGGGAGTAAATGCATCTGTTATTGTTTTACTTCGTTCCGCTCGCCTTCGAAATCCTCACCTAAAAGCAATTTTAAGTAGGTGCATCCAAGCATGTGTAAAAGTAAAAGCATCTGAATATTTATGGTGCTTAGTTAATAGATAGAAAAAAGCTAAATTAGCAGAATATGTCAAGAGAAGTTCGTGTTCGTTTTGCGCCGTCGCCTACAGGTCCGCTACATATTGGCGGAGTGCGTACCGCGCTGTATAACTACCTTTTTGCCCGTCATCATGGCGGTAAGATGATTCTCAGAATTGAGGATACAGACTCTCAGCGTTTTGTTCCAGGTGCTGAGGAGTATATCGTGGAGTCGCTCAAGTGGTGTGGCATAGAGATTGACGAGGGTGTGGGCTATGGTGGTCCGCATGCACCATATCGTCAGAGTGAGCGTCGTGAGATTTACCTCAAGTATGCAAAGCAGCTTGTTGAGGCTGGCTGGGCATACTACGCCTTTGATACCTCTGAGGAGCTTGAGGCTCTGAGAAAAGAGTATGAGTCTCGTGGCGAGACTTTTGCCTACAACTACCGTGTGCGTACAACCCTGCCAACATCCCTCAGCCTCAGCGCAGAGGAGGTAGAGGCTCGTATTGCGCGTGGCGATATTTGGGTTATTCGTTTTAAGATGCCTGAAAATGAGGTTGTTGCAATGAACGACCTTATCCGTGGTCATGTAGAGGTAAACACCTCGACACTTGACGATAAGGTGCTTTACAAGAGCGTTGATGCACTGCCAACATACCACCTTGCAAATATCGTTGATGACCATCTGATGGAGATTTCGCATGTTATCCGTGGCGAGGAGTGGTTGCCATCGCTGCCACTGCACTATCTGCTCTATCGTGCTTTTGGTTGGACAGATTCTCAGCCAGAGTTTGCCCATCTGCCACTGCTGCTCAAGCCTACAGGTGGCGGTAAACTCTCAAAGCGTGACGGAGACAAGATGGGTTTCCCTGTCTTCCCGCTCTATTGGGTATCTCCTACAGGCGATACTGCACATGGCTATCGTGAGGATGGATATTTTGCTGAGGCGTTTATCAATATGCTTGCTCTGCTGGGTTGGAATCCAGGTACAGAGCAGGAGATTTTCTCAATGTCTGAGCTTATTGACGCCTTCTCGCTCGACAGAGTCTCTAAGTCGGGTGCGCGTTTCCAGCCAGACAAGGCTAAGTGGTTTAATGCGCAGTATATGCACCATAAGACAGAGGCTGAGCTTGCACCTCTCTTCCAGCCAATACTCAAAGAGCATGGAGTGGAGGTCTCAGACGCTGTTGCAGGCAAAGTTGCAGGTGTAATGAAAGAGAGAGCAACCTTTGTAAGCGACTTGTGGGATTTGACCTCATACTTCTTTATTGCACCAACAGAGTACGACGAGAAGCAGGTAAAGAAGTATTGGAAGGGCGATAATCCTCGTATTCTTGCAGAGGTTAGAGAGGTATTAGCCTCTATTGATGATTTCTCGCTTGAGAATACCGAGAGAGTTGTTCACGGCTGGATTGCAGAGAAGGGCTATGGTGTAGGTCAGGTTATGAACTCGCTCCGTCTTGCACTTGTCGGTGCAGGTAAAGGTCCTGGTATGTACGATGTAACCTCTTTCTTGGGCAAGGAGGAGACACTTCGCCGTATTGATGCCCTTATAGCTAATGTAAAACCTATCCAAGCATAATGGAGATTCTGCAACATATCTGGGGAGCCACACCTGAGGGGGAGGCTATTGTAATCTACACTCTGAAGAACGCTTTGGGCAGTCAGGTGCAGCTGAGTAATATCGGCGCGGGAATTGTATCTGTTAAGTTTGCTGATAGAGAAGGCGTTGTAAAGGATGTAGTTCTGGGCTACAAAGAGCCTATGAGCTACTTTGGCGACGGTGCTTGCGCTGGCAAAATTGTAGGTCGCGTGGCAAACCGTATTGCTGGTGGCAAGATGAGTGTAGAGGGCAAAGAGTACCACCTTGAGGTAAATAATGGTCCAAATCATCTACACGGAGGCAGCAAGAACTACTCAAACCGCCTCTGGGAGAGCTGCGTGGAGTATAATAGGGTAATCTTTACCCTTCTCTCGGAGGATGGCGACTGTGGCTATCCAAGTGAGGTTGCGGTGCAGGTTATCTACGACTTTGACGACGAGAATAACCTCGAAATCACTCTGCTTGCCAAGTCAGACGGCACAACGCCTGTAAATCTTACCAACCACACATATTGGAATCTTGCAGGCGAGGATTCGGGGACAATTCTTGACCATACACTACAGCTAAACTGCTCTAAGGCTCTTGAGATGAACAGCGTACAGATTCCGACAGGCGTTTTGTTGGATGTGGCTTCAACTCCGCAGGATTTTACCTCTCCACGCCGCTTAGGCGATGGTATTGATGCAGAGTTTAACCATATAAAGGATTTTCACGGCTACGACCACTTCTTTGTTGTCGATGGCTGGAAGAAGAATATCCTCGGCTATGTTGGAACTCTGACAGATAATGCCTCTGGCAGAAGTGTTGAAATTCTCTCCTCACAGCCAGGCTGTATGGTCTATACGGGCAATTGGCTCAGTGGCGGCTGTCCTATAACCAAGTCGGGGGGTAGGTATAGCGACTATGCGGGCGTTGCAATAGAGTGTCAGGGCTATCCAGATGCAGTAAATCAAGACTCTTTCCCAAGTGTTATGCTGCATGAGGGCGAACTCTACTGCCAGAAGATTGTATTCAGATTAAGGACTCTCTAAAAACTATGAAAAGACTCTGGAACTACATAAAGAGGCTTCTAACTATAGCCAAGAGCTATATTTCGCCTACATTTGTGATGCTCTTTATCGCGTCGTTTACGCTGTGGTATATCGCCAAGCTAAATTATAGCTACACCACAGAGCTTGATGTGAAACTCAAAATCTCAGGTCAGCGTTTCTCTGTGCCATGTGTTGTTGAGGGCAAGGGTACAAACCTTTTTGGCTATGTAATCTCTACTTCGCGCCTTAATATTCCGCTTGATGAGTTGGAATATACTGTCATGCGCGAGGTTACACAGATTGGCTCATCTCCGGATGATAAACTTAGGTTGCACATACAGCCTACATCTCTGCAAAATGCAATCTCTGTGCGCCTTAGCGATATTAAGATTCGCTCTATCGGCACAATCCCAGATATTGAGGCGGCAAAGAAGTAGTTTTAAGATATGTTCAAGGTCGGTCTGTGTGGTAAAATCGGCAGTGGTAAGAGTACAGTCTGCCACGCCTTTGAGAGGTTAGGCATAGCTGTCTATATCTCTGATGACCATGCAAAGAGACTTATGAGCCAGAGTCGCACTCTTAAAGAGCAGATTACAGCAGCTTTTGGCTCGGAGTGCTATAGGGATGGGGAGCTGAATAGAGCCTACCTCGCCTCTCAAATATTTGGCAGTGCGGAGGCTCGTGCAACACTTAACTCTATTGTCCATCCAGCTGTCTGTCGCCACTTTGAGCAGTGGGCAGAGTGCCAGAGTTCAGAGTATGTGATTGTTGAGTCTGCAATACTCTTTGAGTCGGGGCTTGATAGGGTAGTAGATGCTGTTATAGGCGTTATTGCACCTGAAGAGCTGTGTGTTGAGAGAGCTGTTGCACGCGATAGCAGCAACCGCGAGGCTGTCCTTGCCAGGATGCGTTGCCAGATTACAGATAGTAGGCTCAAGGAGCTGTCAGACTATATTATAGAGAATACCACTCTTGAGGACCTTGAGCGTCAAGTTGCAGATATTCACAACAAAATATTAGGCAGACAATGACCTTTCCAGACTTTTTCGCCCCGCAGGTTATGGCGATAATCAATGTTACCGACGACTCATTCTATTCGGGCAGTCGTGGCGTTGATAATGAGAGCATTGCACAGCGCATTACAAAGGCTGTCAGTGAGGGGGCAACTATACTTGATATCGGTGGCTGCTCTACCCGCCCAGGGTCAGAGAGTGTGCCGCTTGAGGTTGAGTGGCAGAGGGTTGAGAAGGGTGTTACTTTGGCGCGAGAGATAGCACCACAGGTGGCACTCTCGGTTGATACTTTTCGCTCTGAGATTGTAAGAAAGACGGTTAGTAAGTTTGGTAAGGTAATAGTCAACGATATCTCAGCTGGCGAGGCAGACAAAGATATGTTCCAGACTGTGGCAGAGCTTGATGTGCCTTATATAGCGATGCACATGAGGGGCGAGGCGGCTACAATGCAGAGCCTTACAGATTACAACGATGTTGTATCGGAGGTCACCTCTTACCTCTTTGATAGGGCTGCAACCTTGGAGAGAGAGGGCGTGAAAAGAGAGCGCATAATCCTCGACCCAGGTTTTGGTTTTGCAAAGAGTGTTGAGCAGAACTATAGGCTGCTATCTGCCCTTGATGTCCTCTGCGGTAAGGGCTATGCGGTGCTTGTGGGGCTGTCGCGTAAGAGTATGATTTACAAACCGTTGGGTATTACCCCTGAAGAGTCGCTTGCAGTTACATCGGCTCTAAACTTGCAGGCTCTTCGCTCTGGGGCAACAATTCTCAGGGTACACGATGTTAAGGAGGCTGTTCAGATAGTTACTATATTCGATAAATTCGTAAAATGATAAAAGCTACAAATATATCTAAGAGGTTTGCGACTGTTGAGGCACTGCGCAATGTCAGTCTTGAGGTTGCTCGCGCAGAGATGGTTGCCATTGTTGGTGCAAGTGGCGCGGGAAAGAGTACGCTGTTGCAGATTTTAGGAACGCTTATGGATGCTGATAGCGGCAGGGTAGAGATTGCGGGTATTGACACCTCGACCCTCTCAGAGAGGCAGCTTGCAGCACTCCGTAACCGCCATATAGGCTTTATCTTCCAATTTCATCATCTGCTGCCAGAGTTTACGGCTCTTGAGAATATTATGATGCCTGCACTTATAGGCGGTCTTTCGCGCAGTGAGGCAAGTGACCGCGCAAAGGAGCTGATAGATATTGTGGGCTTGGCAAATAGAGCCACCCATAAGCCTGTTGAGCTGTCGGGAGGCGAGCAGCAGAGGGTGGCAATTGCCCGCGCGCTGGTAAATCGTCCCTCAGTAGTGCTTGCTGATGAGCCTACGGGTAATCTTGATACCAAAAACAGAGACCAGATAACAGCTCTGCTCAATGATGTAAGAGAGCGTTTTAACCAGACTATTGTCATGGTAACTCACGATATGAGTCTTGCCCAAAGTGCTACCCGAAAAATAGTTATGAGCGATGGAGAGATACTCTGATTTTAGCCACGAACAGATGTTTGAACTGCTTGAGACTCTGCACGATAAGTATAATCGAACTGAGTTTATCGAGCCCGACCCTATAAGTGTTCCGCACCGCTTTTCAGATACTTATGACCGCGAGATTGCGGGACTGCTTGCTGCCACAATTGCTTGGGGCAATAGAAAGGCTATTGTTCGCAGTGCAAATCGCATGATGGAGTATATGGATAACGCCCCTTATAGCTTTACGATGGGTGCTACAGAGAGCGATTTTAACTCTCTTCGCAGCTATGTTCATAGGACTTTCAACGGCGAGGATTTTGTCGATTTTGTCAGGGCTTTACAGCGCATCTGTCATAAGTACGGCAGCGTGGGCGAGCTGTTTCAGAGCCTCTATGTTGAGTTGGGCTCTGTTGGGGCTATGCTCTCGGCAGTGCGTCGTGAGTTTTTTACCTCTCCACACTCTGTTCACTCTGAAAAACACTTTTCTTCTATAGATAGGGGAGCTGCCTGCAAAAGGCTCAATATGTACCTGCGCTGGTTTGTGCGCAGAGATAACTGTGGTGTAGATTTTGGTCTGTGGCAGAGGATTCCTATGTCAGCACTCTATCTCCCTCTTGATGTGCATAGTGGCAATGTGGGCAGGGCATTGGGGCTACTTACCCGTCGCCAGAACGATTGGAAAGCTGTTGACCAGATAACCTCTACACTTAGGAAATTCTCGGCTTCAGACCCCGTAAAGTACGATTTTGCCCTCTTTGGTGCAGGCATAAATAGTAAAGTTAATGAGTAGCTTTCGTTTCAAACAGTTTGAGGTAGAGCAGAGCGATGTACCTATGAAGCTGGGCACTGATGGTGTGCTTGTCGGTGCTTGGGCAGAGTGTGGCAGTGCTGCCTCTATTTTAGATATTGGTACGGGTACGGGAGTTATAGCCCTTATGATGGCGCAACGCTCTACAGCAGAGCGTATTGTGGGTATAGATATAGACGCTGCGGTAGCAGAGTGCGCAGCTGCAAATTTTGCCGCCTCGCCTTGGTATTCTCGCCTTGAGGCAAGGCAGTGTGCGGTGCAAGATTTTACTGCCGAAGGTTTCGATTTTATAATCTCCAACCCGCCATATTTTACCTCCTCGCTGCTCTGTGATAATGCCCGCAAGAGCGCGGCACGCCACACTGTAGAGCTGAGTTTTCAGGCTCTGAGTGATGCTGTCTGCCGACTGCTCAACCCTTCGGGTAGCTTTGCCCTTATACTGCCTACGGAGCAGATGGCACTCTTTGAGAGTATAACACCTCTTAAGGTTGTCCGCCGCTGCAATGTCTATTCAGCCCCAGGTCAGCAGCCTAAGAGAGTTATGGCTCAGTTTGCTCGCAGTGGTGTTGAGGCTGAAGTTGAAAATATTACCATATATACAGCCGTAAAGGGCGAATATAGTGAGCAATATAGGCAAATGACAAAGGATTTTTATCTGAAATTTTGAGAATTGAGTGAAAAAAAGTAACTTCGCAGTATGAAAAGGATTTTTATTTTTGTTTTCGCGCTCTCAGTAGCCGTTGTAGCATCGGCTCAGAGCATTGTCCGCTCAGGTTTCTATATCGAGAACGGCATACCTAAAATCTCTAACCCTAAGAGTAGCGTAACTCTTACTATCACGGTTGAGAGAAGCACCTTTAAGCCAGGCGTCTTTGCCCGCTATGCCCAGAAACTGCTCGGCGTGCGTGCCTCACTTGCTGAGCGCACAGAGACCAAACTTGTCTCAGTCAATCTGCTTGCAGAGGAGCCTACTACAGCTCCTGTATCAACTGTTACAGGTGGTGTTGAGGAGCCTATACTGCCCGCTTTTCGTGTGAATAACTCTGCTATGAGCCTTGAGCAGCAGGCTGAGGCTGCTGCGGAGCTTATCTTCTCTCTGCGCCGCCACCGCAAGGAACTTATCATGGGCGAGGTTGGCGAAAATGTCTTTGGCGCAGGTTTGGCTGCGGCACTCTCTCAGATGGATGCAATGGAGCAGCAGTGCCTTACAATGTTCTATGGCACAACTGTAACTGAGGTCAAGGAGTCCCGCTTTACCATCGTTCCTACCTCTACAGAGAAGAACTATATCGTCTGCCGCTACCGCGAAAATGAGGGTGTACTGCCACTCTCAGACCTCTCTGGCGAGCCTGTAATGGTAACCTTCACTCCTGATAAGATAAATCTGCTCTCACTCCCTGTGGCAACTGAGAAGGATAAGGTTACTTCAGAGTATCTTATTGCTGCCGAGTGTAAAGTAGAACTCTTTATGGGTACTGCCTCTGTGGCAACCCTTGAACTGCCTATATTCCAGTATGGCAAAAAGGTTGTACTTGCAGTAAAGTAAGGTATGCAAAACAACACCTCAAAGATGGTCGCCCTGCTTGGTAAAATTCGCAAGCAGATGAACGGGGCGATGCTTGATACTTTTAGATATTACGGTAGCAACTATGGCGTAAACTATGGCGTGGCTCTGCATACCCTAAAAGATATGGCGCAAGAGATTGGTACAGACCACTCTCTTGCCACTTTTTTGTACCTCCAGCAGGTGCGAGAGTTGAGGGTTATATCTCTCTGGATTGCCGATTCAAAGGCTGTTAGTAGCGAGAATTTTGACTTCTGGGCTGACGGAATTGTAAACTCCGAGGTCGCCGAACTATCTGCACAGGCTCTGCTCTGCAAAATTGCAGATATTGACACTCTGCTCGATAGCTGGTGTAATAGCGACAACTGCCTGCTTGCATATAGCTCCCTGCTTGCCGCCTCGCGTAGTGCGCACGCCTCAATAGAGTGTGTTGCCACTGCCGTAAAAGCCGCTGTGGAGAACTTCCCAGATAACCGCCTTGCCGCTCAAGGCTGCGCAGTAGCCCTCGCAGCTAAAATAGCAGAGGATAAAACAGCC
>CAZIPR010000041.1:0-17187 GCA_964541245.1 uncultured Alistipes sp.
TGGCAATTACAGCAGTAATTCACAGACCAACCCTACAGGTCCAAGCGGTGGCTCTTACCGCGTCTTGCGGGGCGGTAGCTGGAACTACGATGCCGGAGCCTGTCGTGTCTCTTATCGTAACTGCAGCAGTGCGGACTATCGTAACTTCAGCTTCGGCTTCCGCTTGGTGTGTTCCCCTGAGTAAGACTAACACATAAGGCACTCTTTTTGTACTACAGGGTAAAAAACTCTGTAGATATGAAGATAAACACCGGGAAGGGGGCAATTTCCCTTATAACGCTTATTGCAATTTGGTCGGTCTCGGCTGTAACATCCCTGCCAGGGCTTGCTGTGTCGCCTATTTTGGGAGATATGAACAATATATTCCCCAAGGCGTCAGACCTTGAAATTCAGATGCTTACATCGTTGCCGAGTCTGCTGATAATACCTTTTGTGCTTGTTGCGGGCAGGCTCTCTACAGGCAGGGACAAGTTGCCGATTCTCTATGCAGGGCTTGCGATTTTTACACTCTGTGGTGCGGCGTGTTTAGTTGCAAAGAGCATGGGTGCGCTGATTATAATCAGCTGCATACTCGGTATTGGCGCGGGTATGATTATACCACTCTCAACAGGTCTTGTGGTTGACTATTTTACAGGCAGCGCACGCGTTAAGCAGCTCGGTTACAGCTCGGCGATAAACAATTTAACCCTTGTTGGGGCAACGGCTCTGACGGGCTATGTGGCAGATATAAATTGGCACTTATCTTTCCTTGTATATCTTCTGCCAGGTATTTCGCTACTGCTCTGTCTTGCACTGAGGCGCGAAAAGGCAGCCCCAGAGCCTAAGCAGAGCGACCAATACAAGCAGAGTAGCATCAACTATCGTCACCTTGCCATACTGACAGTGTTCTACTTTGTGATAACCTACGCAAGCCTTGTTGTAACCTTTGACACAGCTTTTCTATTTGAGAAGTACAAGATAAAACAGGAGATAGCAGGAGTGAGCATCTCTCTCTTTTTCCTTGCCATAATGCTGCCTGGGCTATTTCTGAACAAGATTATAGCCGTAACGCGCTCATACACCAATGCGCTATGTTCACTTCTGCTTACGCTTGGTCTGCTCTTTATGGCTATGTCCCGAAGTGAGGGGATGCTTATCGCAGGCGTGATACTTACAGGTCTTGGATACGGAGTAATGCAGCCTATAATCTACGATAAGGCGGCTATTATCGCCCCGCCACACCTTGCCACGCAGGCACTATCTGTAGTTATGGCGGCAAACTATTTGGCTATAATCCTTTGTCCCTTTATCATTGACATTGTGCGCAAGGTGCTACACTCAAAGAGCGAGAGTTTCGGCTTTGCCCTCAACGCCATAGTCGCCGCCGCGGTCACAATTATCGCCATAATCTACCGCAAAGACTTCGCCCTCGGACTCGATAAATCCTACTATGCAGAGGAGAGTTAACAAAAATTGCTTAAAAAAATTAGTTTACGAGTAATAATGGTAGTTAATTAAACCTGCAAAAAGAGCTTGAATCGTGCGGAAAGTGCAAATTTTTGACAGATTCCGCACGATTGCGAGCATTTTTTACTATATTTGCAGAAAATAAAGTTGATGCCATTATGATTATAGGTAGAACATTAGAGAAGGAGAAGCTGATTAAAGCCTACCAGTCTGAGTACTCGCAGTTTGTTACGGTCTATGGTCGCCGAAGAGTAGGTAAAACTTTCTTTGTTCGAGAGACATTTGACTACACTTTTACTTTTGAGCATGCAGGATTAGCAAAGTCATCTATGAAGTTGCAGTTAAAAGCGTGGCAATCTTCATTGAAAAGTGCAAGCAAGAAAAACTTTACATTAGCAAAGACTTGGATTGAGGCTTTCGACCAACTTAAAGAGGTTATCCAGGACTCTTCAGACAGCAAAAAAGTTGTCTTTATAGATGAAATGCCGTGGATGGACACCTTCCATTCTGGTTTTATTCCGGCATTAGAGCATTTTTGGAATGGATGGGCGTCAGGTCGCAAAGATGTCCTATTGATTGTCTGTGGCTCTGCAACATCATGGGTAATAAATAAGTTGATAAAGAATCACGGCGGCTTGAGAGGTCGAGTAACGACCAAAATTAACATCAAGCCTTTTACATTAAGCGAGTGTGAAGAGTATGCAGAAGCCAATAAACTTGGTATGAGTAGGCGACAGATTCTCGAATGCTATATGATTATGGGTGGCGTGCCTTTCTATTGGACATTTATGGATCGCAGCAAAAGTCTCGCTCAAAATGTTGATGATATATTCTTCAATCCTGACGGCGATCTTCATAATGAATATGACGACCTATATGCTTCACTATTTAGAAACCCAGAAGCATATATAAAAGTAATTCACGCGTTAGGCACAAAGAAAATCGGCATGTCTCGCGAAGAACTTATATCAATGGCAAGCATATCTGATAATGGTAAGCTCTCTACTATACTTGAAGATTTAGAGCATTGCGGCTTTATTAGAAAGTACAATCATATCGGCTTTAAGAAGAAAAATGCCATATATCAGTTGATAGATCCATTTACGCTCTTCTACTATAAGTTTATGCAAAATAATGAGCTTAATGATGAGCATTTCTGGTCGCACAATCAAGGCACTCCTCTGTACTACAATTGGTGCGGATTAGCATTTGAAAGAGTATGCCTTGCACATGTCTTTCAAATCAAATTAGCACTGGGAATAGAGGGCATTATAAGTAATGTGTGCTCTTGGAAAAGCACTGAAAGTATAGGTAAGAACGAGAAAGGTGCACAGATTGACCTGGTAATAGAGCGTAACGACAATGTAATTGACCTATGCGAAGTAAAATACACCAAAGAGAAATACACCGTTGATGCTGCATATAATGATGTAATACAGAATAAGAAATCTCGATTTATTCAAGAACTACAAACTCAGAAAGCTATTCATTTAGTTCTAATATCGGCAAGCGATGTGACCAAAAATGAGTATTCTGACGAGTTTCAGAAAATCATCTTATCTGACACATTATTCAAGTAAAAATGCTCGCAACTGTGCGGAAAGTGCAAATTTTAGATAGATTCCGCACGATTGCGAGCATTTTTACTACTATGCAATAAAAACATAAAGGGTTGTACTTTTTTTGAAGTACAACCCTTTATGGTAGCGGCAACAGATGCCGTGGTAGAACACACCTTTACATATTCATACCGCCGCAGCAGTGAATAACCTGTCCAGAAACATAGCTTGACAAGTCTGAAGCAAGGAACAAAGCGACATTTGCCACATCCTCTGGGGTACCGCCCCTACGAAGTGGAATTGCCTTAGCCCACTGCTCACGCACCTCATCTGAGAGCTGACCTGTCATCTCGGTAATAATAAAACCTGGAGCGATGCAGTTTGCACGGATGCCACGAGAGCCCATCTCCTTGGCGATTGACTTTGCAAGACCAATCATACCAGCCTTTGAAGCTGAGTAGTTACACTGACCTGCGTTGCCACTAACGCCTACAACAGATGACATATTTATAATAGAGCCCCCACGCTGACGAGCCATAACAGGGGTTACAGCGTGTACAAAGTTAAATGCAGACTTGAGGTTAACATTGATAACAGCATCCCACTGAGCCTCTGACATACGCATCATAAGTCCATCTTTGGTAATACCAGCGTTATTTACCAAAATATCTACACGACCAAAGTCTGCAACAACCTGCTCAACAACATTATGGCTCTGCTCAAAATCGGCAGCATTAGAGGCGTATGCTTTAACGCGAACACCAAAAGACTCAAGCTCTGATGCTGTTGCAAGAACTGCCTCAGAGAGTTCCAAATCGGTAAAGGCAATGTCTGCACCCTGCTCCGCAAATCTCATAGCAACGGCTTTGCCGATGCCCCTTCCCGCACCTGTAATAAGGGCGACTTTTCCTTCAAGTAATTTCATTGTTTAATAATTTTGTTAATAAAATCTGTGCAAAGATAGGAATTTTATTTGGAATATGACTATCTTTGGGAGCCAATTAGCTGAATTGAAGAAAAATGTATAAAATATTTTCACTATGAAGGATTCACAGATTTTTGACCTTATAGGTCAGGAGCGCAGTCGTCAAATGCGCGGTATTGAGCTTATTGCATCAGAGAACTTTGTTAGCGACAGCGTTATGGCTGCTATGGGCTCTGTGCTTACAAACAAATATGCCGAGGGCTACCCTGCTGCCCGCTATTATGGTGGTTGTGAGGTAGTTGATAAGGTTGAGAGCCTTGCCATTGAGCGTATCTGCCGCCTCTATGGTGCAGAGTATGCCAATGTTCAGCCTCACTCTGGCGCACAGGCGAATATGGCAGTATTCTTTGCTGTACTCAAGCCAGGCGACACTTTCCTTGGACTCAATCTCTCACATGGCGGTCACCTCTCACACGGCTCGGCTGTAAATATGTCGGGTATGTACTTCAACGCTGTAAGCTACTCTGTAAAGGAGTCTGACGGCAGGGTTGACTATGACGAGATGGAGGCTAAAGCCCTTGAGTGCAAGCCAAAACTTATCGTCGGCGGTGCTTCGGCATACTCTCGTGAGTGGGACTACGCTCGTATGCGTGCAATTGCTGACAAGGTTGGTGCGCTGCTTATGATTGATATGGCACACACCGCAGGTCTTATCGCAGCAGGTCTGCTTGAGAATCCTGTAAAGTATGCACACATCGTAACCTCTACAACACACAAGACCCTGCGCGGTCCTCGTGGCGGTATTATCCTTATGGGCAAGGATTTTGACAACCCATGGGGACTTACAACTCCAAAGGGCGTTGTGAAGAAGATGTCACAGATTCTCAACTCTGCTGTATTCCCAGGTATCCAGGGCGGTCCACTTGAGCATGTTATCGCAGCAAAGGCTGTAGCCTTCGGCGAGGCTCTTGAGCCATCTTTCAAGGAGTATCAGACTCAGGTTGTAAAGAACGCCAAGGCTCTTGCAGCAGCATTTACAGCCCGTGGCTACAATATTATCTCTGGCGGCACTGACAACCACCTTATCCTTGTTGACCTACGCACAAAGTTCCCTGAACTTACAGGTAAACTTGCAGAGAGGGCTCTTGTTGCGGCAGATATTACCACAAACAAGAATATGGTACCTTTTGATTCTCGCTCTGCCTTCCAGACCTCTGGTCTGCGTTTCGGAACGCCTGCAATCACTACTCGCGGCGTAAAAGAGGAGACTATGGAGGTTATCGTATCTCTTATTGACCGCGTGCTGAGCGACCCTGAGAACGAGGCAAATATCGCAGCTGTTCGTAGCGAGGTTAATGCTATGATGGAGAAATATCCACTATTTGCATGGTAGAGATTGTAAATTTTCTCTCTGAGTTAGAGCAGAATAACAACCGTGAGTGGTTTGCTCAGCACAAAGAGCAGTACGCCTCTTACGACAAGAAGTTGAAGGAGTTTGCGGCGAAGCTAATAAATGGCATCGCCGCATTTGACCCCTCTGTCGTAGGACTTACGGTTGCCGACTGCACATATAGGATATACAGAGATATCCGCTTCAGCCTTGACAAGAGCCCATACAAGACCTGGACAGGCGTGTTTGTCGCTCCACACGGAAAAAAGGCGGGATATGCAGGCTACTATATCCACTTTGAGTCGTCAGGCTGTTTCCTCTACGCTGGCGCACATTGCCCCGACAAAGCAGCACTGCAAAGTATCCGCGAGGAGATACTTGACAACGGAGATAACATGATGGCAGCCATTGAGAAGAGTAACGGCTTTGCCCTAATTAAGGAGAATAGCCTTAAGCGCAACCCTAAGGACTTCCCAGCTGGACACAAGTACGACGAGCTGCTGCGCCTCAAGGATTTCGGTATCGAAAAACCAATACCAACCGAGCTAATCGCAGCCGATAGCAGCACACTCCTCAATGCTGTTCTAAACGACCTGCGCTCAACATATCCCCTTGTCGAAATCCTCAACCGCGCTATCAACTACGCCTACGAAGAGAATTGCTATTGATATAGTACCATCAGTCAGAAATAGCGCAAAAAAAGATAGCGTAAGCATCGAGCTTACGCTATCTTTCTGCTACGCAGAAGGGTGTTTAGAGGGGATAATGAGATTAAGGAGTGTGCCACTTTCTGCACTGTTAGTCAGTAAAGGATTAGCGCGAACAGATAACACGGAATAGCACAGAATAGCATTTAATGGCAGCGGGGCAGAAGTCCCTTAATAACCAAGCGCAAAAAACTCTTGTACAGGGCATCAGCTTTTACGCGCTCCTTAGTCTCCCTAAATTCACTAACCGACGACAAACCGAGAGCAGATTCAAGCTCGCTTGAACTATGCCGAGGTGCGAAGGAGGGAGGGTCGGCGTAGCCGAGCCAATCTCCTTAAACTCTCTACTAAATTGCGCGCTGTTATTGCGTGCCATTAAGGGCGTAAGCCCGCTGCTATTCTTTGTTATTTTCTGATATTAAACCGCGCGCCCAAATTAAAGCACCCCTCTGCTAAATCAGAGCACTGTATTTTAGCGTCAGAGTGGGGGATTTACCACGCTCTGCACAAAAAAAAACAGCAATGGGACTGTACTAAAAAGTACCGCCCATTGCTGATTTTTGGGGTTAGCGGCAGCAAATGCCGCGCTATTACGACAAATTAGCGGATGATGGTCTCCTCACGATCAGGACCCACCGAAATAATCTTCACAGGCACGCCTGTCTGCTCCTCGATGAAGGCTACATACTCCTTGAACTGCTCAGGGAACTGCTCGTAGCTGCGAACATTGCAGATATCGCAATTCCAGCCCTTGAACTCACGATATACAGGCTCAATGGTCTGGTCTGCCTCGTATGGGAAGTAGTCAACCTTCTTGCCGTTAACCTGGTACTCAACTGCAACCTTGATGGTGTCAAAGTCGTTGAGAATATCGGATTTCATCATAATAAGGGCTGTGACGCCGTTCATCATAACTGCATATTTCAGAGCCACAAGGTCAAGCCAGCCGCAACGACGAGGGCGACCTGTTGTAGCACCAAACTCGTTACCAACCTGACGCAGAGTCTCGCCTGTAGTGTCAAACAACTCTGTTGGGAATGGACCGCTACCTACGCGGGTGCAGTAAGCTTTGAAGATACCATAAACCTCGCCAATACGAGTTGGAGCCACACCAAGACCTGTACAAACGCCAGCACAGAGGGTGTTTGAAGAGGTTACATAAGGGTATGTACCAAACTCGATATCAAGCAGTGAGCCCTGTGCGCCCTCTGCAAGGATAGTGGTATCCTGTGCAATGTAGTTGTTTACAAGAATCTCGCTATCAACAAACTCAAAGCGACGAAGAGACTCTATACCCTTAAACCACTCAGCCTCGTATGCTGCAATATCAAACTGATAGTCATACTGACGAAGCTGGAAGAGGTGCTTCTCTTTGAGTGCATTGTAACGCTCCATAAAATCTGGCAACAGAATATCGCCTACGCGCAGACCGTTACGACCTGTCTTGTCCATATAAGCAGGACCGATACCCTTAAGAGTTGAGCCAATCTTTGTCTTGCCCTTTGCAGCCTCACTTGCAGCATCAAGCACGCGGTGAGTAGGCAGGATAAGGTGAGCACGCTTTGAGATTTTCATGCGAGAGCATACATCAATGCCCTTAGCCTCAATCTGAGCAATCTCCTCTGCAAGAATAACTGGGTCAATAACCACACCGTTGCCGATGATATTCATTGAGCCATCTCTGAAAATGCCTGATGGTACAGTGTGCAGCACAAACTTATCTCCGTCAAAATGGAGCGAGTGACCTGCATTTGGACCGCCCTGAAAACGGGCAATAACCTGATAGTTAGGGGTTAGTACATCAACCACCTTACCTTTACCCTCGTCTCCCCACTGAAGACCAAGTACAACATCTACTTTTTTCATATTTTGAAGTCTGATTTAGTTTCAACATTTTTCCGAGCGTAAAGTTACATTAGTTTTCTCGAACAGCCAAATATAGATAACGGTTTTTTTAACAAATTGTTGACATGCATACCCCACTAACCACACTAACCGCTTTACATTTACTAAATTTTCCAAAATGGCGTATCACTTTTCACCATCAGTCAGTAAGGGAATAGCGCAAACAGATGACAGTGAATAGCACTGAATAGCATTTAATGACAGCGGGGCTTTTAGCCCCTTAATAACCAAGCGCAACTGATACTTTACAGGGTATCAGTTTTTTGCGCACTGCTATTGTATGCCATTAAGGGCGTAAGCCCGCTGCTATTCACTGTTATTCACTGTTATTCTCTGCCATTAAAGCGCGCCCCGATTAAAGCACCGCATTTTAGCGTCAAAAGGGTGTAGTTGCAAGGCGCACGAAAAACCGAGCGCGCAGCATACTAAAGCATATGTGAGCAGCTCGGTTTTTGAAGTGCAACGCAGCAAATGCGCCCTTATCACGCTAAAATTATATGTCGTGGGATAATGGCGGAGGCACAACCCCACCCAAATCAAACTCTCCCCAACGCTCAGCAATGGAGGCTATGGTCTCTTGAAGCTGAGGAATATCGGTTAGGGTTACAAGTTTCATGCGGGTATCTTTGAAATTTGGCAGACCCTTAAAGTAGTTAGATAAGTGGCGACGCATCTCAAGTACGCCGACTCTCTCGCCCTTGATTTCGATAGACTTAGCAAGGTGTTCTTGGGCGATAGCAACCCTCTCAACCACAGATGGTTGTGGCAGCAGAGTGCCTGTTGTAAGGTAGTGTTTTATCTCGCGGAAAATCCATGGGCGACCGTATGTTGCTCGACCAATCATTATCGCATCAACGCCATATCTGTCAAACATCAGTTTTGCCTTCTCGGCTGAGTCTATATCACCATTACCGATGATTGGGATATGGATTGCAGGATTATTTTTAATCTTCCCTATCAGAGTCCAATCTGCCTCGCCCTTATACATCTGGCAGCGTGTACGACCATGAATTGTAAGGGCTGCAATGCCTACATCTTGGAGTCTAAGGGCTATCTCTTCGATATTTTTTGAGTCATCATCCCAACCTAAGCGGGTCTTTACGGTTACAGGCTTTTTTACCGCTTCGACGATTTGACGCGTCATCTCAACCATCAGCGGCACATCGCGCATCATGCCCGACCCTGCTCCTCGACCTGCAATTTTTTTCATTGGGCAGCCGAAATTTATATCCACAACATCTGGATTTGCAGCCTCAGCAATCTTTGCCGCCTCGACCATAGGCTCAATTTGGTTGCCATAAATCTGGATGCCCACGGGACGCTCAAAATCGGAGATATTGAGTTTTGCGAGTGACTTTTTAGCATCACGAATAAGACCATCAGAGGAGATAAACTCCGTAGTTACCATATCTGCCCCGAAACGCTTACACATATAGCGAAACGAGGGGTCTGTAACATCCTCCATTGGCGCGAGAAACAGCGCGCGGTCAGGCATCTCTACATCTCCAATCTTCATCAATCCTGCTTTTTATAGATTTGATACGAATTTACTATATTTTGCCAAACAATATATGCCGTAGGGGCTACGCATGATAGCGGATTAAGGAACGACTGTGCCATCCACACGGCAAGCACAGTATTTTTCTGCCCCAATGACTGTCCTCCCGCGATTTTATCGCCATATTTTGCCCCTATTTTGCGACCCAAAGCAAATTGGGCTACACAAATCACGGCGGCAACTACAGCAAGGACAATCTCAGTCTCAGCCTCAGTTGTGCTATGATCAATAACAAAGGCTGTAGTTCTGCCTACAACAACCACTAAAGAGATTAGCCACACATAGAACGAAATCCTACTATGGTCTGCAACCCACATAGCCACCTTTGGCAGAGCAAAACGACAGAGTTGACCTGCCACAAATGGTGCAACAAGCAGCGGAGCTACTTTTGAGAGAATTTGAGCCAAAGTGCACTCTCCATTGCCCACCCACGACAGCAAAAATGGCGCAACAACAGCCGTTGCAATATTACACAGCAGGCTGTATGTTGTCATTGTCTCTATATTCGCGCCCAACATGCCACCTATCACTACCGCCGCCATAGCAATTGGCGCAAGGGCACAAATCATAGCACCTTGGGCAATAGTCTGACCTAATGGCAGGCAGAGGATATAGAGTGCTATTGAGCCTACTATCTGCGCCGCAAAGAGCCAAAAGTGCATCATTGTAGGGCGCATCTTGGTTATATCAACGCGGCAGTAGGTAAAAAATAGCATTATAAATATGAGTAGCGGAGTGAGAAGACCCTCACTCCAGCTCTCAAATGCAACAATCTGTCGGCACAACAACGCCCCCACAACCATACCAAATGGCATGGAGACGGTACGCATTGTATGTGACGAAAGTTTTTTCACTACTCTATTCCGTTAAAGAAGTATGGCGCATAGACAAAGCCCTGCTTATCATATACATTGCGCAGCAGGTGCATACGACGAGAGAAGTCGTCATAATCTTTATTTCCGTATGACCAACCTGTCTCAGCAAGAGCTGCTATACGAGGCAGAAGCATGTGCTGTGCATGCTGGAAGGTGGCAATATACTCAGTCCACAGATTCATCTGCACACCCTTAATATACCTCTGCTGCTCTGAATTTAGCCCCTCGTATGGGTCAAGCGAGTATGCTTTGCGCAGGGTTACAGGCTTGCGACCATTTGCAAGCGGCTCGCCATTTGCCTGCGGGTCGGAGGTCTGGTAGTAGTCAATGTAGCAGAAGGTATTTGGTGCCATAATAGCATAATTACCCAACTTTGCTGCCGCAATACCACCCTTTGTGCCACGCCATGACATAACGGTTACACTCTTAGAGATTCCGCCCTGCAAAATCTCATCCCAACCGATAATACTTCTGCCACGCTCATTGAGCCACTTCTCAACACGCTCCATAAAGTAGCTCTGAAGCTGATGTTCGTCTTTCAGACCCTCATCTTTGATGCGCTTTTGGCAGTGTGGGCACTTTGTCCATGCCTCTCTTGGAGCCTCGTCGCCGCCGATGTGGATATACTTATAAGGGAAGAGTTCCAGCACCTCTGAGAGTACATTTTCGATAAACTCAAAGGTTGTCTCCTTACCTGCGCAGAAGATATTTTTGCTAATACCCCAACGAGTCCAAACCTCGTATGGTCCACCTGTGCAGCCTAAGTGAGGATAGGTAGTAAGGGCTGCAACTGCATGACCAGGCATCTCAATCTCCGGAATAACATCTATATACCTTGCAGCTGCGTATGCAACCACCTCGCGCACCTCATCCTGAGTAAACACACCACCGTAGCGAGTGCCGTCATAGGTCTTTGAGTGGCGATTTCTGCCAATAAGAGTCTCATTGCGATAAGCACCAACCTTGGATAGCTCTGGGTAACGCTTAATCTCAATTCTCCAGCCCTGGTCCTCTGTAAGGTGCCAATGGAACTTGTTTATCTTATGCAGGGCAAGTATGTCGATATACTTCTTTACATCGTCAACCGAGAAGATATGGCGGCAGACATCAAGCATACCACCACGATACTCAAAATGTGGCTTATCTGAGATAGTTACAGCACTAAGGGCATACCCAGTCTTGCCAGACTCTGTGGCAGCTACAATCTGCAACAGGCTCTGTAGTCCATAGAAGACTGCCCTATCACTACCGCCCGCAATCCAAACACCAGTCTTGGTAACCTTCAGTGTATATTGCTCCTCAGCAAGCGAAGAGTCAACTGCAAGATTTACCGCACCCTCTCTTGCCGCAGACTTTCTTACAGTAAGCAAGTTACCCGTAACAGCAGCCAAATCTTCAGCAAAGATTTTACCCGCACTTACAAGTGACTCTGAGGCTGCACGCACGACAGTTTTTGAGGTGAGTGTAAACGCCCCATCAGCAGGAGTGCAGCAGAGCGGTTTTGGAACAATTACATTTGTGTAATCAGCCGCATAAACTGATATAGCACAAATAGTTGCAACGATTATTAAAAGTATTCGTTTCATTGGTTAGTGTATTAGGTATTTGACAATATCTTTCATTAAACAATCTCTGCTCTCTTGACTTGTAATAGCCTCAAATGGGAAGCCCATCACAAAGGTTGCGCACTCGTCTCTATAACCCACAGCGGCTGCAATGCCACTATCTGGATAGCGAAGCAGCTCTACAGCACCCTTTGTTGCAGCAAAGCCATCAACAGAGTTAACTGCGTAGTAGTCAGGACGATAGTCTCGGCAGAAATCATACTGTCCGCAAGATAGTCTTACGGCTGAGCGGCTCTTCGATACCGCACAAGAGGTTTTGGTCACATTGTTACCCTGGTAGGCAACATGCAACTTCTCGGTTGCAAAATTTCTATCTGCCTCACTTGAGTCCTCGCTATTAAATAGGTCATAGCCTATATATGAGCCCGACACAAACATAGCTCCACTCGACTTTAAGTAATCGCTTATAACTCGCTGTAGCTGAGCGGAAAAACATTTGTATCTTAAAGGTGCTACACCCTTGCCAACTTTGGTTGTACGCTGCTTGCCGAGAATCAAATCCACAAGGTTATAACCCGACAAATCAACACTACCCGACTCTACCGCAGCCACGCTTGCAGAGTAGAACGAACAACCCGCCGCAGCAAGGCTTCTGCCGTGCAAATATGGATAGTCAAAGGTATTTCCGCCAACAATCTCGCCCGCATGGTCGCAATACGAAACACCGAGGGCAAATCGCTCAACCTTCTCGCGGCGTTTAGAGATATCATGCACCCTCTGTTCGCCAATAAATGCCACATCGCGCAGATACGCCACGCCGCTATCAAACTCATTATGGAAACCATCCTCTCTACACTCTGGAGCAGCAAGGCGGTCAAAACCATTTATAATCATAGCCGTAGTTGCAGCCTGCTCGCTTACACAAGCCGATAGTATTTCGCTTGGAAAACTCTCGCCTCCAGCATTGATGGCAGTTATACGATAACTATAAGTAACACCGTCTTTCTGACTTACAATCAGAGAGTTATCTGTAACCACACGACCACCATCAAAGCCTCCATCACCAACCCTTGTATAGACAACATAAGCCGTAGGCTTTGCAGTAACCTCAAGCGAATCCACAGTAGGTTGCCAACTCAGTCTAACACCCCCTTCAGCAGGTGCCGTTGCAAAGCTATTTACAGGCAGTGGAGCAACGCAATATTGGCACTCATACTGAGCCGAAAGATGGCGCAGCACAGCCTTATATATTGCACGGGAGACCACAAATTTGAAATTTGGGTCGTGACCTAAGCGCATATCAGCAAGATTTTGATGCGACAGCAGCTCTAAGAGCATTGTCGGCGCAGATGGTACTCGCGCCTCAAAGTACGACCTATTCCACATACCCCTTCTACGCCACTCAGGCTCGTATGTAGCCCTTAAATCGGAAGTAATTTGAGACATTATAAGGTCGGTCAAATCCCTTGATAGATAGCGTTTTGCACCACCCTCAAACTTACCTTTCTTAAACTTTGTGTAGTATATACCCAGCGTGCCTATTGTAGCATCATTATCTGTAATACCCGCGTCAGAGTGGAAGGCAAGCGACAAGTCAACAGGGATACCGAGCCCCTCCTCTTTTTTCAGTCTATCCGAGCCACCCATAAGGGCATTAACCCACTCGCCACGGCACATATAGTCGTCTTTGTAGTCATTGCAGTTATTCTGCGGATTATAAACTGCCTCGTCAAAGCCTGCCCACTGCAACCAATACCTTGCACCCTCACAATAGCGCGGCATGCCGCTGGTTATTGGGGTGTAGTCACAACCCTCTACACGCAGCGAATCTGGCACCGTACGGGCTATATTGCCATATCCGCCACCAATCTTTATTGCATCGGCAGATACAAAGGATTTATCATCTTCGGCACTGTTTGACAAGGTCACGACTACCCTCTTCTCGCCCCTATTAAAACGATAGGTGCCAAGGTATATCCATGTTCCACCGCCAATTCGCTGATTGACCCTCACACGACTCTCTCCGCCAGCATGTGAGACGGTATAAAGTGCTGATATTGAGCTTTTTGGTAGTGATTTATAGCTTACATAGAGAGCATAATCGTCACTCCTCTCAAAGGCTGCCGACCAAGTTGCGCTACTGCTACTCTCCTCTACGCCAACAGTTCGAGCAATACGGCAGGTACCGTCTCTAAATGGGTTTTCGCCAGAGAGATAGCTCTCTTTTTTGTGTGCAAAGCCTGTTTCAAGGGTATTCCACACAGCACAGCCCTGTTCCGAGTAACCCTCGCCGTCATTATCAACAACTATTTCAAGTGGCTGAAAGTCGCGCTCTCGTGGCAGCAGCACCGTAGCACCCGCATTTTCGAGCATAGGCACAAGGTATGGCAGCACATAGCTCTGAGTGTATAAATCCTCCACCGTCTGCCATAGTAGCGAGCGTTGCCACGACCAATTATTTGCCTTAACATCAAAGTATCTGCCGTGGCTCTGCCACATGGCAATATGCCTATCTTTCAGACCTTTAGTGATTGCAAATGGTCGCTCAGGGGAGGTCAGCTGCCCACCCTCAGAGTCGTTTACAAAGCGTTTTACCCCCTTGTCGCTCTCTCTGTAATAGAGAGGGATATAATCCTCCAAAGAGTGAGAGTCTGAGACAATGTATATATCCCTATTTCGCAGATTCTGCGGCAGACACACCCTTACAGAGTCGTACATTGCTTGCAGATTATCCTCTCTTACAGGATAGTAAGACATCCCAATTGAGGTCGCTACTCTAACCTTACCACCCTTGAGTGTAATTGAAGTAACCTTTACCGGAACACCCTTTAGCTCTCGCTGAACTATACGCGTAAGAGTCTGAGAGACAGCTGTTTTAACATCTTCTGAGACAATAGCTTTTGGTGCTGCGCTAAGATTTAAGACAGTCAGCAGCATAAAAAGCAGTATAATTTTGTGCAATATATTCGATTTCATAGATGCAAAGATAGCAAAATGTTGTTAATTTTGCACCATGAAACGCCTTTTATTATCGGTTATTTTATCTCTTGCAGCTTTGGCTTGTCAGCGGTTTCATGCACCCGACAACGCCATAGAGAGCGTTACGCCCAACGCCACAATCTCACAAGTGAGAGATATCTGCCGATATAAAGTATCAAAATTCAGCCAAGACATAATCTTTTCAGGCATTGTAACCTCCTCAGACCAAGAGGGATACATAACTCGCTCAATATTTATTGACGACGGAAAAGCTGGCATGGAGATACTACTCGGACTCTACGACTCGTACAAACTCTACCCCGAAGGCTCGAAAGTGACCATTTACCTACAAGACCTTGCAGGAGTCTTAAGTGGCAACTATATTCTCAAGGTTGGCATTAAACCAAACGAGTGGGAGGATTATATCGGCTACATCAACAATCGCCCATACATCAAAGAGAAGATTGTCCGCCACTTTACATTTGCAGACATCCCAATAGTAGAGACCGCTATACACCTGCTTGACAGCGAGATGTGCGGTCGCCTTGTAAAGATTGACAACCTCCACCATTGGGCTACAGAGGAGGAGCTACCCATTGCGGGCGGCTACCATCGTTTGGCAGATAATAGCGGGAATACAATCTATATACACATCCCTGAAACCGCATCAACTTTTGGTCATCCGCTGCCTAAAGCAGAGATTTCAGTAACAGGCATACTATCCTATAAACGAATTGATTACGCAAATAACTACAGCTATGTAATCACACCCACCAAAGCCTCAGACCATGGCATGTAAAAAGGGCGACAGCACCGCCATCGCCCATAAAAATTCGCATTCAGCTAAAGTATGACCAACAAAATTAAATGCCGATTTGTTCAACACATGCGCCCTACTAAAATCGACACTGAGCACGATATACAATCGAACATTTTTCGTATAAACTCTGTTATACCAAGAGGGCAATCTGTTTAGACTCGGAGAAATCCATCATCCGCAACCTAAGCTCAGGGGAACAAACGAGGCGGAAGCCGTTGTTGTTGTTACGATTGTCCGCACTGTTGTTGTTGCGATTAGAGACACGACAGTTCCCGGCATTGTTGTTCCAGCTACCGCCACGCAAGACGCGGTTAGAGCCACCCTCCGATTGCCACCTTTTCCATCACTCCCCTACGAAAACCATGCGTAGAGGCTTTATCCACAAAAGCCAATAGCGGCGTAATATGCTCTGCATACCTCTTTAGGCATATTCTACAAATTAGTAATCAATTTTTCGTTTCCAAGCAAACTCTATTTTGGTCGCTTTGAACTTCGACCTAATTATAGAACATGCCTAAATATTTTTCCTCGCTGCGGCAGTCGGTTTGCGGCGCGCTTAACGCGCTGCTCGCTTACCGACAGCCGAGAACTTCTATTTTTTCTTTTTTTTGCTTAGGTTGCGGATAATGTATTTCTCCAAGTCTCACTCAGGGGAACACACCAAGCGGAAGCCGCGGTCGTAGTTACGATAGCCCGCACTGCCGTCGAAACGATAAGAGACACGACAGCGCCCGGCATCGTTGCTCCAGCTACCGCCACGCAAGACGCGGTAAGAGCCACTGCTTGGTCCTGTAGGGTTGGTCTGTGAATCACTGCTGTAGCCGCCGTACCAATCACTACACCACTCCCATACATTACCTGACATATCATACAAACCAAGTTCGTTTGGCAGTTTCTGACCAACAGGATGCGTTGCACTGCCTGAATTACTATAATACCACGCAACATTGTTTATACCATTACTACCACTGTATTTATATCCTTGAAATTCATTGCCTCCGCGGGCTGCATACTCCCACTCCGCCTCGGTTGGTAAGCGGAACTTTTTGCCTGTTTGAACATTAAGTGTGGCTATAAATTCTTGAATATCATTCCATGAGACATTTTCAACAGGCAAGTTGTCGCCTTTGAAATTGCTCGGATTACTACCCATTATAGCCACCCATTGAGCCTGGGTAACCTCATATTTACCAATATAAAAATCTGAAACCGTTACAGAGTGAGCAGGCTTTTCATTGTCATTTGCATCATTGACTTGCTCATCTGTTGCACCCATGGTAAATGTGCCACCCTCGACAAAAACCATCTCAAAGCCGCCAAAATCTGTAATCTGCCCGCTATTTGTATTCTCCTCATCATCATCCTCGCCAAGAGTAGCTACGACGGCGAGTTTTACGAACTGAGAGGTTGCAGAGTCGCTGGCGGTAAGAATTGCGCTGTAGGCTGCTGTGCCTGCGA
>CAZIPR010000042.1:0-16723 GCA_964541245.1 uncultured Alistipes sp.
GCCAGTTTTATTTAATGTTTAACCAGTCCCTAATTTTTATGGGACACTAATGAAAGATTTTCTAAAAATCAAAAAAATAGGATAAATATTCGTTCTATTGCCTATATAAAGATTAAGGGAGGGGTATAGGGAGCATAAATGCGCAGCACTTTTTGCGGTGTTAGTCGGTAAGGGAAGCGCAAAAAAAGAAGGCGTAGGCATCGAGCCTACGCCTTCTTTCTGCTTCGCAGAGAGTTTAAGGAGAAATCCTCTAAAAACTGCGCGCCAAGATTAAAGCAACGGCAAGTTTTTGCAATAATCCATATCATGCTCCAACTGCGCCCTCAACTCTGCCACCGAGGAGAATTTGCGCTCGTCACGAATCTTTTCGCAGAGACTTACTTTTAGTTTTTTGCCGTACAAGTCGCCATGGAAGTCAAAGACATGGGTCTCTAAAAGGCGGGTTTTGCCATCAACAGATGGGCGAACACCTACATTTGACATTGCGCGGTATGTAACCCCGTCTATATCTATAAGTGAGCGATATACCCCATTTTCAAGCTCTACGCTATGAGAAATCTCCATATTTGCTGTTGGAAATCCGAGGGTACGACCTAAACGATTTCCGCCAATTACCACTGCCTCAATAACCGCGTACTCCATGCCTATATATCTTCTGTTAGCTGTTTTACAAGTGTATATTGAGAGAAGAACTCCTTAGCAAAGACTCTAAGCACGGTATATGACGGTATAGCAAGTAGCATACCCAGAATACCACCCACAGAGCCTGCTACAAGGATAACGATAAAGACCTCAAGCGGATGTGCATTGACCCTCTCAGAGTATAGGGTTGGCTGAAGGATAAAGTCATCAAGACCCTTTATAACAAGCAGGCTACCCACAATCACAGCTATTGTATAGCCTATTGTGCAGCCATCTATTGGAGCAGCGATACCCACAAAGACCGAGGCAAGACCGCCCATTACAGGACCTGCGTATGGGATAACATTAAGAGTGCCCATAATAACGCCTATAAAGCAGGCATTTTCGATTCCCATGCCGAAGCTAAGTAGTACAACCGATACTACAGTCATAAGGATAAGGCTCTCAAAGAGCAGACCTGTAAAGTATCGTGACAGCAACAGTGTAATCTTATCTAAGGCTCTGGTAACATTATCTTTATACCTCTCAGGGAAGAGTGCTGAGACCATTTTATAAAAGAGTCCGTCCTCCTTAAGGAAAAAGAAGGTTATAAACGATATTGAGAAGAAAGCCACAGCAAGTGAGAGTGTGACATCTACCACAGATGAAAAGGCTGTATTGATAGTGTCATAATTCAACACCTTACGCAGCCATCCGACGATAATCTCCGAGAAAGAGACGCTATCTCCAGGCATGGCAAACACACCGCCCAAATACTCTGCAACCCTCTCCAACGGCTCTTGAATAGTTGAGAAGACAGAACGCAAATCGAGCGAGGCAAGGGATGAAACCTTGCTTACCACAACAGGGATTACAACAGAGCAAAATACGCCAAGGGCAACCCACATAAGTAGCAGTGTGATAAGTGCTGAGACTGAGCGTGGCAGAGAGAACTTGCCCACTTTAAGGCTTGACAGAGCCCTTACCACAGGTCGTCCCATAATAGCAAGCACCGCCGAGATAAGTATATAGATAACGGCTGAGTGGAAGTACCACAACAGCACTCCCACTATCAGTGTAATAAATACCCCGGCAAACAACTTGCCTATGTTTATTGAACTATTCATCTACATCAGTATCCTCTGCACCAAAATCGCCAATGCGGGCAATAGGAGTAAGTGTTCCTACAACTCTGTCGCCAATCTCAACAAGCAACTCCGCATTCTCTGGCAGCAGAATATCTATTCGTGAGCCAAACTTGATAAAACCGCACTTGTCGTTCTGATGAACTTCGTCGCCTGTATTATGGTAGGTTACAATACGACGCGCAACCACACCTGCAATCTGGCGGAAGAGTACCTCAGTGCCATTAGTGGTCTCTATAACGGTTGTGGTACGCTCGTTCTCGGTTGAGGACTTAGGGTGCCAAGCAACCAAGAAACGACCTGGATGGTACTTAAAATACTTAACAATGCCTCCTACAGGAAACCAATTGATATGCACATTTGTTACCGACATAAATATTGATACCTGAAGGCGTTTGCCCTTGAAATACTCGTCATCCTCTACAACCTCAGTTACCACAACACGACCGTCGCAAGGCGAAAAGACAAGGTCGGTATCGTGAATCTTGATTCTTCGTGGCTCCCTAAAGAAAGAGACTATGAAGAACCAGAACATAACGAGCAACACTGAGAGCAGTATTATCAGCCAATTGTTCTCATGTGCCATAACCATATAGTACATCAGTGTCCAAACTGCTGCAAGGCATACACCAGACACTGCAATAATTCTGTAGCCCTCTTTATTTATCTTCATACTCTCTAACTGATTAAAATCAAATACAACAATGCATACGGCGCAGAAACGAGCAGTGCATCAAAGCGGTCAAGAACGCCACCGTGACCAGGCATAATAGCCCCAGTGTCCTTAACACCTGCACTACGCTTGAAGAGTGACTCAACAAAGTCGCCCGCAACACCTGTTACAGCAATTACAGCTCCAAGACCTGCCCAAAGCAGAACATTACCCTCAAGCAGGTAGCCAAACAGAGCCGCAAAAGCTACAGCAGCAACAACGCCACCAACAAAACCCTCCCAGCTCTTCTTTGGAGAGATACGCTCGCACATGCGATGCTTACCAATGGCTATACCAACCAAATAAGCAAAGACATCGTTTGCCCAGATGATAAGGATATAGCAGATTGCGTACCACGGATTCCACTCGCCTACGCTACTGCCAAGCTGCTGAGGTACTGCAAGCATAAGTGTTGCAGGAAGTGCCACATAGAGCGTTGCAGCAAGTGTTACCGCCACATTAGCTATTGGCTGTTTGTGTCCTCGGAACAACTCGCAGATAAATACCGCTGGAACAGCCGCAAGACCATAGAGGATAGCAGCCAAAATTATTGATTCGGCAACAGTAGAGCGGTTTATAACAACCGAACTAAAGATTGCTGCTCCAAAGGCAAATAGTAGCACCGAGAGCGTTAAGCCCATAACCCTCTGAGGGGCATATCCACACGCCTCACAGAGAGAGTAAAACTCCCACACACCTACAACCACTACCACTGCCAGCAGTGCCATATAGCCCCACGGCGAGAGTAGCGTTGCACCAAAGAACAGAGCTGCAAGTACAGCCCCGCTAAGTGTGCGGATTGCAAGGTTTTTCAATTTATCACTGTTCATATTGGGTTAGGTTAGTTTTTATTTTATTCAGTAACTGTCTCTGTCGTAGTCTCTGCACCTTGAACATCATCTGTAGGCTGGCTCTCTGCACCCTCGCGCTTGCCAAAGATACGCTCTACATCCTCTGTAAAGACTACCTCGCGCTCAAGCAGAAGCTCTGCAAGCTGTACAAGACCCTCTCTATTCTCCTTTATGGTCTTCTCCGCCATGGCGTATGCCTCTGAGATAATAGCTTTTACCTCGTCGTCAATCTGCTGTGCAGTACGCTCTGAGTAAGGCTTTGTAAATGCCATATCGCTCTGACCTGTAGAGTCGTAGTAGCTCAAAGTGCCAACATTTTCACTCATACCATAGTAGGCAACCATTGCATAGACCTGCTTTGTAACCCTCTCAAGGTCGTTCAGCGCACCTGTAGAGATATGTCCAAAGAAAATCTGCTCCGAAACTCTACCTGCAAGGGTTGATGCTATCTCGTCCATAAGTTGCTCCTTGGTTGTAATCTGACGCTCCTCAGGCAGATACCATGCAGCACCAAGTGCCCTGCCGCGTGGGATGATTGTAACCTTAATAAGCGGATTGGCATGCTTGAGCAACCAGCTAACAGTGGCATGACCCGCCTCATGGTAGGCAATAGTCCTCTTCTCGCTTGCTGAGATAACCTTATTTTTGCGCTCTAAACCGCCTATGATTCTATCAATAGCTGCAAGGAAGTCCTCCTTAGAGACAAACTTCTTATTGTGGCGTGCCGCGATAAGAGCCGCCTCGTTGCAGACATTGGCAATATCTGCGCCAGAGAAGCCTGGGGTCTGCTTAGCAAGGAAGTCCCTATCCAAATCTGGGTCTAACTTGAGCTTGCGAAGGTGAACATTGAAAATCTCTTTGCGCTCGTGAATCTCAGGCAATCCCACCTCTATCTGACGGTCAAAACGACCCGCTCTCATAAGAGCCTTATCAAGAATATCTGCACGGTTTGTTGCCGCAAGCACAATTACACCTGCATTAGTCTGGAAACCATCCATCTCGGTAAGCAGCTGGTTAAGAGTATTTTCGCGCTCGTCATTGCCCGAAAAACCTGCATTTCTACCTCTTGCACGACCGATTGCATCAATCTCGTCTATAAATACAATACAAGGGGCTTTACGCTTTGCCTGCTCAAAGAGGTCTCGCACACGCGAAGCACCTACACCGACAAACATCTCCACAAAATCTGAGCCCGAAATTGAGAGGAAAGGCACATTTGCCTCGCCTGCAACAGCCTTGGCAAGCAGAGTTTTACCCGTTCCCGGAGGACCTACAAGCAGTGCGCCCTTTGGAATTTTTGCACCCAGCTCCCTATATTTTCCTGCATTTTTCAGGAAATCTACAATCTCCATAATCTCAACCTTAGCCTCCTCAAGACCTGCTACATCCTGGAAGGTAACTTTGCGATTTGGGTCCTCCTGGTCAAACTCCTGAGCGCGAGCCTTGCCTACGCTCATGATATTACCGCCGCCTCCGCCGCCACTGCGACCAAAGCCACGCATGATAAATATCCACAGCACAATAAAGAATACCCATGGAAGCCAATTAAGCAGCATATCCATCCATCCCTGCTGGTGGTTGTCATAAGAGAGTGCTACCGTTGTAGGCGAGAGTGCCACGGCTGAGTCAAAATCCTTGCGGAAAGTCTCTACTGAGCCAATCTGGAACTCAAGCTGATAGCCCTGCGCTGGCAATGAGGAGTACCTCTTCTCATCCTGCTTTGAAAGCTGCTCTATAGCTGCGGGATAGAGATAGACCTGAGCCTTATCGCGGTTTACAATCTCAATCTTTTTTACCATACCTTGGGTTATGAGCTTGTCAACCTCGCTCCAATCACTCTCCAACGGAATGGCTGGACGCTGACCAAACATTGCAAAACCCAATATAGCCATAAACACTACCGACCAAAACCACATCATATTTGGACGGAGGTCAATCATATTACTCTTACTCTTCTTTCTCTTTTTTGCCATAGTTTACACGGTTTATTACAACATAACGACAGCAGTGCCGCTAAAATTGTTTACAACGCAAAAAAAGTGCTACTCCATATCTTCATACTCCACCATTGGAGCGTCAGCCCAAAGCTCTTCAAGTTTGTAGTAGTCTCTAAGCTCAGTCTGGAAGATGTGAACAACCACATCAATATAGTCCATGGCAACCCATAGACCCATCTGCTTACCCTCTACACGCCAAGGATTCTCCTTAAACCTAAGATATACAGCCTCCTCAACAGCATCTGCAAGAGCTGCAACCTGAGTGGTCGAATCTGCATTACAAACCACAAAATGCGAGCAAATAGCCCCATCCATACCACTAAGGTCAAGACTTACAACACCCTTGCCCTTTTTATCCTGAATTGCCTGAACAATTGTCTCTATCAATCTCTGTTCTTCCATAATTTTATAGTTCCTAAATTTACACAACTTATAGGACACACCTATAATCATGCAAAGATAATAATTTTAATTATAAATTAAAAACTTTACACCTCTTAAAATACTATTTTGACGATTTTTGCAGCAAATCTGGCGCAAAAGATTTTTAGGGAGATTAAGGAGATTAGTGAATTTAAGGAAGGGAGCGGTACAGTAAAAGTTCTGCGGGGCATCGAACCCCTTGAACTTTGTAGCACGCTCCTTAATCTCACTAATCTCCTTAAATTCCCTATAATTTTTCGCGCTATCCCCTTACTGACAGACGGTGCGAAAAGTGGCGCGCGTTTAATAACAGAAATGACAAAGAATAGCAACGGGCTTACGCCCTTAATGGCATACAATAACAGCGCGCTATTTTTAGCGACACTAAGGTCTGCGTGCAAAAGTTCAAGGGGACCCAATGCCCATGCTGACTTTTCTATTGCGCTTAGCTATTAAGGGGCATCAGCCCCGCTGTCATTAAATGCTATTCAATGTTATTCAGTGCCATTGTTTGCGCTATTCCATTACTGACTGACGGCGTAAAAAAGTAGCATGCAAAAGTTCTTCGTGGGCTTTATACCCCGAAGAACTTTTTTATTCTGCTCCTTAAATTATCTAAAATTTCGCACTAAAAGGTTTGTTCTATCTTCTCCAACAGCGGCGTAAAATCAGAATGAGACTCCGCAAACTCGTCATACGACCACTCATTGTGTCCGCTCTGAGGGACATCGGAGATAAACTTTACAGCGAGCAGCGGAACGGCTCCTGCATAGTCTCTAACGGCTATTGCCACAGCCATAATCTCCATATCGAATATAGCACTGCCACACTCAAAGCGTTCCATAATTTCTGTGGCACTTTTGGCGTTTATAAACGAGTCGCCCGTAAATACTGTAACGCTATCGCCTCCTGCGAGGGTATAAGGGTCTGTAAGTTCTGGAATAAAACCCTCTGGCACATCGCAGTCGTGGTATATTGCACGGTTAGGTGCAACAACATCGCCCTGCTTAAAATCAACTGAGCCCGCTGCAAAACCTACAACCGCAACAGCATCAAAACCCTCCTCAGACTTTGCCACAGCCGTTGCAACACCTGCCGCAGCACCAGCCTTGCCTATGCCTGAGCAGATTAGGGTGTAGTTGTGCTTGGTAGAGGTCGCTCTATCAAGCGTTGCACGCATATACTTATACTCCCTACCTGTAGGGGCAACAATTAAAACTCTCATAGCTGCTCTTTTAGGATTTTGATATAACGCTCCATTGCCGCATTTGTCTCCTCCACAGCATAGAGGTACGGATTACCGCACTGAATCTCATTAAGTCCCACAATATCCTCGGTTGAGTGGATAGGGAACACCTTGTCAAAGGTGCGAATAAGGGCAGCTGCAATATCCTCTCTTGTAACACTGTTCATTGTAGAGAGGTAGAAGCCTGTCTGGCAGCCCATAGGACAAAAAGAGACAATTGCGCTACCGATAACCTCGTCAAGCCTCAGATAGTATGCCATCAGATGCTCTATAGTGTGAACAACGCCTGCGCTAAGTGGTTTTCTTGCCATTGGTGCGCAAAATCTCAAGTCCCACGATAGGACTGAGAGACTATCGCTAATTTTGTAGGTTGAGCGGAGATACAACCCCTCGCTCAGTGTACGATGGTCAACATCAAAAGATGAAACAACTTTTTCTAACATATCTTTTACTATTAAATTTTACACTACCACGCGCTCTTTTTATCCCTATCCCAGTGCCCTATCTCCATATCTGAGATTTTCTCGCCATTTATGGTAAAGCGGATAGCTGTTCGGACATTATGAAAGCCGTAGCACCCAGCAGCACCTGGATTTATATGCAGAAGGTCATAGACATTGTCGTAAATAACCTTTAGAATATGCGAGTGCCCTGCAATAAAAATCTTGGGTTTGCAACTCTGAATTTTAGCCACCGCTTTTGGAGCATAGTGTCGCGGATAACCCCCGATATGGGTCATAAGAACACTTACGCCCTCGCAAGTAAAATAGGCAAACTCGCCATAGTTATACCTCACGCTGCTATTGTCAATATTGCCATAGACAGCCTTCAGAGGCTTAAAAGCGGCTATTGCCTCGGCAGTCTCAACATTGCCTATATCGCCCGCATGCCAAATCTCATCTACATCCTTGAGAAAGAGCTTTAACCGTTCATCAAAGGTGCCGTGAGTGTCGGATATTACGCCTATGCGCTTCATTGCCTACTTTGAATAGTTGGTTGACAGATACTCTTTAACGCTGAAACGGGTTTTAGTCTTAGGGTATCGTTTATCCTTTACATGCTCTACAATCTGTAGTTTATTACCCTTCACTACATAACGCTCAATAAAACTGATAATATCGTGTATATTGGTGTACATAGGCTCCCCTGCCATCTGGTGGTTTCTATACTCGGCAGAGTAGAAAAGGTAAGGAGTATCCATCTTTTTCAGCTGCTTGCAGATGCTCTTAGAGCCATAAAAGCCCACACCAAAGGCTGAGGCTTTGTTGTACGGCACATTACTATCTGCGTTACCGTGGAAGAGCATCATCGGGCAAGGCACACTCTGCCACTTAGGCTTGCCTGAGACAGAGAATATAGCTCCCGCAAAGGAGACTACACCAGCGTAATTAAAATCGCCAAGTATCTGAGCATGAGCGGTCTTGTTACAAATCATATTTTCCGCTTGCAGAGCTGTAATTGCACCTGCGCTTGAGCCACAGGCAACAATCTTTGTGGGGTCAATATTCCACTTTTCGGCATTCTCCAACACAACTTTTGTTGCTGAGATAAGGTCCTCTGCGGCATACTCTACAGCCCTGCGCATAGTAGATATTGCGCCCTTCAGACCCTTTGTATCAATGCCCTTAGCAAGCACCTTGCGGTAGTCTATAGAAACCACATCATAGCCAGCCTTTGTCAACGCCTTAAAATATGGCAGATAGTCCTTATCTGCGCGTGTACCACGGGCAAAAGCACCACCAAAAGCAAAAATCACACACGGTCTGCTGCCCTCAACCCCGACTGCTGGATAGTGGTCAAAATAGAGTTTTTCACCCTGTTTCTCGGCATAAAAAATAGTCTCTGCAGCGGCTGAAAATGCTACAGCAACGGTTACAATAAGTATCAGAAATCGTTTCATACACTATTTATATTTTCCCTTCCACCACTCCTCTATGCGCTGAGCAATCTTCTGCTCTGTGGCGTTGGAGGTATTAGGGTGGTAAAATTGTTTCCCTTTCAGAGAGTCTGGCATAAACTCCTGCTCTACAAAATCCCCCTCAAAGTCGTGGGCATACTTGTAGTCAGCCGCATAACCCTCGTTTTTCATAAGCTCTGTTACGGCATTGCGCAAATGCAGTGGTACAGGACGGTCTGTCGTATCTTTACCAACAAATGCAAGTGCCTCATTTATAGCACAATATGCCGTATTACTCTTTGGCGATGTTGCAAGGTATATAGTCGTCTCGGCAAGGGTTATTCTCGCCTCTGGCATACCTATTTTATGCACCGTATCAAAGCAAGCATTGGCAAGCAGTAGTGCATTTGGATTGGCAAGACCTATATCCTCAGAGGCTAAAATCACAAGCCTGCGGGCTATAAACCTCGGCTCCTCGCCACATGCCAACATACGGGCAAGGTAGTATATCGCCGCATTGGGGTCCGAGCCACGCACCGACTTAATAAAAGCCGAGATAATATCGTAGTGCTGCTCGCCATTTTTGTCATAGAGGGCGATATTCTGTTGCAGGGTATCTGTTATATTCTGATTGTTTATCACAATCTTACCCTCTGTGGCACCAACTACAATATCGAGTATATTGAGCAACTTTCGTGCATCTCCACCCGAAAAACGGAATAGAGCCTGAGTCTGCTCAACAACAACGCCCCTCTCTTTAAGCACGCTATCTGTTGTAATAGCCCTCTCAAGCAACTCTGTAAGACAACTGTCATCCATCGGCTTGAGGATATATACCTGACACCTGCTAAGCAGTGGCGAGATAACCTCAAAAGATGGATTTTCGGTTGTAGCACCAATTAGCACAATCTCCCCTCGCTCCACAGCACCCAACAGGGAGTCCTGCTGCGACTTGTTGAAGCGATGAATTTCATCTATAAAGAGTAGCGGCGTTGCAGAGCTAAAAAACTGCTGACGCTTTGCCGTCTCAATCACTTCGCGTACCTCTTTGACGCCAGAGGTAACAGCAGAGAGGGTGTAAAATGGTCTATTAGCCTCCTTGGCAACAATCTTTGCCAAAGTGGTCTTGCCCACCCCTGGAGGACCCCAAAGTATGAAAGATGGTATATTTTTCGTCTCAATAAAACGACGAAACACACCATCCTTACCGACCAGATGACTCTGACCGATATACTCTTCAAGACTCTGAGGACGAAGCCTCTCTGCAAGTGGAGCTGCCATACAATTAGAAATTGTTTGTCTGCAATAAAACCCAAACAGTCTCTTGGTTTGCCTGCAAAGATAATAAAAAAGTGTTTATAATTGAATTAACCCCAGAAGTTTTTATTTTAGCTTCTGGGGTTAATTCAACAGGCACTTCTATACTATAATCAGAAGGTGGCAATTGCTCTGACAAAATAATGATTGCGTTTAACCTTGTAATATGCAAAATTATACTCCATATCAACCGACCATGCACAGGCTTCATCAAATTGGCTTGTCTGCTCTTGGGTTGACGACCAATACTGACCAGAATCGCCTTTTCTGAACAACTTTACACCACCCTTTTCAGAGAGTGTTTTATTTACAACTGCATGGGTATCTCTATTGAGCAGCAACAGTTTAAGTTCCTCTATTGCAGGCAGATACCATCCATCTCCTAAGTCTGCGCACCACTTGAAGGCTGGATATTTTTTCTCCCATCCAGGTATCTGCTGTATGGTCTCCATATTTTTTGTACCATCAGTCTTATTATTGGCATCTATAAACCTATCTCTCTCTTTCTTATCAGACGCCCATTGCAGTTTTGACGACTGAGTCATACTGATAATTTTTCCGTGAAGACCATCTTCAGTAACCTCAAAAACAACACCCTCTTTACCATCTTGATTGTAGTAATCTCCAACACTATATTTGGTTTCCAGCGTCACTTTCTGTGATAGTAGTTTAGGCTTTTCACTCTGTTTATCAAGCATTCTAAGCATAAATACCAAATTCTCTTTGCTTACATCTATCTCTTCTTGGCAAATTTTGCCAGAATATTCGACTTTCAGACCATGCTTGCCAGGGATAATATCATGAACAACAAGACGATTGTTTGATGTAGTCCGCCCTTTGAAAATATCATCAATATATACATCTGCGCCCTCCACATCGGCTATAATGGTTATTGGATATTGTTGATTTAGATGCGCATCAAGCCTATACTCTTTATCTGCATCAAGATTAAGTATAACTTCGTTTGAATCGCCAAATTCGTCGTGATGGAAATAGAAGCGAGTCTGGGGTTTTGCTGTCAGTTCAATAATCAACCCATTGTCATACTCTGCCGTCTTACATTTCATTACGGCATTGTTAGTTATCACTTTAACCTCTATACCGTCAATCTCTTCTTTGGTCATTCTGTTAATTTTAACCTTTAGTCGAGCGCATGGTCGCATTGAAAAATCAAGCCCAATAGGGTCAATATTCACACCTGTCAGCGCATCGGTCTGTACAGGACGAAAAGAGTTCTGCTCAATAACAATACTGTTTTCTACTTGAGCATTAGCCACAGATAGCGCAAAAAGTGTGGATAAAAGAATTGAGAGTCTTTTCATGATTAAGAGAATTTTAGGAAAAGGTAGAAAAACATCAGAGCCCACAGAAGGCTCTGATGTTTTTAGAAGATTTACTCAACCTTGAATCGCCAAATCTGATAGTGACCAGGTACTGAGCCTCGATCTGAAGAGAAATATACAAAGTTATCCTCTGTCCAATATGGGGTAATATCTGCTGATTTATTGTTTGTATATTGAATTAGATTATCTCCATTCTCGTCGATAACATAAATATCAGCATCCTTTTTGTCTTTTCGAGAAAGTTGGAAAATGAGTTTTGTCCCGTCTGGACTCCACTGTGGAGCAGCGGCATAACCCTTGCTTGCATCTGTAATCTGCCTTGTCTCAGAGCCATCAAGATTCATAACCCACAAACTGCTACTCTTTACATCTGCAGCGAATTTAATAAATGCTATTTTCTTTCCATCAGGAGAGAGAACAGGTTGAGAGCCTGAGCCAAGTAAAATAGTCTCTCCTGTTGAGAGATTCTTTAGCCACAGTTCACTATGCTGCAATGAAAACACAAACTGCTCTGCATTGAGAACAGTAACTTTGTTAAAACTTAAAGGTCGCTTGTCATATATCATCCATTGACCATCTTTTGATAGATTAGGATTACCTTCATTACCATCTTGCGTGTCAGTTACTTGAATCAGTGCCTTACCTTTGCTGGCAGCAATCATATATATATCAGAGTTTGTACTCTCCTCTCCCCAATAACGAAAAGCAACGCGATCAATTGCTTTACAACATACAGGGGTTGTGTGCCTATTTTTTCCAGAAGTTTTCGTAATTACAGCGTTTGAGAGCACATCATCTTTCTTATAGATATTGTAATATTTATTATCCTCAAATACAGTGAAATACAAATCTTTGCCATAATCTCCACCCCAAGGATTCATACAAGAGTGGGTCATATCTGTAATTTTTGTAAGGGCTGCCAAACTCTCATTGTGTGTTATTACGAGCAGTGTCTTTTTCTTTGCTTCTACGGTAGATGCAGAAAAGAGCATAACTGCAATTATTGCATAAGATAATAGTTTTTTCATAGTTTGAATTATTGTATTGATTACTGAAATGGAGTCGCAGTATTGGGACTATGACAAAATAAAAGCGTGGACTCCGTTTTGTATAGTCTCCGAGGCATCGCCAAACGCCCACTCTCAAATACAAACATAAGCCCACACCATCAGTGTAGGCATTAACTATGCTGTTGTTGAGAGTTCTTCAGATTTGGCGATTTTCGGAAACTCAAGCTACATACTTAACGCATTTTATTATATATGTCTTTCAGACTGTTTTATTCCATAGGCAGTTATTTTTTTGATTCAACTGCAAATATACTATTTTTAATCAAATAACTACACAGTTTTAACAAAAGTTTTGCTCATTTTTACTACCTTTACACCAAAAAATATAGTTTTATGAAAAGATTTGTTACTATAATGTTGTTTGCGTGTGTCGCATTTGCAGCAAGTGCGGCGGGTAGAGAGTTTGAGGTTCAGTCTCCAAATGGGCGTGTTGTGGCAAAGGTCACAGCGGGCGACGAGTTGAGCTATAGAGTCTGTTTTGATGGCAAGACGGTATTAGACAGCTCTACCATTGCCCTTGAACTTTTAGATAGTAGCACTCTTGGCAAAGATTGCAGAGTGTTAAGGAGTCACAAGAGTAGCATCAATAAGTCTATTCAGACCAAATTCTACTTCCGCGACCGCATCTCTGACCACTACAACGCCCTGAAGATAGACTTCAAGGGTGGCTACAGCGTTGAGTTTAGAGCCTACGACGAGGGTGTTGTATATCGTTTTGCAACAGCTCGCAAGGAGGATTTTATTATAAAAAATGAGCTTGCAGAGTTCAACTTTGCCGCTGACCACAAGTGTTGGATAGCCTACAACAACCTTACAGGAACAAAGAAAGACCCATATTTTACCTCTTTTGAGAACACCTATAATCATATACCTCTTACTCAAGTCAGCGGTACAAGGCTTGCCTTTTCACCCGTTGTAGTTGATGTTGAGGGCACAAAGGTATGCCTTGCAGAGAGCAATGTTGAGAACTACCCTGGCATGTTTCTGCACAATATAGATGCCACAACCTCACTTAAAGGCTGTTTTGCCCCTGTTCCAGATGTTGTAGAGGTTGGTGGGCACAATAAGTTGCAGGGTATTGTAGCTTCTCGTCACGACTATATTGCCCGTTGCAGCGGCAGTTTCACTTTCCCATGGCGCATAGTGCTTGTAACGGATAATGACTGCGACCTTGCAGCCTCAGATATGGTCTATCGCCTCGCCTCTCCGTGCCGCGTTGCAGAGACAGATTGGATTGCGCCTGGAAAGGTTGCCTGGGAGTGGTGGAATCACTGGGGACTCTCTGGTGTGGATTTCGAGGCGGGAATAAACACAGCGACCTACAAGGCATACATAGATTTTGCTGCCGACTATGGAGTTGAGTATGTTATTCTTGACGAGGGCTGGGCTACAAAGTACCAAGGCGACCTTATGGATATAATCCCTCAGATAGATATGAAGCAGATTGTTGACTACGCAACCTCTAAGGGTGTTGGAATCATCCTCTGGGCGGGCTACAACGCCTTTAACAGCAATATGGAGGAGGTATGCCGTCACTACTCAGCCATGGGCGTAAAGGGCTTTAAGATTGATTTTATGGATAGAGACGATACCCTTATGAACTCATTCTACTACCGTGCTGCAAAGTGCTGTGCCGAGCATAAACTTATGGTTGACTTCCATGGATGCAGTAAGCCTACAGGTCTAAATCGTACATACCCTAATGTGGTCAACTTTGAGGCTGTATTTGGTCTTGAACAGATGAAGTGGAGCAAAGAGAGTACAGACCAGATGGCATACGATGTAACAATGCCATTTATCCGCATGGTTGCAGGTCCTATAGACTACACCCAAGGAGCTATGCGCAATGCAGTTCGCAAAAACTATCGCCCTGTAAACCACGAGCCTATGAGTCAGGGTACCCGCTGCCACCAACTTGCAGCATACGCGGTATTCTTCTCGCCACTATCTATGCTCTGCGACTCTCCAACAGCATACCGCAAAGAGAGCGAGTGTGCAGAGTTTATCGCCTCTGTACCCACCGTGTGGGACGAAACCGTTATCCTTGACGGCAAGATTGGAGAGTATATTATCACTGCGCGCAGAAAGGATAATACATGGTATGTAGGTGGCATGACCAATTGGGAGCCACGAAGTGTAGAGGTTGACCTCTCAAAAATTTTAGGCGAAGGCATCTGGAGCGTTGACCTATTCAAAGATGGAGTCAATGCCCACCGCATAGCCTCTGACTACACCCGCGAGAACATCAAATTACAGCTCTGGCGCAGGCTGTCAGTCGATATGGCACCAGGCGGCGGATTTATTATGAAAATCACAAAACAGTAGCCATAGGTAAGACCAAGACTCAAGCAAAAAGTTCTTCGAGGTGTAATATACTCGAAGAACTTTTATTTTTATAACCACAGTGCGTATCATACCTTTTTACATACATTGTCAATATCCCAACTATCTCCCCTATTTTCTACATTTTGCCACATATAGAAGCAATATCTCGCTTAAGCGTTGATTGTTTGAAAAATATTTTCTAACTTTGTAGTGTCGGATGCAAATTCGGCTTTTACATACTAAAAGTGTTTTTCGCGGTCCTCAAATGGAAATGAGGAAGTTTTCAAAAACAGATGGGCAGACGAATCGTACTCATTTCTTGTATATGCATTATTGAGGTGTGGGGCATTATTATCGTTTGTTCCTGTTTGGGTCTTTCCACAGCCTCCATTTGAATAGACGGAAATCATCTCCACCCTTTTTATTCACTAATGTCATGATGGAGGTGCATGGCAGTCTAAATTATTATTTGTTATGGGTACAACATCTAACAAACAAAAAAAGGAATTTTTCCTGGTACGCTGGATTAAAAGTCTTCTATCATGGCTTGATTCAAAAATCTTCACTTCTACAACAGGAGATGTTTTAAGACCTACTTATGTACCTATTTTCTGGTCTTTTATCTTAAGTTTTGCAGGTGGTATTATTGTAGGAATACAATCTCTTTTTGCAGAAAATGAAGAGAAGTTTGCAACTGTTGTATTTAGTATTATTTTAGTCGTTACAGTCGGAATTACGGTATGGTATCTTATCTCTGACTTGAAACGATTTAAGAGTATCGGCATAAAAATCGGTAGAGTTGCATATATGCTTGCTTTAGAGAGCATAGCTTTTGCCGCTGGATTCTACTTGGCAGTAATTGTGCTGATAATCTGCATCTTACTCTTTGTTCTGTGGCTACTCTTTATGATGGTATTCGGCGATGACAAGAAAAAGAAGAAGAGAATAACACTATCTAATGGCGATGAGGTTACAGAAGAGAAAGGATTGGCTGGAGAGAGTTATTATACAGGCTCTTCGGGTAAAAGCTACGATAAAGTAGGAGATGATACTTTTGTAGAGAAATAGCGATATTACAGGCTCTAAGTCTGTTGGGGTAATTTTGATTGAAAAACCTCCTAAATAATACAACCATGAGAAAACTTTTTTCAATTTTCGCAGCCACGATGCTATTAGCAGTGGTTAGTTGCGACAAGATTTTAGAGAACACCTCTCTCTATGATAGAGTTGAGAATATCGAAAACCGAGTTCTAAAACTTGAAGAGCTGTGCAGTAAGATGAATACAAATATTTCATCGCTGCAAACCATTGTTACCGCGTTGCAGAGCAGCGACTATGTCACAAATGTTGCCCCTATCTCCCAAAACGGCGTAGAGGTAGGCTATACAATCACTTTCTCCAAAAGTGGCTCTATTACAATCTACCATGGCAAAGATGGTAGCGACGGTAAAGACGGCATCAATGGCAAAGATGGCGCAGACGGCACTGTGCCCGTTATCGGCGTAAAGCAAGGGAGCGACGGCAACTACTACTGGACCCTTGACGGTCAGTGGTTGCTGAGCGATAAGGGCGAGAAGATAAAAGCTGTCGGTTCTGACGGTAAAGATGGCTCTGACGGGGCTGCGGGTACTAACGGCAAGGATGGTATCACTCCGCAGCTTAAAATAGAGAACGACTACTGGTATGTATCTTATGACGATGGTGCTACTTGGACTCAACTTGGCAAGGCTACAGGCGAAAATGGACAGAACGGGGAGACAACTACCCCAGGCAGCG
>CAZIPR010000043.1:0-15917 GCA_964541245.1 uncultured Alistipes sp.
TAAAAAATTTGCAAAAGCGCAAAATTAAAGTATCACTCCACCAAATCAAAGCACCTATATTTAGCGTCAGAGTGCGCCAGATACGGTGAAATCCCATCGGCAGATAGTACCAAAAGGTACAGCTGCTGATGGGATTTAAGGGATGTGCCGTAGGTGGCGTACTATCACGCTAAATATCTCGGCAGTTGGATTTATGCGATACCACCCCATCCGTTAGGACAACAAGCCCCGTATTTGCACGAAGGAGAGTCTTTAGGGTTTTGGAGTCGATGTTATAGCACTTGACCTCTGGAGTACCGTTGAAAGAGCGGTAGGTTGGGGTGCTGATAGGCTCAGGGGTAAGGCAGATAACGGAGGCGTTCTCTGCTGTAGCCTTTTCAACGACTGAGCCGAGGCGTTCTGCGCACTTTTTGCCGACCTTATTGAAGTTGGTAACGCAGAGGATATAGAGATTACCCTTAGTGGCAAGCAGTGAGTCCGTGACCTCGCCGTTCTCGTCGGAGATAGAGAACTCAAGAATCATAGGCTCCACGGTATCAACAACATCGTCAGAGACGCGAGTTTCGACCCACTCCCAGCGGTTTTCGTTCTGCCAAGCCTTATCATCGAGGTCAAACTCTTTAAGTTTACCTGTGCGGCGGTTACGATAGACAAGCACCACCTCGCTATCGGTCTGGCGGTTGCGTGCCTCCTCCATAGCTTGGGCGATATTTGTACCCTCTTTATATGGCAGCAAATCAAACGGCGGCAGGTGCAGGTAGCAGTATGTACCCACGCCCATACTGAAGAGGAAGAATAGTACAGCCAACGAAAACTCTAAACGAGAGAAGGCAAACATCCTATCGGGTCTATACCTCCACCAGACAACCATAATCATTGGCAGTAGCAGCAGATTCTTCAGAAACGACTCCCACGGAGAGAGTTTGACCACCTCGCCAAAGCAACCGCAGTCCTCAACAGGGATAAATGTTGCACTGAGGAAGGTCAGCACGGTAAAGAATATCATTGAGGCTGTGGCAAAGGTAGAACACATGCGTATTCTGACCTTAAAGAGCAGCATACAACCCATCATCAACTCCGCACCGCAGAGCCAGATGGAGAATATCATAACAAGCGGTCTGAGAAACTCTACACCGTATGTAACAAGGTAGTTATTCACGCTCAGAGCTGTGCCCCATGGGTCCATAGACTTCACTGCGCCTGAAAAGATAAATGTCAGGGCGACAATGACTCTACAAAAGTGGGTCAGCAAGCGAAAAGTTCTACGATTTCTCAGTGGTTTGGGTTGCATGATACAGCTAAAGTTTCTCTAAAAGTGGGGCTACGCAAGCCTCTATGCGGGCAAAAATACCATCTGGGGTATCCATACCGCCCTCGGCATTGCTGCAATCAATAACCCTCAAAGAGGTATCTGTTGTGGCAGCCTGAAGATAGACACCTCTAACCTGCTGCTGCAAGTCAAGCGAGGACTCGTGAATATCTGCCGCACCCTGAAGGTAGGCTCTATCCTCGCCAGCGCGCTGCTCTGTAAGGCTCTTTGCAGTAAAGGCAAATGGCACATCAAGGAAGAGCGAAATATCTGGCTTAGGGATGTTGTAGTAGCCATATTCTGTGGCAAGAATCCACTCCTTAAGGCGTTCTCTGCCCTCAGCGTCGGCGATTTTTGCACATTGATAGCCTATATTTGAATAGACATAGCGGTCAACAATAACCACCTTGCCCTCAGCCTCCCACTCGCGGATTTTTGGAGCCATATCTGCCCTATCGCCCGCAAAAAGGAGTGCTACGATATATGGGTCAACACTCTCCACGCTACCCAACTCGCCCCTTAAAAAGCGGGCTATCAACTCCCCGAAAACAGGAGAATCAAAGCGTGGAAAATGGACATACTCGCTTGAAATACCCCTCTTAGCAAGTAGCTCTCGGAGCTTTTTTATCTGGGTCGATTTGCCTGCTCCGTCAAGACCCTCAAGAACTATAAACATATCTATCTGAGCATATTTACCGCACGCTCAACACCCTCAACGAGGGCATCTACATCGGCTGTAGTGTTATACAAAGCAAATGAGGCGCGGCACATACCGTTTACACCAAAGCGGTGCATTGTAGGCTCGGCGCAGTGATGACCTGTGCGCACAGCTACGCCCATCTTATCCAAAATCATTCCTATATCGTAGTGGTCACACCCCTCAACATTGAAACTCACAATAGGAGCCTTACCCGCTGTTGTGCCGTAAATCTTCAGACCAGGTATCTCAAGCAGTCTATCTGTGGCATATTTAAGCAGGTTGTTCTCATGCTCAACGATAAGTGCGGGATGGAGGTAGTTGAGATATTTTATAGCCTCTGCAAGAGTTACTGCACCTATAAAATTCTGCGTTCCTGCCTCAAATTTGAGTGGCAGAGGGGCAAAAGTGGTCTTTTCAAAGCTCACCTTATCAACCATATCGCCACCAGCCATAAAAGGCGGCATACTGTCTAAAATCTCGCTTTTACCATACAACACACCTATACCTGTAGGACCATAGAGTTTATGACCAGAGAAGGCGTAAAAGTCGCAATCCATCTCTACAACATCTGCCCCACCATGTACTATACCCTGACAGCCATCCACCAACACAACCGCCCCTACAGCATGAGCTGCATCGGCTATCCTACGCACATCTGGGCGCGTTCCAAGGGTGTTTGAGGCTTGAGTTACAGCCACCAACTTTGTTCTGCTATCTATCAGCGAATCAAGAGTCTCAAGTATAAGTTTTCCCGAATCATCAATAGGTATTACTCTGAGTGATGCACCTTTACGCTCGGCAGCAAGTTGCCAAGGGACAATATTTGAGTGATGTTCTATTTGGCTTACTACAATATTATCGCCCGCAGTAAGAAATCTCTCACACCAGCTATATGCCACAAGATTTATTGAGGCTGTAGCACATGAAGTGAAGATGATTTGTGAAGCAGACTCTGCGCCGATAAACTTGCGCACACTCTCGCGTGCCTGCTCATAGAGCGAGGTCATCTTATCAGAGAGATAGTGTACCCCACGGTGGATATTGGCATTATAGAGTTTATACAACTCCGCCTCGCGCTCAATTACAGGCAGCGGTTTCTGAGCCGTAGCTCCGCTATCAAGATAGACAAGCGGTTTGTTGTGTATTGTGCGCTTGAGGATAGGAAAGTCCTCGCGTATGCGCTCTATAATATCAAAAGCCATTATATACCCTCCAACTTTGACGACACCGCCTCATGCAACAGGGCACATACACCCTCCATATCGCAACGAGAGACAACATCGTTTATAAAACCCTCAATCTGCAACCTGCGAGCCTGAGACTCACTTAGTCCACGCTGGCGCATATAGAACAGTGCCTCGCTATCTGAGTAGCCAACAGTTGAGCCGTGAGAACAGCGCACATCGTCTGCATAAATCTCCAGCTGTGGCAGAGAGATTATGCGTGAGTCATCAAGCTCTATATTGCGACTCTGCTGCTGAGCATCTGTTCTTTGAGCATCTGGTGCAACATATACCAAACCGTGAAATTCACCCGTAGAACGACCTGCCGAGACACCCTTGATAAGGGAATTACTCTTGCAATCTGGTACAAGGTGGCGTGTTGTCAGATTTAGAGTTGCATGCTCACTACCAGAGGCGACAAAGACTGCATTAAAGCTATTCTCCGACCTAACGCCAGCAAGGTCGTAGTTGCAAGAGATATTTGAGCTGCTCACAATAGCCATCATACTCTTGCAAACAGAGCCCTCTGCCTGATTAACCGTAATATCGGCATAGCTATCAGCGGCATATATCTCGACAATATCAAGCACCGCATCCTTGGCAATATCTACCCTAACTACGCTCTGCGAGGAGGCTGTATAGAGCAGCACCAAACGCGCATTAGAGCCCTCAGCAACCCTAACATCCAACTTTTTGGGATTCTGGGCTACTGCTATCTGCCTTTGGTCAGAGAGAACTCCACCGCTAAAGGGCTGCAAAACGCCCGATTCTATCAACTCTTCTACAGTCATCGTTACTCCTTGTAGTCGTTAATAAGCCAATCGTAACCCTCCTTTTCGAGCTTGAGAGCAAGAGTCTTATCGCCCGAATAGATGATTCTACCCTTATAGAGGACATGCACATAGTCTGGCACAATATAGTCCAGCAGACGCTGATAGTGGGTAATTACCACCGTTGCATTATCCTCTCTATGCAGGCGAGTCACACCTGTTGCAACGATTCTAAGCGCATCAATATCAAGACCCGAATCGGTCTCATCAAGGATAGAGAGCTTAGGGTCGAGCATTGCCATCTGGAAAATCTCATTTTTCTTCTTCTCGCCGCCCGAAAAGCCCTCGTTTACAGCTCTTGAAGTGAGTTTTGAGTCAAGCTCTACAATGGCACTCTTCTCGCGCATAAGGCGCAAAAACTCAGCTGGCTGCAACGGCTCAAGACCCTTGTATTTACGCTGCTCTGCTACAGCAATCTTCATAAAGTTTGCCATAGAGACACCTGGAATCTCTACAGGATACTGAAAACCAAGGAACAGACCCTTGCGAGCCCTATCCTCAATTGAGAGCTGGAGCAAATCCTCCCCTTCAAAGGTTACGCTGCCAGAGGTTACAGTAAATTTCTCATTGCCCGCAATAACCGAAGCAAGGGTACTCTTTCCAGAGCCGTTAGGACCCATTATGGCGTGTACCTCGCCAGCCTTAACCTCAAGGTTTATACCCTTAAGTATCTCTTTATCGCCTACCGAGGCGTGCAAATCAGTTATCTTTAACATATTTCGTCTCTATTTTTATCGTTATCCAACACTGCCCTCAAGGCTTATAGCAAGCAGTTTCTGAGCCTCAACTGCAAACTCCATAGGCAACTTGGCTATTACCTCCTTAGCATAACCGTTGACAATAAGCCCAACAGCATCCTCGGTAGATATTCCGCGCTGGTTGCAGTAGAAGAGCTGCTCCTCAGAGATTTTAGAGGTTGTTGCCTCATGCTCAAGCATTGCGCTGCGGTTTGCCGAGTCAACATGCGGAAAAGTGTGTGCGCCACACTTGTCGCCTATAAGCAGCGAGTCGCACTGAGAGTAGTTTCGTGCATTATCAGCCTTGGCTGCAATCTTTACAAGTCCGCGGTATGAGTTCTGGCTATGACCAGCACTGATACCCTTAGAGACAATACGACTGCGGGTGTTACGACCGAGGTGTATCATCTTTGTACCTGTATCTGCCTGCTGGTAGTTATTTGTCATAGCGACAGAGTAGAACTCGCCCACAGAGTTGTCTCCCGCAAGCACACAGCTCGGATATTTCCAAGTTATAGCTGAGCCTGTCTCAACCTGAGTCCACGACAGACGGGCATTCTCACGACAAATTCCGCGCTTGGTCACAAAGTTGTAGATGCCGCCCTTGCCATCCTTATCGCCAGGATACCAATTCTGCACAGTAGAGTATTTTACCTCTGCATCCTTCTCAACAACAATCTCTACAACAGCTGCGTGTAGCTGATTCTCGTCTCGCTGCGGAGCTGTACAACCCTCAAGGTAGCTTACATAAGAGCCCTCATCAGCTACAATAAGCGTTCTCTCAAACTGACCTGTACCCTGGGCATTGATTCTAAAGTAGGTAGATAGCTCCATAGGGCACCTAACACCCTTTGGAATATAGCAGAACGAGCCGTCTGAGAATACAGCTGCATTTAGTGCCGAATAGAAATTATCTGCGTATGAGACCACAGAGCCTAAATACTTGCGAATAAGCTCTGGATACTCTCTGATAGCCTCGGAGATTGAGCAGAAGATAATACCCTTCTGAGCAAGCGTCTCGCGGAAGGTTGTCTTAACAGAGACTGAATCCATCACTGCATCCACTGCCACACCTGCAAGAGCCATCTGCTCCTCAAGCGGAATACCGAGTTTATCAAAGGTGCGCTTAAGCTCAGGGTCTATCTCATCCACCGAATTGAGCTTTTTGCGCTGCTTAGGCTCGGCATAGTAGATAATATCCTGAAAATCAATCTCAGGAATATCAAGGTGCGCCCACTTTGGCACTTTCATACCCTGCCAATGGCGAAACGCCTTGAGACGCATCTCAAGCATCCACTCAGGCTCCCCTTTTCGCTGCGATATGGCACGGATAATAGCCTCGTTAAGCCCACGCGGCAGAGTCTCAGTCTCAATATCGGTTGTAAAACCGTATTGATACTCACGCCCCTCAAGCGACTCTATAATATCTTGGTTATTCTCTTTCATAATCTTAAAATCAGGCAAAGGTAGCAATTTTTCTCTAAACCACCTATTATAATAAGGTAAAAAGCTATCTGCAAATATTGGGCAACTAATATTTGCAAGTTTTTTAGCAAATAATTTTGCAGATTCAAAAAAAGGTGTTACTTTTGTACGCTCTCAAAAATAAAGAGCAGTTTTTCATAAATAAAAAAATTAAGGTTAAAGCACGGAGGGTTGGGTGAGTGGCTTAAACCAGCAGTTTGCTAAACTGCCGATATCGTAAGGTATCCACTGGTTCGAATCCAGTATCCTCCGCCACAAAAAGAGTGACTTTTTGGTCACTCTTTTTGTATTTACTAAGGTACCTCAAAGTCGGTGGGAAGGGGTAAGATATAGACAAAAAAAAGAGAGGCTTAACCTCTCTTGTCGGGGTAACAGGATTCGAACCTGTGACCCTCTGGTCCCAAACCAGATGCGCTAACCGGACTGCGCTACACCCCGTTGTTGTATTGCGAGTGCAAAGGTAGGCAAAATTTTTATTCCTGCAAACTTTTTGGCAAAAAAATATTAAAAAATTTTCAGAAACCCCTTTTTAGAGCCAAAAACAGAGGTCTAAAGAGCCTTAATAGCGTTGTGGTAGGGCGCAAATTTTAGAGTCATTAGGATCACTATTCTCTAAGGAGCGCGCCACCCCTAATTTCCTCTAATAGCCGCTAATAACCTCTAAATTTTCCGCGCGCCAAGATTAGAGCACCCCTCCGCTAAATTAAAGCACCGCCCAATTTTGTTGTCAGAACGCGGTAGATACAACGCTCGGCAAAAAATCCTATCGGTGGATAGTACCAAAGCGTACAGCCACTGATAGGATTTTTTGCTAGCGGAAGTATGTATCCGCGTTATCACAACAAAATTTAGTCGCGGGGATAAGCAGCAATAAACACATCCCTCTTTCTCAACTCCTCCTGCACTCGATGAAGCTCGGTAAGGGAGATGTTGCCGACAACATATTTATAGTCGTCGGAGATATACTTCTCACTGATAGAGTCGAAGTGGAGCAGAGCCAAATCTTCGGCGTCAGAGTAGCGGTAATAGACGCGGAAAGAGTGGTCGGTGGTATAGTCAGGAATCTGAGAGTCGTTGCGCTTCTTGTACTCGTACTTATAGTTGTAGAGGCAAGCTGTGATATCGCTAAGCACGGCAGAGCCCGTAGGATAACCACCTGCGCCACGACCGAACATAAACTGCTTATCGTAGAACAGACCCTTGATAACTACGCCGTTGAACTCATCCTCAACGCTATAGATATACTTATTGCGAGAGATAAGCTGTGGCATAACGCTCATTATCAGGCGGTTATTAGCGAGTTTCTCTACATGTGCAACCAACTTAAAGCGACGCTCTTTCTCTGTAGCAAAGCAGATATCGGCATCGTTCATATTTGAGATTCCGTAGGTAAAGATTCGCTCTGGAGCCACATAGAGACCAAAGGCATGAACAGTGATAATAATCAGCTTAAAGAGTGAATCCCAGCCGTCGATATCAAGTGAAGGGTTGCTCTCGGCAAAGCCCAAATCCTGTGCAAGTTTAAGTGCAGCAGGGTAAGACATCTTCTCGTTGAAAATCTTTGAGAGGATGAAGTTTGACGAGCCATTAAGAATACCCTTTACTGAGGTAAGCAAATCGTTATCGTAATACTCCTCAAGGTTGCGAATTACAGGTATAGAGCCACAAGCAGAGGCATCGTAGAGCAGTGCTGTATTGTACTGGTGCTGCAACTCAATAAGTTCCTCAATATGGTAAGCGAGCATCTTCTTATTACCCGAAACCACAGGCAGGCGTTTCATAAGCGCGCGCTTTACGATGGTATATGCAGCCTCAGCATCGTCAATAAGCTCAACAATGAAGTTTACCTCTGGGTCTGAGAAGATATCGTCTGCATTATCGGTAAACTCGCCCTTAATCTCACGAGGCTTGCTCAAATCGCGCACACAGATACGACGAATCTCAACATTGTCTGAGCCTATACGCTGCAAAACATCGTAGAGACCCTTACCGACTGTTCCGAAACCAAAGAGTCCGATTTGTAGTTTTTTGCTGTTCATGTTATCTGTTTATAAAGTTTAATATTATTCTATTAAGTGTCTGATACTCAACCAAAAAGCCATCATGACCAAAGATTGAATCCAGAGTATGATACTCTACATCGGGTATATTATTTACCAAAATCTGATGCTCATCTGGCGAGAAGAGTATATCCGAGGTAATAGCCACAACAAGGGTCTTTGCTGTAATTCTCTTCAGCATATCCTCCACACTGCCGCGCCCACGACCGATATTGTGCGAATCCACAGCCTGCGAAAGGCGGTAGTAGGAGTAGGCATTAAAGCGACGCTTCAGTTTCTCGCCCTGATAGCGTTGATAGCTATGTACTCGGCGAGTGAAGGATGCCTCATTGGGCTCATTGTCCTCTTGAGCAACATTATATGCAACACCGCCACGGTAGCTCAAAAGGGCGATACTGCGGGCTACAGCCATACCATCAAGGGCTGCATCGTCTCTTCGCTGACCGAAAGTTGGGTCGAGCTCAATCGCCATACGCTGCGACTCATTAAAGGCTGCCACCCACGCCATTACACGGGGTGCTGTGGCGATAAAGATAGCCTTCTGAGCAAAATCAGGCTGCATAACTGACCACTCAATAGCCTGAAAGCCGCCTATTGAGCTGCCTATAAGCACTTTAACGCGCTCTATGCCTAAATGCTCAGCAAGGAGCTGGTGTACACGCACCATATCGCGCACAGTGACCTTTGGAAAGTCGCCATACCACTTTTCGCCCGTCTCTGGATTGACCGACAGCGGACCTGTTGTGCCATAGTGAGAGCCGAGGAAGTTTGCGCAGACGGTAAAATATTTTGCAGGGTCAAGGAAGCTACCCTCCTCAACAGTATGTGTCCACCAATCTGCCACATCTGAGTTTGCAGTAAGGGCATGGCACACCCATATAATATTACCCTTATCCTCTGCCATAGTGCCAAAAGTGTCGTAGGCAATATCAAGGCATGTGAAGGTGTAACCACCCTCAGTGGTAAAAGGATGCGGATAGTGGTATATCTTACTCATTTACTTGGTCAAAAGCCTGCTCAAAATCGTCAATAATATCCTCTACATTTTCAAGTCCAAGGCTGATGCGCAGCAGTGTAGGAGTGACTCCAGCAGCAAGCAAATCAGCCTCTGAGAGCTGTTTATGGGTTGTAGAGGCAGGGTGGGTAACAACGCTAATACTGTCGCCAATCATGGTCATATTGCCCATAAGTTTTAGCGACTCAACAAAAGCAACTGTACTCTCAAGTGTACCCTTAAGCTCTATATTCATCACAGCCGAAGCACCGAAACGGTAATACTTCTGTGCATTTTTATATCCTGGGTGGTCCTCAAAACCAACATAGCTTACACGAGCAATCTTTGGATGGCTACGGCAATACTCTGCAAGGGCTCTACAGCTCTCTACCTGATGTGTTACACGCAGAGAGAGAGTCTCAAGACCTATCATCATAAGGTATGAGTCAAATGGAGATGGGCAGCAGCCAAAGTCTCTCAGACCATCAACGCGGCACTTGACTATAAACGCCTGATTTCCAAAGGTCTCGTATATATTAAGACCATGGTAACCCTCAGATGGTCCATCAATCTGCGGGAATTTGCCATTGCCCCAATTATAATTTCCGCCATCGACGATTATGCCACCCATAGCTGTTCCATGACCGTTAATCCACTTAGTTGCTGAATCAACAACTATATTTGCTCCCCAATCAAATGGGTTGCACAAAAAGCCCGCAGCACCAAAGGTGTTATCAACGACAAACGGCACATCATAGTCTGTAGCAAGTCTGCCAATAGCCTCAAGGTCTGGCACATCGCAAGTAGGATTACCCATACTTTCAACATAAATCATACGGGTACGCTCGTCTATAAGTGCCTCAAAGTCAGAAACTTTCTCAGATGGTGCTATTCTGACCTCAATACCCAACTTTCTGAGCGAGATACGGAACTGATTGTATGTACCACCATAGAGGAACGGAGCTGCAACGATATTATCCCCCGCCTCAGCAAGCGAAGTTACGGTAATAAATATTGCTGCCATACCAGAAGATACAGCAAGCGCACCTGCTGCATTGTACAGAGAGGCTATACGCTCTTCGTATGCCGCAGTTGTTGGGTTGTGCAGACGAGTGTAGATATTACCCGCCTGACTAAGCTCAAAGAGGTTTGCAGCATAGTCGCAACTCTCAAAATGGTACGCCGCAGTGGGATAGATTGCCACGCCACGCGAGCCTGTATAATCAACATGGTAACCGCCATGAATCTGGCGTGTCTCAAAACGGAGATTTTTCTTGTTGCTCATAACTATATTATTCCTAATTACTTACACTCTCAACCCACTCAAGCACCTCGTATGAGAGGGTATCTGTTCTATCGTGCCACCTACCCTGACTCTCAAGACGCTGCTTGCGCAGAGTCATAGAGTGGTCTATTGGGAAACGAGGACGAGCCAAATTCTCAGTCTGCTCCCTCTTAGAGGCTCTGATTGTGCGGGTCATAACGCTATCTCTTGTAGGTCTGCGACCCTCCTCCCACTTAAAGCCCTTAAGGCGGGTCTCTCTATCCTCTGGAATCTTATCTATTGGATAGAAGTAGTAGGTAGGGTTAGTTCGGTAGGTTATACCCTTAAGTTGACGATTCTCAAGGTATGCAGTCATGTCGCCGCTCTCAATATATGCCATCATTGAGACCTCTGGCGAGTTTTCATCCTCCTGCATGTAGTATATCGTCTGCACATTGCCGTTAACATCATTGCGATACAGCTCGCTATTCTCATTAAAGTAGGCAATCATCTCCTTACCAGCCACCTGATTGTAGTGTGCAGTATCTATCTGGGCGATAGTCATTGGATGACCCTCAAAGCGAGCCTTAGTAAGGCGGGAGTTAGAGCTGAAGATGTGCATACTATCAGAGATAACCTGGTTATTATCACTCCACATTACAGGGCTCTTGTAGAGGTGGATAATTGAGTCGGTACTTCTAATAAGCAGCGAGTCACAAACCATCTGAGAATCAGCCCTATACATACGCACCCTACCAACAGCCATAATCAGCTTATAGGTCGAATCAACAGCTACAGTATCAACCGCCAACGCAGTAGTATCAACAACCTCCTTTTTCGGGAAGTAGATGGCGATTATCGAATCAAGCATCCGCACTGTAAGCGAATCGTGAGGCACAGAATCCCTATAGATAAGTGAATCAATCTCCACAAAGACAGAGTCATGTACAGGCTTAATAAATATGCCTTTACGCTCAAGGCGTGCTATCTTTTTACGCAGTTTCTTATCCGCCAGCTCGCGCGCGCGTACCTTTCTTAGAGAGTCTTTGTACTCAAGTTTTTTCAAGTAAGCACTCTTCTTTGCCTGACGGCGTGCAGCAATAGAGTCAAGTTTGACCCTCAGCGAATCTGCCTTGACAGCCTTTATAGAGTCGCGGATATGCTTCTTCAGAGCCTTTGCAGCAGCCTTCTCAAGGGCTTTGCGCTCCTTGAGGGGCAGGGTATCAAGCGGATTAAAGAGGCTATCTTTTGCCAAAGAGTCAATCGCTACAGAGTCCTTTGCAAGGCTATCTGCCTGCTGAATATCCTGAGTAGGTGCTGTAGTCTCTGCGCCCTCAGTGCCCTCTGCGCCCCCTCTCTGCTCTGTATTGCGGCTCTTGCCACCCTTACGGTCGGCTCTTGCCTGCTCCAAAGCCTGTTTTGCTCGCTCTGTACGCTCTGCGTTAGACTGTGGTGGAGCCTGAGTCTCATCCTGTGGTTTACCCTTACCCTTTGCCTTAGCTACGGCAGCAAGTGAATCACGAGCAGCAGCAACAGAGTCCTTAGCATGGGCTATAGAGTCGGCACGATGTCTTGCAACTCTCTCTCGCTCAAGACGCTCTGCTACAGGGTCTTTTGTAAAGAAAAACATTGTATCTGAGCGGATAAAGAGGCTATCAGACTGTTCTGAATCGTAGCTAACCATGGCAGGGTCTTGAGTCAGAATAGCATCGCCAGGCTCTTTCCAATACTCGCCCCAATCGCCAAAGGCTATAATCTTCTGCGTTGTGTCGTCTATCTGGATATTGTTCTTCAGCTTGGCATAGCCGCGCTCGCGGTAGTAATCTAAAGAGTCGCTAAAGACCTCCTGTTCCTCGGTAAGGATATATCCGTTCTCGGTTATGCGGTAGAGGTCTGAAGAGCTGACAAACTCGCCACAGTCGGCATAGAGATACTCGTTATCCTCTGTATTCCAGATATTTGTATGCTTGAAAAACTTAGCATTTTTACTCTCCATGTTGTAGATTACCGAGTCGCCTTTCATGGCATACTTCTCATCGCGCATCTCAACACGGTCAACACAGATAATATCCTTTGTATCGGCATTATAGTAGCCCTTATCAGCCTCAAGGCGATTTTTATCATCCACAACAACACCTCCGCCTGTAAAGACGCCGATGTTGGTCTTGGTGTTAAATGTAAAGTTGTAGGTATAGAGTGTTGTACCCTTGTCCGTAACCTTGATAATGTCTGAATAAATCTTTGCCTCGTTCTTCTCGCCATCGTACTCTGCCCTATCGCCATAAATATAGGTTGTACCCTTATTTATAAGCACCTTACCAAAGCACTCAAGGTGGGTATCAGAATAGCGCACGGTACTGTCACAAGTAATAATAGTCCCGTTATGGTGCGCTGCAAAGTTTCCTACAGCAATAAGTATCTTTCTGCCGCCGCGCTCTGTCTGACGCCCTGCATCTGAGCGCATATCTATATATTTGTCACTCTTAGCAGCATCATCCCTACCCTGCTCCGTCTTAGGCTGTGGCAGATGGGGCATACCGCTACTGCCTGCAAAGAGAATACTCACAAATGCAGACAGAACAACAAATATGGCAGTAAGAGACCTCTTCACTATTTTACACTTGCAACTGTTACCTTATTGGTATTCTCCTTAACCCAATTCTTGTTCAAAAACTCGCCGTCACGGAACTCTGGAGCTATATAAACATACATAGACTCAATTTTGCTATTGAGCCACTCCTGAAAGACCTTCTGCTGCTTCTCTTCAAGGGCAATCTGCTCAAGGCGGAGGTAGTCCTCCTCAAGGGTTGCCTTGTGTGCTGGGATAATATCAAGCAGTTTGACAATCTTGCACATCTCGTTGCCGTTCATATCCGAAGTTCTGAACGCCTGAGAGATATCCCCCTTCTTCATGTGACGAATAGCGTTGTAGTCATCAATACTCTTGCCACCACCAATACCGAAGTCCTCCTTAAGGAACTTTGTGGCTGTCAGTTTGGCATCAAATGCTGAATAATGCTCCAACAGGTCGTGGTTTGTTACAATACCGCCATTTTGGCGAGAGTGCTTATCGTCAGAGTGCTTAAGAGCAGCTGCCTCAAAGGTAAGAGAGTCTTTGCGGATAAGGTTTGCAATACTATCCAACTCAAGCATAGGACCTACAATCTCCTCTGTGGTATAGGTTGGACGCAGTACAATGTGACGGCAGTGGTAGAGATTACCGCGCTTGTCAATCATCTGGATAATATGCAGACCAAACTGAGTCTCAACGACCTCTGACACCTGACCTGGCTTAAGCTCCTCAACTGCATCGGCAAACGGCTTTACCCAACCGTTCAAGGTTGTAGGCTCAAGCTCTCCACCGCGGATTGCAGCTCCATCTACAGAGTACATACGAGCAAGGGTTGCAAACTTAGCCTTGCCTGTAACAATTCTCTCTCGCATATCAAGCAGACGCTCTCTTGTACGACGCTTTGCCGCCTCCATGCCAGAAGGGTACTTGGTAATATGTGCATAGACATACTGCTCTGCAATAACAGGCAGATTCTCCTTGTCTGTACCTCTATAGAAACGCTCCACCTCGCCTGGGACAACCTTTACCTTGCCTATAACATCGTGCTGCATAGCATTAGCATAGCTCTGCTCCTCAAATTGACGACGAAGTAGCTCGCGGATGTGGTATATAGGCATGTGGCTCTTCTTCTCCAACTCAACTACCGAGCCAGCTTCAGAGGTCATCTGCTCAAGGCGAGCCTCTACACGCTGAACAATATCGGCTGTACTAACCTCAACAGAGTCTATAAGTGCCTGATTGTAGAGCAGTTTCTGCATCATAAGCTGCTCTAAAGCCTCATTTTTAGGGTCGCGGTCAGAGGTATAACCCTCTGCACGACGAGCCTCAACAAGCTGCTCGGCTACCTGCTCTACCTCAGAATAGAGGATAGAGGAGTTACCTACAACGGCAACAACCTTATCAAGCATTACAAAGTGTTTTTCTGCCTGCACAGCTGCAAAGACCCCAAGGAGAGCAAGCAGTGTAAAAATCGTTTTTTTCATATCTATAAAGTGTTATTATCCAATGAATCTCTGTAAATTTTAACCTGTCCGTTCTGCTCCGCGTTACTTCTAACCCTCTGCTCGTTGCTGCGGATAACCTCGCCCTGACGACGGTTAGTGAGTATCCTCACAATCTTATCCTTAGCCATAAAGAGCGGCATAGGCTCTCCAGCTGATAGTACATTTGTTATACGGAAACAGTAGTAGGCATGGTTGTAGAGAATCTGTTGCACATCGCGTTTCTCAAGCAGTGCATCGTGCTTTGCAGAGCGTAGCAGCGGCAGATTGGCAAGGTACTCGTTAAAGTCAACCCACTCGTCATACTTAACAAGGCGGAAGTTATTTTTAAGACATACCTGCTCAAAATCTTTCATGGCATCGCTCTTCTTTGAGGTCATCATCGAGAGTAGCCAATCCTTTCTGCGGTACTTTTCTGGGAAGTTGACAATATAACCCTTGACCACAGGCGAAGAGAGGCGGAAATCACTCTTGTTAGAGTTATAGTAAGCCTCAATATCTGCATCGGTAATCTGAAAATCTGAATCCTTCTCAAGATAATACTGCTCAATTTTGCGAATAAGTAGCGACTGACGATAATCCTCAACCATACGGTCAATATCCGACTCTGATGAGGAGAAGATAAGCTCCGCCTCCTGTAACTTAAGCTGGCGGATAATCCACTTATCAATATACGAATCAACATAGCTTACCGAGTCACTACCCGATAAACCCTGCGGCACAGCCTGCGCAATATCTTCAGCCGTAAGGGTATTACGCCCAGCTTTAGCTACTATGTCGTAGCCAAAGATGTGCTGCGCCTCACGACACGAAACACTCAGCATCAGAGCTGCCAAAAAAGGTATATATCTCAAAAATCTCATATTCAACCTGCAAATATACAATTTTTTGTCACAATAAACGGATTACTTCGTAATAATATTGTAAAAAAGTGATTTTTTGTCAGTTTGTATGGGTAATAACGGCTCTACAGCCCGCTACGCTGTTGCTCGGCAGAAGGTTATGGAGCGCACGCTTTACGCACCATCTGTCAGTAAGGGGATAGCGCGAACAGATGACAGTGAATAGCACTGAATAACATTTAATGACAGCGGGGCTTTCAGTCCCCTTAATAACCAAGCGCAATAATTTTTTACTTTTGCGCGCTGTTATTCTATGCCATTAAGGGCGTAGCCCGTTGCTATTTACTGTTATTCTCTGCTATTAAACTGCGCGCCACTTTTTGCACCGTCAGTCAGTAA
>CAZIPR010000044.1:0-15857 GCA_964541245.1 uncultured Alistipes sp.
AAATTGCGAGAAATATTGCAAATAGTTTCTTCATAACTTCATATATTTTCACAAAATTAGCAAAGATTTTCCAGACAAGCAACACTCCAAAAGAGAATATAAGAAAAAAATTGGGATGACTAAAAGTTTTAGCCATCCCAAAGTTTACTCAGCCTTGTAACTACTCCTCAGCGATTTCTGCGCCTTTGAGGAAGTTGTGATATACAGCCTCGCTCAGTCCCATGCTCGAAAATCCGCCATCGTGGTAGAGATTCTGCATTGTAACCTTGCGAGTAAGGTCTGAGAAGAGGGTTACACAGTAGTCTGCGCACTCGTCGGCATTTGCATTGCCAAGCGGAGACATAGCCTCTGCAAAGTCGAGCATTCCGCCCATGCCCTTAACACCCTTACCTGCTGTGGTGTAGGTTGGCGACTGCGAGATAGTATTTACTCTTACCTTGTGGTCTCTGCCATAGATTGCGCCGTAGCTGCGAGCTATAGACTCAAGCAGTGCCTTTGCATCTGCCATATCGTTGTAGCCCACAAATGTACGCTGTGCAGCCATATATGTAAGTGCTACAATAGAGCCCCAGTCGTTCATGGCGTTCTTATTGTAGAGCACCTGCATAACTTTGTGGAACGAAATAGCAGAGATATCAAGTGTCTTGCCTAAATAGTCATAATTTAGGGATTGATAAGGTATGTTTTTACGCACATTTGGCGACATACCCACCGAGTGAAGAACAAAATCAATTTTACCGCCAAAATGCTCCATAGCCTGGTCAACCAAAGCCTCAAGCTCCTCTACGCTTGTGGCATCAGCCGCAATAATTGGTGCATTACACTTCTCTGCAAGAGCGTTTATCTCGCCCATACGCAGAGAAATTGCAGTGTTTGTCAGCACAATCTCAGCTCCCTCTTCAACCGCACGCTCGGCAACTTTCCAAGCTATAGACAGCTCGTTAAGTGCGCCGAAAATAATTCCTTTCTTGCCTTTTAACAGATTGTAACTCATAACATTGTATTTTTAGTTATATAATTGACTAATATTTTGCCACACAAATTTGAGCAATGCCAAATCTGTGCCTAAAGGCAAAACAAATGCTTAGTCCTCGTCGTCGAACTCGATTGGAGATGGGCGACGCTCCTCCTCTTCCTCCTCGTCGTCGGCAATCTGGTCTGCGCCCTTTATCTCGTCATCGTAGTAGTCCTTATCGTCGTCATCGTCAGAAATCTCGTCAATCTTAACATCTATTTTAACAAGATAGCTAACCTCCTCGGTCTCAAATGAAACTGCATAAAAAAAGTCTCCATTTGGTTTCTCTACGCGAATCATTGAATCGGTATAACCTGCAGGATATGCTGCCTTGACCTCCTCCTGAAGTTCAACAGGAAGATTATTAAAACTCACAACTAATCTCTTCTTATTACTTGGTGCCATATTAAAATTTGTAATAGTATGTTACTAACTTATGTCCTACACAAAAAAACGCAGCACTACTTGTCTGTTTAGCTCCGTTTTCGGGTGCAAGTATAAGCAAAAATTTATTACTGCGCCAATTTCAAGATTTTTTTTTAACTTTTTTTTTATTTTGGGCGATATTTCAAATAAAATATGTATTTTCGTGCGATGCGAATAATATAATATGGTATCCACAGACAATATAAAAGCTGAGATTGATAGTCTGCGCAGTGAGCTGAACTATCACAACCACAAATACTATGTAGAGAACTCGCCAGAGATTTCTGACTTTGAGTTTGACAAGATGATGCGCCGTCTAACAGACCTTGAGGCTGAGTACCCTCAGTTTGCCGACCCGTTATCCCCCTCTGTGCGTGTAGGTAGCGACCGCACCTCGGAGTTTGCAACAGTAAAGCACCGCTACCCTATGCTTTCGCTCTCAAATACATACTCTAAAGAGGAGTTGGGCGAGTTTTTTGCCCGCACAGAGAAAGATGCTCCAAAGAGCGAGTATGTCTGTGAGCTCAAGTTTGACGGCACAGCAATAAGCCTTACCTACGAGCATGGCAAGCTGACCAAGGCTGTGACTCGTGGCGATGGCAGTGCGGGCGACGATGTGACTACAAATGTAAAGACAATCCGCTCTATACCCCTTATCCTCTCAGGTAGCGGCTATCCAGACCTATTTGAGATTAGGGGCGAGATTTTTATGCCTTACGCCTCTTTTGACCGTCTAAATAGCGAGCGTGAGGCGGCAGGCGAACAGCTCTTTGCCAACCCTCGCAATGCAGCTGCGGGCACACTCAAACAGCAACTATCCAAAGTTGTTGCAAGGCGTGGTTTGGACTGCACGCTATATCAGCTTTCGGGAGAAAACCTCCCTTTCAGCAGCCACATTGAGACCCTTACAGCTGCACGCAGTTGGGGTTTTAAGGTCTCAGAGCATACAAAGGTCTGCAAGAGTGCCGAGGAGGTTTTTGACTACATATCCTACTGGGACGAAGCACGCAAAACGCTCCCCTTCCCCACTGATGGCGTAGTTATCAAGGTTAACGACTTTACCTCTCGTCGTCTTCTTGGTTTTACCTCCAAATCGCCCCGTTGGGCTGTGGCGTACAAGTTCAAGGCTGAGAGCGCAATAACTAAATTGTTGAGTATCGACTACCAAGTAGGCAGAACGGGTGCTGTAACCCCTGTAGCGAATTTAGAGCCTGTACAACTTGCAGGAACGACAGTAAAAAGAGCCACGCTACACAATGCAGAGCAGATTTCTGCGTTAGATATAAGGGTGGGCGATATGGTCCATGTAGAGAAAGGTGGCGAGATTATCCCCAAAATCACTGAGGTAGAACTCTCTGAGCGCACGGCTGACTCTCTGCCACTACAATACATAACTCTCTGCCCAGAGTGCGGCACTGAGCTTGTCAGATATGAAGGCGAGGCGAAGCACTACTGCCCAAATCAGAGCGGCTGTCGTCCGCAGATTTTAGGCAGGATTATCCACTTTATCCGTCGCAAGGCTCTCAATATAGACGGTCTTGGCGCAGAGACGGTGGAGTTGCTCTTTGACAACTCACTTATTGGCAATATTGCCGACCTGTACGACCTCAAGGCATCAGATATTGCCTCTCTTCCGAGGCTTGGCGAGAAGTCGGCTGACAATATCATCAGCAGCATAGCAGCCTCTAAGAGCGTACCTTTTGCCAGAGTCCTCTTTGGTTTGGGTATTCGTTTTGTGGGCGAGACTACAGCAAAATATCTTGCAGAGCATTTCAAGACAATAGATGCTGTGATGGCAGCCTCAAAAGAGGAGCTTATGGAGTCAGAGGAGGTTGGAGAGAAGATTGCCGACTCTATCATCGACTACTTCTCTCAAAGCGAGAATTTGGCGATTATAGAGAGACTCAAAGTTGCAGGTTTGCAGTTTGAGGCAGAGGCTATAGAGAGGCAGTCTGAGACACTTGCAGGCAAGAATATTGTTGTTTCAGGCAAGTTTACTCAGCACTCACGCGATGAGCTGAAGAGCCTTATAGAGCTACATGGCGGCAAAAACCAGTCGGGTGTAACCTCTACAACCCACTTTATTGTAGCTGGAGAGAATATGGGTCCTGCAAAGTTGCAAAAGGCAGAGAAGTTGGGGGTAAAGATTCTCTCAGAAGATGAGTTTATTGCCCTGATAGGTAACAATAATAGCCCTCAAAGTGAGAAAAAAGAGGATAAAGTTGTAAATTTGCAGCCTGTACAAGGCAGTTTATTTTAGAGAAAGGTAGCTTATTTTAGAAATTATTATGATTACAGATAAATTTACAGGCATGGGTGTAGCCTTGATTACACCGTTTGACAGCAAGGGGAGCATTGATTTTGCCGCACTTGCAGCTGTTATAGAGAGGGTAATTGCAGGAGGTGCAGACTATCTGCTTGCCCTTGGAACAACCTCAGAGACACCAACTCTTACAGCAGACGAGAGAGTTGCCGTTTCCCGCTTTATCAGTGAGCGTGTAGGTGGCAGAGTACCGCTTATGGTGGGCATTGGTGGCAACTGCACCCGCGATGTAGTAGCTACGCTGAAGAACTGGGATTTTAGGGGATATAGTGCTGTGCTGAGTGTTAATCCCTACTACAACAAGCCTAATCAGGAGGGTCTATTCCGCCACTTTATGGCTGTTGCAGAGGCATCTCCGCTACCTGTTATGCTCTACAACATCCCAGGCAGAACGGGTGTTAATATGACACCAGAGACCGTTGCAAGGCTTGTAAGTTCCACTTCAAACATCTTTGCAATAAAGGAGGCATCGGGCAATGCAGAGCAGATGGAGGCTATTTGCAAGGCAGTAGCTAAGACAGGCAAAGATTTTATACTTGTCTCTGGCGATGACTCTCTTACTGTCGAGGCTATTCGTCGTGGCGGAAAGGGTGTACTCTCAGTTTTGGCTCATCTCTACCCTGAGAAGGTTAAGCAGATTACAACACTTGCCCTTGAGGGTAACTTTAGCAAGGCGGAGTATGAGATTTCAAGGTTAGAGACTATAACAAACCTTCTCTTTGTTGAGGGCAACCCTGTTGGCATTAAAAATGCCCTTGCAACAAAGGGTATTTGCACCCCAACAGTGCGTCTTCCGCTTGCAGAGGCGAGCGTAGAGCTTGATATAAGACAGAGAACTGAAATTATACGATATGAGGCTTAAAAGAGTTTTCACAATACTGTTTGCCGCACTATGTGCTACTGTTGTTAGTGCTGGAGTTCCAGATAACGACAAGATTTTTGCAGCTATACACGACAGCAACTCAGAGTTCTACTATCCCAATATGATGATGAGCTACAAGATGGGAGAGAGTCTGACTGACGAGCAGTATCACTACCTCTACTACGGCTTTGCATATCAAGAGGCTTACAAGCCACTTGTTGACAACCCCGGCATGACTCGCGTGCAGAATATCATGGCGCGCATAGCCATAGATACCCCATCAGTAGCAGATATTGACGAGCTTATTGCTGCATGCAGCGAGGCTATGGAGTCAGACCCATTTTCGCCAAAACTGCTCAATATAATGGCATACGCCTACGGCACTGCGGGGGACAAGGCGCGCGAGAAGCACTACTCAGATGCCCTTAATGCCATACTGCGCACCATTGCAGCCTCTGGTACGGGAGAGAAGGAGAAGGAGCCGATGCATATTATACTCTTCTCCCACGGTATTGACTTTATTGCAGCCAAGGGGTGGAATCAACGCAAAGGCAAAATTATAAGCCGTACTGTGGAGTTTATCCCTTTTGAGGCTCCGAAAAATAAGCTAAAAGGTTACTACTTTGACTACAGCCGTGTCTATTGGAACAAGCCTGAGGGCTACACCTTCCAGAGAGACAGAACATGGCAGTTTAACAATCTCAAACCGCGAGAATACAAGACCGGCAAAACAAAACCATGAAGTCACTATTAAGATACATAACCCTACTACCGCTGCTATTTTTAGTATCGTGTGTAACCCCTGAGCCTGTGCCGCAGGGGTCACTGACTATAAGTAGTGGCGTCAGCTCTAACACCCTTAGTTTAGATGGAGCGGCGGGTTCTGAGAGCGTGTTTACAATAACCTCAAAGCTGCCATGGACCCTTCTTGAGACTGATGGTGTAGAGTTTACCCCCTCAAGTGGCGAGGCTGGCGAGAATATAAAGATTACAGCCAAAGCTACAAAGGCAAACAACTCCTTAGAGAGTCGCAAACTCGGAGATATTGTCTTCCGCCTCGCTTCAACACGCTTTACAGGCATCGAGGCGCACCAGAAGCCACAGATTATACTTGGCAGTGAGCTTACTGACGGAGTGGTAGTTACTGCCGAGCAGGGCAAGACCTCGACCCTAAAGTTTGAGACCAAGAGCTACGATGTAGAGGTTATTGCCAAGGGCGATATTGCGTGCGCTCTTGCAAATAACAGGCAGAGTGCGACCATTGTACCAAGTAAAGACAACCTTACAATGGAGCGCAAGGCTGTGGGCGAGGTGCAGTTTAAGGTTGATGGCGTTCTACAGAGTGGTAAGGTTGAGGTATTTCAGCGCGAGGCTATTGTATTTGACCACAAAAGAGTGCTTGTAAACGGTAGCATAGGCTCTACTATGGAGATTGCCGCCGTAACTCCGTTTGATTTTACGGTCTCAGCCTCATCGGATAGTTTCTCTACAAAGCGTAGCAACACTAACACCATAGTTGTTACAGCAAACCGCACTAACACCACCACAGAGGAGTGCAAGATTGGCTCTCTAACCGTAACCCTTACTGACAACACCGCCTGCAAGGCTACTGTTGAGGTGTGGCAGAGAAGCGCATCGGCAGAACAGAGCATAATCCTATTTTTCCTTGGCACAAGCCTTAACAGCTACTTCAAGAGCAATATAGAGATGATTTCAAAGGCACTTGAAGCTGATATTCTCGGCAATAGGCGCGTTGTAGCATTTGTGCAGAGCACACAATATACGGGCGAACTATTTGAGCTAAGATACGACAAAGCTGAGGGTGGTGTGGTAAGAGAGACCCTGCGCAGCTACTCTCTGCCTGCGCAATATACAGACCATACCATAAACTCACTCTTTGAGGATATGATAACCATAGCCCCTGCGCAGAGCTATGCTCTTATTGTTGGCTCACATGGCAAGGGTTGGATTCCAAGGGAGAGTCTCTCAACAGCCTCAGCTATGGCAGCTGCGGCATTTGACAGACGACGCCTTATCTGGACACCTGCTCCAGGTGCTGTGGAGGTGCGTCATATAGGCGACAACTCAGCCACACAGTTTGACACAACGCAGATAGCACAGGCTATTACACGCAACAATATCAAACTTGACTATATTATATTTGATGTCTGCTATATGTCAAATATTGAGGCTTTGTACGACCTTAAAGATGCTGCAAAGTATATCCTCGCCTCGCCATGTGAGATTTTGGCAAGCGGTATGCCGTATGACAAGATAATCCCACATCTACTCTCTGAGAAGGATACCAAGAGTGCCCTTGACAAATCTGCACAAGCATTTGTTGAGTATTACTCTAATGACAACAAGGGTATATACGCCTCTGCCTGCGCTGCTGTGACAGATTGTAGCCGTTTAGAGGCTCTTGCCCAGAGAGTCAAGGCTGCAAATAGTGCCTTAAAAGATGTTGACCCGAATACACTACAGGTCTTTGACGGTGTGGATTCGTACTACAATCCAACCCACATATTCTTCGACCTTGAGGACTATATTCTTCAGAGTTGCACAGACAACGCTGCAACTATAGCCTTTGTTGAGGAGCTTAACAAAACCCTCTCAGGACAACACCATACAGAAACTTTCTACTCGGCATACAACAACAAGTCAAACCCAATAACAACCTATTGCGGCATTACCACCTCTGCCCCAATAACCCTCAACCCTGCCTCAGAATATATCAACGAGTGGAAACAGACCGCATGGTATAAGGCTACGCATTAAGAGGGGGCACGCTCTAATAACATAGAATAACAAACAGTAGCAACGGGCTACGCCCTTAATGGCATAGAATAACAGTGCGCTAAGAAACAGTTTCTACAGCCGATACCCTATAAAACTAAAGTTCTTCGTGGATTCGATATCCCGAAGAACTTTTTATTGGCTATTAAGAGTCGTTAGACCCGCTGTTATTAAATGCTATTCAATGACATTGTGTGTTATCTGTCATTTTGCGCCTCTACTTTTCTTCAGAAAAGGGACGGCACTTAGTTAGCACGCTAAAACGGTAAATCGTCGTCGTCCTGAGGTGCTACTACAGGTGCAGCGGGCTGTGGTGTAGGCTGAGGTGTAGGGTACTGAGGTGCGGCGTAGTCTGCTTGTGGTTGGCGGACATACTGCTGCTGAGGCTGTGGCTGGTAGCCCTGCTGGTTGCTACCCTCTGGGCGGCGACCAAGCAACTTAAGCTCAGAGGCGGTAATCTCGGTTACAAAGTGACGCTGTCCGTCGTTACCCTGCCAATCGCGGTAGTGGATAGAGCCCTCAATATATAGCTGACTACCCTTTCTTACATATTTATCCACAACATCTGCCAGACCGCGCCACAGAATAACTGTATGCCACTCTGTATTCTCAGTTGTCTCGTTGGTCTGACGGTTGTAGTATCGCTCTGTGGTTGCAAGGCGGATGCGAGCCGTCTTTACGCCATTTTCGAGGCTTCTTATCTCTGGGTCGGCACCGACATTGCCGACAAGGATTACTTTATTTATCATAGTTTCTCAATTAGTTCTACAAATAATCTACTCATGCGCTCGCCAGCCTTGCGACCCTGCAACTGTACATCCTCATGGTCGCCTTTCTGGTCACTTAGTCCGCAGTTTGTAATAACCGACACACCAAACACTGGAACGCCCATGTGGCGGGCTACAATAGTCTCTGGCACGGTTGACATGCCGACAGCATCGCCACCTATAGCCTTGAAATAGCGGTACTCTGCCTGGGTCTCGAAAGTTGGACCCGTTGTGCCAACATAGACGCCATATTGGAGTTTGATACCAAGACTGTCTGCTATTGAGGTTGCCTTGTCGCGGATAGCTTTGCTATAGCAATCGTGCATATCTGGGAAACGAGGACCAAGCTCGCTCAGATTTGGACCGATAAGTGGATTTGGCAACAGATTGATATGGTCTGTAATAATCATCAAATCGCCCACGCAGAATGAGGTATTCACACCGCCGCTGGCATTAGAGACAAAGAGATAGTCAATACCCAGCTTGGCAAGAACACGAACCGGGAAGGTTACCTGCTGCATTGTATAGCCCTCGTAGTAGTGGAAACGACCCTGCATGGCAACCACACGGCGCGAGCCGATAGTTCCAAAAATCAATCTGCCTGCATGACCCTCAACAGTTGAGACAGGCATATTTGGAATATCGCTATAAGGGATAGAGTACACTGCATCAATCTTGTCTGCAAAGCCTCCAAGACCTGTTCCAAGAATAATACCCACTTGTGGAGAGAAATTCTCCGTTACACTGTTAATATAGTTAACAGCCTCTAATATACGCGTCATCATTGAACTTATCTATTTCGTTATTAAGCCTCTCACATAGTGCAGCTTTTGTCTTTTCGCTATTTGAATTTGGTAATGGAACAAACTCCATGCCTACACACTCATAGAACATCTGACTACGCAAGGTAGCAGGTATCTCGTCGCAGCTAAAGAGTTTGATTGCATCCTTCTCTGTTGTAACAATAAAGGCGTCCGGGTTACGCTCAAGAGCCTCGCCAATAATCTCAGCATCGGCAGCTGAATATTTATGGTGATCTTTGAAAGAGAGAGTCTCAACAACATTGTAACGAGACCTTAACTCATTGTAGAACACCTCGTTATTGCCAATACCAGCCATGGCTATAACATTGCTATACATAGGCAGCACAACAGGCACAGCACCCACCACAGCACGCGTTTCGAGGTAGCTTGGGCGGGTAAAGAAGGTTGCCTGAGACGGTTTTTTGTTCAGACTTGCCTCAAGCAGGCGCATATCGAGCTGCGAGATATTTGACGGGCACTTGGTAAAGATGAAGATGTGTGCCCTGACAAGAGAATCAAGGCTATCTCTAAGCTGACCAAGCGGCATAAAGGCATCCTTATACACAGGACGAGTGGAGTCAATCATGACGATATTAAGATACGGCTTTACCCAACGGTGCTGGAAGCCATCGTCCATAATAATCATGTCAACATCTGGAAACTCGTCCAAAAGACGCTCAATGCCTACGGTGCGTTTCTCACAAACTATGACAGGGATGTGTGGGAATTTGCACTTTATCTGCAATGGCTCGTCGCCAACATCTCTGTAGTTGTCATCCACATCAACAACCCTGTAGCCCTTTGTATCTCTGCCGTATCCACGAGAGAGAACTGCTACATTATGCCTCTGAGAGAAGTGTGACACAACAAACTCGACAGCAGGGGTCTTGCCCGTTCCGCCAGCTGTGATATTGCCTATACAGACGATTGGAATATCGTATTTTTTGCCCTTTAGGAACTCTTTATCAAACAGCATATTGCGTACGGAGATTACAGCCCCGTACAACAGTGACGCTATTTTTAGAAAAAAAGTTTTCATAAGCACAGACTCTTTCAACTTTCAAAGTTACACCTTTTTTTTTGTTTCACAAACAATTTGCTAAAAAAACTATGTTTTTTAGTGATTTGTTATGCTTTTTTTGTATCTTTGCCAATTATGAAGAAGATTGTTTTTGTATTACTCGCTACAGTAGTTAGCTTTGCGACGGTATGCTGCTCTTCAAACAAAGAGGAGGAGACTGAAAAGCCGCGCAATATCATATACGGCATTGATGCCGATGGATATACAGTTGAGAACTTCGAGGTTATCAAGGGCGACACCTGGGGTAAAATCCTTGACAGCCGCGGTATTACCACCCAGAAGGTTGCTCGTCTGGATGTACTGACAAAGGATATTTGTCCACTCAAGACTATCCGTGCAGGTCATAAGTACACAACCTTTACAAAGCGTGACACTGTTGACACAGCCAAAATCAACCTTGACTACTTGGTCTATGAGAAGAATTTGGTTGACTATGTAGTCTTTGCCTTTGTAGGCGACTCGGTTGCTGTTCGTGAGGACTCTAAGCCTGTGACTCTGCGACGAACAAAGAGCAGTGGTGTAATAGAGACCTCACTATGGGGTGCAATAATGGCTGCCGATATGCCGTATGCCCTCGCCTCAGAGATGGAGGATATCTATCAGTGGACTGTCGATTTCTTCGGCATCCAGCAGGGCGACAGCTTTACGGTTATCTATGACGAGAAGTTTGTTGACACCCTCTCTGTAGGCATTGGCAGGGTTTGGGGTGCTAAGTTTAACCACTTGGGCAAAGATATTTATGCTATACCTTTCCCACAAGATGGCAAGGTGCAGTATTGGGAGGCAGACGGAGGCTCACTTAGAAAGCAACTGCTCAAAGCTCCGCTGAAGTTTACCCGCATATCTTCAAAGTTCTCATACTCGCGCTACCATCCTGTACTAAAGAAGTACCGCCCACATACAGGCGTTGACTATGCAGCTCCGTCGGGTACTCCTGTGCGTGCTGTGGCAGATGGAACAGTGACTTTCAAGGGCTACAAGGGGGCAGGTGGACATACAGTCTATATCAAGCACCCAGGCAAGTTGCAGTCTGGCTACCTTCACCTAAAGGGTTACGCAAAGGGCATTGCCGTTGGTAAGAGGGTCTCACAGGGGCAGGTTATCGGCTATGTAGGCAGTACAGGTCGCTCAACAGGTCCGCACCTTGATTTCAGACTATGGAAAAACGGTCAGCCGATAAACCCTCTTAAGGTACCACAGAAACCTGCTGAGCCAATTAAGGAGGAGAACAAGGCTAAGTTTGAGTGGGTAAAACAGAGAGTTATCGCTGAACTTGAGGGCGAGGTTGCTGACTCTATGAAGATAACAGTTATTGACTCGGTAGTGATAAGGTAGTTGCTATGATATTGCCAGATAAGAGAATATCTCACTTTTTGCTTAAGCACCATGTGCTAACGCTCGCCACTGCAACAAGGGATGGTATGCCCTACTGCGCAGCCTGCTTTTATGCATACGATGCTGAGCGTAACAGACTGGTATTTACCACCGATGCCATCACCCACCACGGAGCGATGATGGCAGACAACCCAAAGGTCGCTTGTGCAGTAAATCTTGAGACAAGGGTTGTAGGCAAGGTGCAGGGTATTCAAATTTGCGGTACAGCGGTAACAGGAGACAGCAGCGACAAGGAGTGCTACATAAAGCGTTTTCCATACGCAGCTCTTGCACCACTTACAATTTGGGCTATTGAGCCAGATTTTATGAAACTGACCGACAACACGCTCGGTTTTGGCAAAAAACTGATATGGAACAGAGAAGAGTTGCAGTAGTAATAGTTGCTGGCGGCAGTGGCAGCAGGATGGGAGGTACTCTACCTAAGCAGTTTGCCCTTATTGGCAAAGAGCCTATACTTGTCCGCACTATAAACAACTTTGCAGCGGCACTACCTACGGCAGAGATTGTTGTGGTGTTGCCAGAGTCGCAGATTGATTTCTGGCACAACTACTCTGCACGCTTCAAGGTTGCCAGCCACACAGTAACAACAGGTGGTAGTGAGCGATTCTACTCTGTCAAGCGTGGTATTGAGGCTATTAAGGGCGAGGTGGATATTATCGCCGTGCAGGACGGTGTAAGACCATTTGCATCCAAACAGATGATTCTTAACACTGTCAAGTGTGCCGTTGAAAATGGCTCGGCAATACCTGTTGTAAGTCCTGTAGATTCGTTTAGAGTGGTTACAGATGAGGGCAGCAGCATAATAGACCGTGTAGCACTGCGCATTGTTCAGACACCACAGATTTTCAACGCCGAACTACTCAAAAGGGCTTATAATTGCGACTTTGATGCAGCATTTACCGACGATGCCTCGGTAGTTGAGAGGTGTACAGAGCATAGAGTTACACTCTGCAATGGCGAGAGGACAAATATTAAGATTACAACACCAGACGACATGGCTATAGCCTACAGCATAGCCGAAAGTTTATAGGTATGTTCTAAGAATTATGTTTGAGTACAGATATACAACCGACTACAAGACAAAGTACCTGACAACTGTCCACTTCCTAATATTTATATTAGGTGCAGTTGTCCTGTTTCTGTTCTTCGACGGTGGCTATTTCCTGGCTTGGTTTATATCTATCATGGTGGCTATAATTGCACTTATGACCCTATCTATTCCCCGCAAGGTGGTAGTTGGTCAAGATGGGTTGGATATATGCTGCATATCTGACTACACCTACATCCCTTACAACGAGATTGCCTCGGTAAGGATAGCTACAAAGCGCGATATGGCGTGGGTTATACCTATCTTTGCAGGGGTAGGATTCTTTGGATATTATGGCGTATTTCTCAATATAAAGGCTATGGATTTTGTGAAGATTTACGCCTCAAAGTGGGGTAATTTTGTAGAGATAACAGATATTTACGAAGAGAAGTATTACATTTCATGCGACAATCATGAGGAGTTGGTGGAGAAGATTGGAGAGAGAGTGTCGCTCAAACCGAACAATAATGAATAGAGACATTTTCACTCAGCCTATCCCAAAGGCGATGTTTACATACAAAAAACAGGCGATGATTGTCCTTACAATGGCAATTATTGCAGTGGTTTTTATCATCGTCTTTAGACCTTTTAACATCTATGAGTCGCTTGATTTTCTAATTTCAAAGAGTCATCCCAATATTATTGACTCAGCAGAGGATGCCTTCTACTTGGCTCTGACCTCGGTTGTGTTGTTGGGTATTATAATGATTTTTTGCTCAAGGGTTATTATGGTTAAGACCATGCGCAACTCGCTGACCTATCAGGGCTACCTGGTGTGGGGATTGATTGAGTTTGTTATCGTAGCCCTTGGTATTACTATTTGGTCTGCCTCACTGTTCCACCCTGAGGAGACTAGTCTGTTTAGGCTATTTACAAAGGTGTTAGGCAGGACAACCTGCATACTATTTATCCCTTACACCTTCTGCTCACTCTATATCATCATTCTTGACAAGGTGTCACAAATCAAAGCCCTACGCGAGAGCATTGACAATGAGGAGATTGCCCAGCAGAAGGCATATATCCTACTCTATGACGACCACAATGAGATGCGACTCTCTGTAAAACGAGAGGACCTTGTTATGATTGAGTCGGCAGACAACTATGTCTGTATATGGTATATAAACAATGAGCAGATAAAAAAGACCCTTATCCGCAACACTATGAAACGAGTCGCCTCACAGCTGTCAAAATGTAGTGTGCAGCGATGCCACCGCTCGTATATGATAAATATGGACCGTGTAAAGGTGCTTCGTAGAGATAAGGAGGGTGTATTTATTGAGTTTGGTATTGAGGGTGTACCTGATGTACCAATCTCTCGTACCTATATAGATAATATAACTTCATGGTTAATGAAATAACCATTTTTTAATAAATAATAATACTAACAAACCACCAAGTGTATGAAACATTTTATTGAAAGATTTGCCGAATCGGCACAAGCCAATTGGCACAAGCCTGCTGTATGCGACTACCGTGGCGAGACTTTCTATTATGCAGATGTTGCAACCCATATTGCCAAGCTGCATATAGTGTTTGAGAGGTTGGGAGTAAAGGTGGGTGACAAGATTGCCATTAGTGCAAACAACACTGCTCGCTGGGGTATCTCCTACCTTGCTATTATCGCCTATCGTGCCGTTGCAGTGCCTATTTTGAACGGTTTTTCTGCCGAAAATCTCCAGAAATTAGTTGACCACTCAGACAGCGTAATTCTCTTTACCGAGCGTAAGATGTGGGCTACAATGGCTCCAGAACACATGCCACAGCTCAAGGCTGCAATATGCATTGAGGACTTTACAGAGCTTTGGTCTAAGGATGGTGTTCTGAACGATGTTATACCTAACCTACAGCAGCTCTTCAGAGCTAAGTACCCACAGGGTATGAAGCGTAAATTTGTGAATTATGAAGTAGGTGAACCTGATGATCTTAATACAATCAGCTATACATCGGGTACAACATCTTCACCAAAGGGTATTATGCTCTCAAACAACAATATTTCGTCAAACATCACCTTTGGTGTTAATCGAATTAAGCTGCCTCTCGGCTCAAACATTGTATCAATGTTGCCATTGGCGCACCTCTACGGTCTTGCTTTTGAGTTTATCTACCCTGTCTGCTCAGGTGCAACAGTATATTTCTTGGGTAAGATGCCTACACCTACACTGCTTATGCAGGCATTCAAGGATGTACGCCCATATATGCTTATCACTGTACCTCTTGTACTTGAGAAGATTATACGCAATAAGGTTATGCCTACCCTTGAGCGTCCACTGCTCAAATGTGCGCTTAAAGTTCCAGGGCTCAATAAATTGATATACAAATCTGTACGCAGTAAGATTCTATCATCTTTTGGTGGCAATATGAAGCATATTATTGTTGGCGGTGCTGCCATTAGCGGACCAATTGAGGTGTTGCTTAAGCAGATTAAGCTCCCTTATACTGTCGGTTACGGTATGACCGAGTGCGGACCGCTTATCGGCTATGAGGATTGGTATGACTTTGCAATCCGCTCTTGTGGTAAGCCTGTAGATGGCATGGAGGTAAGAATTGGCTCAACTGACCCTCAAAATGTTGTGGGCGAGATTCAGGTTTGTGGCGATAATGTGATGCTCGGCTACTACAAACAACCAGAGGTTACTGCTGCAACATTTACCGACGACGGGTATATGAAGACCGGAGACCTCGGAGTTATTGACAAATATGGCAATATCTACATAAAGGGTCGCTCTAAGAATATGATTCTTACAGCAAATGGTCAGAATATCTATCCTGAGGAGATTGAGGAGCTACTCAACGGCATGGCGCATGTCAGAGAGTCAATTATCATCAGCCGCAAAAACAAAATCGTGGCTATTGTGGCAACAGATAACGACGACAGCAACCCGCTCTCAAAATCTCAACTTGAGACCATCATGAAGGCAAACCTTGTTATGCTTAACCAGAAATTGCCTGCATACGCCCAGGTTTCGGATATTGAGATTCTCAACGACGACTTCGAGCGCACGCCAAAGAACTCGATTAAGCGATTTATGTACAAGTAAGACCGTTGCGACTCTTTGCCGCACAGAAAAAGCCAGCGTAGGACCTACGCTGGCTTTCTGCTTCAAGAAAGTGTGCTTTTTGCGATATTGGTCAGAGAGGGAATATCGCAAACAGATGACACTGAATAACACCCAATAGCATTTAATGACAGCGAGGCTGACTAAAAAGTCCGCAAGGATGTATTAGTCAGCCTTTTTTATGTTTGAGTTTTTTGTGAGGGGGGGGGTAAAAATTGGCTATTCCGTTGAAAAACAATGGAATAG
>CAZIPR010000045.1:0-15716 GCA_964541245.1 uncultured Alistipes sp.
CTCGAAAAGTCGCGTTTGGTTTTGGATTTTGTTACATTTGGTTTTGGCGATTATAAAAGGTAATAATTTCCACATTCGTCCCACTGGAATTTTACAGTGAGCCAATTTAAGGAGATTAAAGAGTTTAGGGGATTTAGGGAGCGGAACAAAAAAGTTCTGCGGGGCATTGGGTCCCACGAAGAACTTTAGTTTTTGCGCGCATCACTAATTTCCTCTAACAACCGCTAATAACCTCTAATCCTCCACTAAATCAAACCACCGCCCCAATTTTAGCGTCAGAAGGGCGTAGATACAACGCCGCGATTAAGCCGAGCGCAATCAAACCTGTTTGAATTGCCGAGGCGGAGCGGTGAAGGGTCGCCTTTGGCGAGCCAACGCTCGACAAAAATGCCGACGATGGGCTGTACTGAAGGTACTGCTCATTATCGGCAATTTTTGTTAGCGGAAGGAAATACCCCGCTATCACGCTAAAATCACTCTTCGGCAGTATGCTTATACCTAAACACTATCGCAAAGAGGATGGCAACAACAAGGGCGTATGCGGCGAAGATAAGCCACGACTCTGACCAGCCCTCCATGCGGGCTACGCCTGTGCTGTTGCCAACAAAGTGGTTGATAACCTGCTGTGCGCTCAGTGTTCCGATAGTAGCACCTATACCATTGGTCATCATGATAAACAGACCTTGAGCTGACGAGCGGATTTTATCGTCTGTCTCCTTATCCACAAACAGTGAGCCTGAGACATTGAAGAAGTCGAAAGCTACGCCATAGACAATCATTGAGAGCAAGAACATCCACACTCCGCCGCCTGGATTTCCCAAGCCGAAGAGTCCGAAACGCAGCACCCAAGCCACCATAGCCATCAGCATAACCTTCTTAATACCAAATCGTTTGAGGCAGAAAGGTATAAGCAGTATGCAGAGGGTCTCAGAGACCTGCGAGAGCGAGATTAGTATATTGGCGTGCTGCACACCAAAGGTGTCGGCATACTCCGCAATCTGACCGAAGTCAGAGATAAACGGATTTGCAAAACCATTTGTAATCTGCAACGAAACGCCAAGCAGGATAGAGAAGATAAAGAACAGAGCCATCTTCTTCTGCTTAAAGAGCGCAAAGGCATCAAGACCAAGAGTCTCTACCAAGCTCTTCTTGCTATTGCTCTTATTTGTTGGGCAGTTTGGCATTGTAAAGGCATAAAGACCCAGAACAACGCCCACTATTGCGCACTGAATAAACTGCATAGCCGAAGCCTGGAAACCCAACAGGTCGCAGCACCACATTGCGCAGATAAAACCTATTGTACCCCAGACGCGGATAGGTGGGAAGTGCTTTACCGTATCAAGCCCCGATGCAGCAAGCCCCGAATAGGCAACCGAGTTACTAAGACCCAAAGTCGGCATATAGAAGGCTACACTGAAAGAGTAGAGTGTAAATAGCGGACCAAATGCCACCTCTGCCGCTGTAAGGGCGTAATAACCAGCCGCCACCATAAATGATGCAGCAATCAGATGGCAGATACCCAGCAGTCGCTGCGCCTCAATCCATCTGTCGGCAATAATACCGATAATTGCAGGCATAAAGAGCGACACAATTCCCTGCATGGCATAAAATATTCCAATTCTCTCAGCCTGCCCAATATTGAACAGGAGTGTTCCCATTGATGTCAGATATGAACCCCACACTGCAAATTGCAGAAAGTTCATAATTGTCAAACGAAGTTTAATGCTCATATTTAATCTCAAATTTTGGTTTTCAAAGCCATCAAAACGCCCTTACAGGCAAAAATGATAACAAAAATAGCACTTTTTTTCAAAAAAACTTTGAAAAAGAAAAAAAATGTTCTACTTTTGCACTCGCAATTGGGCTATGGTGTAATGGTAACACTACAGATTCTGGTCCTGTCATTCTAGGTTCGAATCCTGGTAGCCCAACTAAGAAAAGGTTTCTGCATCCCGCAGAAACCTTTTCTATTTGTCGTGAAAACAGCACAACTACTGCCGCTAACGATTATCTCGTCAATAGGTAGTACGCTTAGTACGACCCATCGACTCGCTAATCGCCGAGCGTGGTATTTGCACGGTTTTGACGACAAATAGAGTGCTTAAACTGACTCTCTGCAAAAATCGGCGGGGGGGGGTAACCCTTACTTTGTTACAATCCTCTGGCGGGGGGTGTTGTCGGGGGTGACGGGAGAGTTGTTTTTGAAGTGGTTAAGCAGTACATCGACCACATAGAGTTCGTGCTGGGTGTGGTTATCGCCATGGATAGCCTCATATTTTTTGCCGATGTAGTCAGAGAGGGCAACACGATATTTTTGACCCTCTTTGAGCTTTGGAAAGCGGACTGTAACAGCCTCGCCAGCAGAATCAACGACAATATCGTAAGGGGTTGTGCTGAAGAGGTCAACGCGATGTGACTCCTTGAGATTTTTTGTATCGTTAAACTTTGCAACTATCATCTCTCGCATCTGCGCTGGGGTCATGGTTATAGTGTGGATTTTTGAGCTAAACGGCTCAAGATTATAGAGCGTAAGCAGCGACACATCGCCCGCAGGATGCTCTGTGAGGCGTATTCCGCCATAGTGATAGAAGCCAATTTGCGACTCTGTTGCCTTGGCGATAAGTTTTGTCTCAAGGTTAGCAAAGCCGATAAGGTTTGGGGCAGAGGCAAACTCGCCAACCTTGGCTTTCAGTGCAGGGTTGCTCTCTATTCTCTCAACAAGTGCTGCCGTAGTGCTATCTTTGGCGTAAGTGTTAAGCGGGATATTCTCATACTCGGCACTGACAATCTTTCTGCCCTTAAACTTTAGGCGTGTTGCGCCCACAAGCCTCAACTTACGCCCTGTCTGCCCTATTACGGTGCTGCCAACAAGGGTATCAACAACCATGTGAGAGTGTCCGCCGATAATTACATCATAGCCCGCAAAACGCTGTGCAAACTCCATATCCTTATCATCTGCCATGTGGGAGAGTAGCACCTTGACATCGCTGTCGCAGCCAGAAATTGCCGCCTCTGCCGCAGCCATAGGGTCAGTAAACTCAAGCCCCTTAAAGACCTCCTCAGAGCCGTCTGGGTGACCATTGTCGTAGTTTGTCACAACACCCACAAAGCATATCTTTACACCTCCCTTTGTCTTGATAACAGTGGCTGGCGCAAGAGTCTGCAAATCAGGATTGTGGCTCACCATATTAGCACATATGGTTGTAAAGTTGGCACTACTTATTGCATCTTGCAGCGTTGCCGCGCCTGCATCAAACTCATGATTGCCAAGCGTTGCCACATTATAACCAACGCTATTCATCAGCTCTATAATCGGACGGCGAGACTCTGCAAGGTCAACAAAGGCGTTGCCAGTCCACCTATCGCCAGCATCAACAAGTATAGTCTCCACTGTATCCCTACACTGACCAACAGCCGTTGCAAGGGCTGCAAAGTTGTCTATATTGGCGTGCATATCGTTTGTAGAGAGGATAACAACCTCACTTCTACGCAGAGTTGTATTATAAAACAGTGTTGCTGCAAGGGCGACAATTGCAATGATGATAGCGATACTCCTTTTCATTTTTACTTATTTTATACTGCAAAGGTACAAAAATTTTGAGAGTAGCATAAATTTCGCTATCTTTATGGAAAATTTAAGGCATGAAAAATACTATTACCGTCTATTGTCAGAACACTGCGACCAACATTGAAGTTGAGATGGGCACTTCGCTGTTGGATATTTACTCTACAATTGAGGATAGTGGCAGCTATCCAGCCCTTGCAGCCTATGTAAACAACCGCATCAAGGAGCTGAACTATCGCGTCTATACCCCTATCTCGGTTAGGTTTATAGATATTACCCACTTTGAGGGTCACAGAGTCTATCAGCGTACAGCCACCTTCCTTGTACAGCAGGCTATCTGCGAGCTATACCCCGCTGCGGCGTTTCATGTTAGGCACTCCCTTGGCACGGGTCTCTACTGCGAGATTGAGGGCAAAGAGTCTTTTAGCACAGAGGAGTGTAGCGCAATAGAGGGTATTGTTGCCCGAATAGCTGAGCAAAATTTGTCTATACAGCGCAAAAAAGAGCCTTCGGCAGATGTAATTGCCAAATTTGAGGCGGCAGGCTATAGCGACAAGGCAGCCCTGCTACGCTCACGCCCAAAGCTCTACAGTAATATCTACTACATGGGTCAGAGCATCGGCTACTTCTTAGGCGCACTTGCCCCTTCGAGCGGCTACATTACCAAACTTGCAATAATCCCTTACAGCGAGGGTTTTGTAATCGCGCTACCTAAGCGAGAGGCTCCAGAGAGTATCTCGCTGCCGCCACGAGCTGATAAGATGGCAGGTCTTTTCCATCAGTTCCACGAGTGGATGGATATTGTTGGCGTACCAACCGTCGGCAGCCTGAACACCCTTATTCAGCAGGGCGACACAAGTGAGCTGATAAAGATTGCCGAGGCAGTTCACGATAGACAATACTCCAATATTGCCGACCGTATCTTTGAGGCTCACAACAGCCGTGGTGTTAAGGTTGTGCTTATCTCTGGTCCATCTTCAAGCGGCAAGACAACTTCGGCAAAGCGGATAGGCATACAGCTTCGAGTATTGGGTCTGCACCCTGTGCTAATCTCGCTTGACGACTACTTTGTAAACCGCGAAGATACCCCAAAAGACGAGAACGGAGAGTATGACTACGAGGCTCTTGAGGCTCTTGACCTTAAGCAGCTCAATATCCACCTCAAGGAGCTTATCGAGGGTAAGAGCGTTGATATTCCGCGCTACGACTTTATCTCTGGCACAAGAAAGTGGCACGAACAGCCTCTGCAACTTGACAATAGGTCGGTACTTATCATGGAGGGCATCCATGGACTAAATCCAAAACTGACACCAGCACTGAGCGAGGATGTTAAGTTTAAGATATACCTCTCCTGCTTCACCTCTGTTGCCATGGATAATATGACACGCATACACACCACCGACAACCGCCTGCTGCGCCGCATTACCCGCGACTACCGCACAAGAGGCAATAACGCCTACGACACTATCGCCCGCTGGCAGAGCGTGCGCCGTGGCGAGGAGAGACACATCTTCCCCTATCAAGAGAATGCAGATGTGATGATAAACACCTCTCTGTTCTACGAACTTGGCATTATCCGCCCTATTATCGAGCCAATTCTGCGCGAGATACCCGACACCGTGCCAGAGTTCGGCGAGGCAGAGCGACTGCTCAAGTTCCTTGACAACTTTACTCCTATCTCTGCTGACGAAGTACCCCCAACCTCCGTACTAAGAGAGTTTATCGGCGGCAGCTCGTTTACATATTAGAATCCAATAGGGCAAAACATAAGTAGCCAAAACTACAAGTTTGCTAACTGACGACCCAATTCGCGCAGAGCATCGAGAATCTGTTTTTCTCGCTTCTCTGATGGCTTCTTTGTGCCATAAATATACTTTGAAAGTAGGCTCTTGTGCATACCAAGTGAGCGAGCCACCTCCGATACATTGAGAATAGGAAATCTGCGAAATGCTGCGGTAATCGCATTATCAGTGGGCTGTGCACCATCCGTCAGACTCGAAATGTGAATATCCTCGTCAATCTCCACCCAGCGCACAGCATCACCAAATTTATTGATTTGGTACTGCTCGCGCTGAACGGGCGTAGCCTCCTTCAAGGTTGGGAAGAACTCTAACGCCTTGCGGTACTCCTTCCCACTGTCGGTAACGACACATATATCGTTACCGCAAAACGAAATTTTAACAATCTTCTCCATAGTAAAACCTGTTTTACTCTTTATCGAAATAATCGTGCCACGCTTTTATAATCTCCTGCTCATACATCTCAATCAATTGAGTGGCTTTCTTCAACTCTCTTGGTTTCAAACCTCGATTCTGAACTACTTTGCGAGTTGCAATCTCAATCTTTGCATCGTTACCTCCATACTCTATGTGAACATGTATTGGCAGATGCTCATCTGAGTAGAAGAAGAAACGAAGTCCGAATATCTCAAAAATAGTAGGCATTGTTCTGTACTTTTATAATTTATTTACACAAAGATAGGTCTAATTTTTTAGACCCGCAAACAATTTGACAACTTTTTTGTTGCGCTCAATTGTCAAGGGGCGAAGACCCGCTGCTATTAAATGCTATTCTTGCTATTCTGTGTCATCTGTTCGCGCTCTCCCTTACCGAGCGACGGCGCAAAAAGTGACAGTAGTTGAAAAAATTTACCTCTATCTGAACAATATAACAAAAAAATAGCTACCTTTGTGATGTGAAAGGTGTCGAGATACTCCAAAGAGTATTGAGATGAAAAGGAAATTCGGTGAGAATCCGAAACAGTACCTGCTGCTGTAAGTTCCTGCCAATTATGGCATTAGCCATTTTGCAGAAAGCCATTGGGAGACTGAGAAGGCGCAAAATGTGGAACAAGTCAGAAGACCTGCCTTTGCAATGACGATTTTGAAACCTTGCAGGATAACGGGGTAGAAATCAAGGCTGTCCCCAGCAAAAGGCGCGCATACTTGCAGAGGAGAGTTTTGATATAGCACCGTAATCCGAAGGGGTTACGGTGTTTTTATATTATTAACTTTCTAACAGGTCTATTAGAAATGAGAAAATTTTGGACTTTTGCAGTGGTGGCACTCTTGAGTATTGCCACACAGAGTTGCTCCTACGATGACTCCGATTTGTGGAGCGCAATGGAGGAGGTAAAGAGTGATGTTGAGCAGAACAAAGAGGACATTGCCACACTATCGGCTATTGTCGAGGCTCTGAACAAAGGCAAAGTGATTATTGCCACAGAGCAGACTACTGAGGGCGTTGTGCTTACCTTTAGCGACAACTCCAAGGTAACCATTAAAAATGGTGCAAACGGCGCAAACGGTAAAGATGGAGCCGACGGCAAGGATGGCGTTGATGGCAAAGACGGAGCTGACGGAAAAGACGGCGTTGACGGCAAAGATGGCAAGGATGGTGCCGATGGAAAAGATGGCGTTGACGGCAAGGATGGCGCAGACGGCAAGGATGGCGACTCGTTCTTTGTATCGGTTGAGGAGGATGAGACAACTGTAACAATTACACTTGCAGACGGCAGGGTAATAGTTCTTCCAAAGGCTACAAGCGGCAGCGAGGGCGAAGATAAGCCAGCTTATGCGATGAGAGTCTTGTCTTTTGAGGATGCAGATGCTAAGTTTACCCCTTATACCCTTGATTATGCGGGTGTTACAGTAAACGGTTGGAGCGACCTTATTGATACTGCTCAGTATGGCGGTCCACTGCTCTATGGAGATATGATGACACCAAATACCTACTATTGGTATGACGAGGGCAACACAGAGCTTACTCACAGCTTTACAATTCCGTACTGGACAGGTGGTCAGGCTATCTCAAACTATGTGATTGCAGACTACGCAACACTACCTGAGGGCTACTACGGCTGGTATGAGTTGCAGTTTGCAACACCAATAGGCGGAAACAATGGCTCAGCAAACTTCTGTGTTCACAACGGTTATGTTGACAGCTTCAACTCAGGCATCTATGATGCACAGATGCAGAGCATAGCCTTTGCTGATGGCGTTGAGAGGGTTATTGACCACATGTATATTACAAATGTAAACTATGTGCTTAACTCGCTCACTTACGGAGATGGTTTCTGCGCAGCAGCTACAGAGAGCAGCTACTACAAGGTTATTGCATACGGCTATGATGCACAGAACAACCTAACAGGCAGTGTAGAGTTTGCACTCTGCCAGGATGGAAAACTTATTGACAGCTGGCAGAAGTTTGACCTCTCTCCACTTGGTAAGGTGGTAACTGTAGCCTTCAACTTTGAGGCTTCAGATGACCTTAAGGGGGCATACGGACTCAACGCACCTGCATATTTTGCTTACGACGATGTTGCCGTAAGATTTGAATAAGATATGAAACGATTTATTACTATACTTTTTACTGCAATCTGCTTTGTACTCGTTACGCTATCCTGTAATAGGGATGGCGTAATCGAGGCAGAGGGCGGTATTCCTCAGATTACCCTTGACTCTCAGACAGGGGTCTATGCTGTAAAGGTTGGGCAGAGCGTTACAATCAGCCCTACCTACCTCAACACTGACTCTACAACGGTATTTAGCTGGGTTATCGACGGAGTTGTGGTATCAACCTCTCCGACCTACACCTTTACCGCAACTGAGGCGGGGCAAACCTATATAACTCTTGAGGTTGCCAATATCTATGGCACAGTAGAAGAGGAGCTGAGGGTTGATGTCGCAGCACTTGAGGTGCCTGCTGTCACAATCTCGGCAAGTCAAAATATGACCTTTGCAATAGGCTCTACCTACCTCTTCAGAGCCTCTGTAAAGCAGACCTCACTTGAGACAACCATTGCCTGGAGGCTCAACAATGAGGTGGTATCAGAAGAGGCAAGCTACCTCTTTGAGGCTACGCAGGCAGGAGAGTACACCCTTACAGTCACTACTTCAAACAGTGACGGGCAGAGCAGTGATAGTGTAGCAATAAAGGTCTTTGCTGCCGAAGACATGCCGTTTGTGTGGGAGTTTGAGAGCGACCACTTCGTAGCAGTTGTCGGGCGAGAGATAGTAATTGAGCCAACTGTATGTAGTGACACAGTGGATGTTACATACTATTGGCAGTCATACAATCAACCTACAGATGTTAGCCGAGAGTCTTACTACACCTACACTCCGCAGAGCCGTGGAAGGCATACAATTCGCAGTGTAGCCTCTGTTCTGCGCGGTGGAGAGTCTATGGTTGTCAGTCTAACCTTTACCATTGACGCATACGAGGAGGGGGAGTTCTTCCGCCCTGCAACAGAGTCAAGTTCAAAGGGTTGGAGAGCGGTCTATGACTTTACCCCTGCCCCTGGGCAGTTTATAAACGAGGGCTATACTGCCACAACGCCACAAGAGGCGTGCAGTGTTGCCGAACAGCGCATGAAGGCGGGCAGCTATGTCAGCTTAGGTGGCTTTGGAGGCTATATTGTAGTTGGCTTTGACCATAGCATATCAAACACTGAGGGGTATGATATTGTGGTTGATGGCAACTCGTTTGACAGCTCCTCTGAGCCAGGCATTGTCTGGGTTATGCAGGACGAGAACGGAGACGGTAAGCCAAACGATACTTGGTATGAGCTTGCTGGTAGCGAGACAGGCAAGGAGGAGACTATTAGGGGCTATCAGGTGACCTACTTCCGCCCATCGGCTCCAGGCATGAGTGTTGAGTGGATAGACAACATGGGTAACAGTGGCACTATTGACTACTTAAAGACCTTCCACAAGCAGGACTACTACTATCCAGAGTGGATTACCGCCGAGAGTTACACCCTGAAAGGCACACGCCTCAAAGAGCGCAACTACGACAAGAGCGGTAACGGCTCTATGTGGATTCAGCCGCCGTATGATTGGGGATATGCCGACAACTACTCCTCTATAGACCGCCTTACAGAGGGTGATGGCTCAGATACCGCTGCTGTGGCAAATGGTTTTGATATCTCAAATGCCATAGACCATAAAGGGGAGAAAATCGCTCTGAAGTTTATAGACTTTGTCAAGGTGCAGACGGCTTGCAACACAAAGAGTGGCTGGATTGGCGAAAATTCAACAGAGGTGTTTAATATTTACGCCTACTAATTTATAGGACATACCTGTAGTATGAGCAGTCTCAAAAAAGAAATATTACGATTGGTTGTTGCCACAGTTCTTACCGTTGCAGTCCTGCAAAGCTGCATGAAGTGGGAGTATGGCTCAATTGAAGAGTTTAAGGTAGCAGAATCGGGGCTGCTCATCTGCAACGAGGGGAATTTCCAATACGGAAATGCCTCTCTCTCTTATTATGACCCTGAGACAAAAACGGTCGAAAATGAGGTATTTTACCGTGCCAACGGCATGAAATTGGGCGATGTGGCGCAGAGTATGGTCGTGCGTGACGGCATTGGCTGGGTAGTGGTAAACAACTCGCATGTAATCTTTGCCATCGACCTTAATAGTTTCAAAGAGGTGGGCAGAGTGGTAAATCTTACCTCGCCACGCTATATCCACTTTGTCTCAGATACCAAAGCCTATGTAACCCAGATTTGGGACAACAGAATATTTATCATCAACCCTAAAACCTTTGAGATTACAGGTCATATTCTCTGTCCAAATATGACAATGGAGTCTGGCTCTACTGAGCAGATGGTACAGTATGGCAAGTACCTCTATGTAAACTGCTGGTCATACCAAAATCGCATACTCAAGATAGATACCACAACAGATAGTGTTGTGGCAGAGCTTACCGTTGGCATACAACCCACCTCGCTTGCCTTAGACAAGTATGGTAAACTGTGGACTGTCACTGACGGAGGATATGCAGGCTCGCCATACGGCTATGAATCGCCATCGCTATATCGTATTGACGCTGAGAGCTTTACTATAGAGAAACAGTTCCTATTCTCGCTTGGCGACAGCCCTTCTGAGGTGCAGATAAACGCCACAGGGGATACTTTGTATTGGATAAACGACGATATTTGGGCAATGGATGTTACGGCAGACCGTGTCCCTGTTCGCCCGATTATTGAGTCGCGCGGCACAAAATACTATGGGCTCACTGTAAGCCCTACAAATGGCGACATATATATTGCCGACGCCATAGATTATCAACAGCAGGGTGCTATATACCGCTACTCGGCTACAGGCGAAAAGATTGATGAATTTTATGTAGGTATTATCCCTGGCGCATTTTGTTGGAAATGAGAAAGTTATGCTACATACTATTTCTCCTTGCCACTCTCTCTGCAACAGCAGAGGAGCGGACTGTTGCCATAAAAGGGGTAACAGTCTTAGGTCACCGTCCAATGAAAGAGATAGGTGTGCAGCAGACAAAACTTGACTCTGTCGCCCTGAAAGAGAATATAGCCCTATCTATTGCCGATGTACTGAGTTTTAACTCCTCTATTTTTGTCAAGAGTTACGGCAGGGCAACCCTCTCAACTGTCTCATTTAGAGGCACATCCCCTTCGCATACTCAGGTATCATGGAACGGCATGAGGATAAACAACCCAATGCTCGGCATGACCGATTTTTCGATGATTCCATCCTACTTTATCGACGATGCCTCGCTGCTTGCTGGCACATCGTCCGTAGGCGAGACGGGCGGCGGTTTAGGCGGTGCGATAAAGCTCTCTACCCGACCTGCTCAGAGAGATGGTTTCGGAGTGCAATATATTCAGGGCATAGGCTCATTTAAGACCTTTGACGAGTTTCTGAGGATTACCTACGGCAACAATAGGTGGCAGATTTCTACTCGCGCGGTCTATATGACCTCCAAAAATGATTACAAATATCGCAACCACGACAAGAAGGAGAATATCTACGACAGCGATATGAACATCATCGGGCAATACTACCCTATAGAGCGTAATCGCAGTGGAGCATACAAAGATTTGCATATTCTTCAGGAGGTCTATTACAACACCCCAAAGGGCGACCGTTTCTCGCTAAATGCTTGGTATATAGGCTCTAACAGAGAGCTTGCCATGCTTACTACAGACTACGGCAGTGATGCCGATTTTGAAAATCGCCAGCGCGAACAGACCCTGCGCACTGTGGTCTCGTGGGACCATCTGCGCAAGACTTGGAAAGTGGGGGCTAAGGCGGGCTATATCCATACCTGGATGGCGTATGACTACCGCCGCGACCCAGGCAATGGCATACTGACCTCAATGACTCGCTCGCGCAGCAATGTAAATACAGCCTACTTTCAAGGCGATGCAGAGTATCATATCGCCGACAAGTGGCTCTTTACAGCAAGCATCTCGGCACACCAACACTTTGTTGAGAGCCGCGACAAGAATATCATCCTCCAGCAGGGCGGCACAGGTATTGTCGGCTACGACAAGGCGCGCATAGAGCTATCGGGTGCGCTAAGTGCCAAATGGCGACCTATAGAGCGTTTTGGCGCAGCACTGACCCTCAGAGAGGAGATGTATGGCAACAAATTTATACCGATTATCCCCGCGCTATTCTTAGATGGCGTGCTCTCTGAGCGCGGAGAGATAATCCTCAAGGCGTCAATATCTCGAAACTACCGCTTTCCGAGCCTCAACGACCTCTATTTTCTGCCTGGAGGCAATCCAGACCTTAAATCTGAGAGCGGATTTACATACGACACCGAGCTGAGCTTTAAGGTGGGCAAGGCAGAGAGATACAGACTCTCAGGCTCAATAAGTTGGTTTGACAGCTATATTGACAACTGGATTCAGTGGCTGCCTACAACAAAGGGATTCTTCTCGCCGCGTAATGTAAAACGAGTACACGCCTACGGAGTTAACGCCAAGGCAAGCCTCAATGTGCAGCTATCAAAAGAGTGGCAACTGACAGCAGATGGCACTTTCGGCTGGAATCCATCAATAAATATTGGCGAAAAGCTCTCCCCTGCCGACCAATCTGTAGGCAAACAGCTGCCCTATGTGCCAGAATATACAGCCAATGTCACAGGTCGCCTGTCATGGAGAAAGTGGGCGTTTGTCTATAAGTGGTGCTACTATAGCCGCCGCTATACAATGTCCAGCAACGACTACACCCTTACAGGTACCCTGCCAACATACTTTATGAATAATATCTCGCTCGAAAAACTACTCGACTTTAAGGTAGCCGAACTCTCACTCAAAGGCACCATAAATAACCTCTTCAACGAAGAGTACCTCTCCGTCCTCGCCCGCCCTATGCCAGGCATCAACTTTGAAATCTTCATCGGCATCCGCCCGAAATGGTAACTCGCTGACACAGTACCGCAGCTTTTTGCATCGTCTGTCAGTAATGGATGCGCGAACAGATGACACTTAATAGCACAAAATAGCATTTAATGACAGCAGGTCTAACGACCCTTAATAGCCAAGCGCAACTGTTATTTACAGGGTATCGGCTTTTACGCGCTCCCCTAACTTCCTCTAATACCCTTTAACTACCTCTAATAGCCGCTATCCTTTGCGTATTGTCATTATATGCCATTAAGGGCGCAGCCCGTTGGTATTCTCTGTTATTCTCTGCTATTAAAGCGCGCACCCCTAATGCCTAATTACCTCTAAAACCCCTACTAATTGCGCACCGTTTTTTTTGCAGAATCCGCTTTTTTGACTAACTTTGTAAATCGCTGATATTACTAACTAATAAATATACCTTATGTACAGAATCTTTTTAACTATTGCTGCTCTTTTGTTGGCGGGCAGCACTGCCCTGGCTCAGGGGCTGAAGCTTACAGAGAAGAATATTGACAAGATTGTAAGCGAACTTACTCTTGAAGAGAAGGCTCATCTTGTTGTTGGAGCTGATGTAAAGGAGATAAACCGTGCTGGCGAGGTGGGTGACACTGAGAAAGTTGTCCCTGGCGCGGCAGGTATTACCTATCCTATTCCTCGTCTTGGTATTCCATCTATCGTTATGGCTGACGGTCCTGCGGGATTGCGCATCAAGCCTACTCGTGAGGGCGACTCTAACACATATTACTGTACAGGTTTTCCTGTAGGAACACACCTTGCTGCCACTTGGAACAATGATATTATCTATCAGGTTGGACAGGCTATGGGTAATGAGGTTAAGGAGTATGGTGTGGATATTCTCCTTGCTCCGGGTGTAAATATTATGCGTAACCCTCTCTGTGGTCGTAATTTCGAGTATTATTCAGAGGACCCACTGCTTACAGGAAAGACTGCCGCAGCCATTATAAACGGTGTTGAGAGCAACGGCGTGGGAACATCTATGAAGCACTTCTGCGCAAACAATCAGGAGATAAACCGTCTTGCAAACGATGCCAGAATCTCTCAGCGTGCGCTGCGTGAGATTTACCTGCGCAACTTTGAGATTGCAGTTAAAGAGTCTCAGCCATGGACAATTATGACCTCTTACAACTACCTCAACGGTCGTTACACCTCTGAGGACAAGGGTCTGCTTGAGGATGTATTGCGTGGAGAGTTTGGTTTTCAGGGTACTATTGTAACCGACTGGGGTGGCGGTCTTGACGCTGCGGCACAGGTGGCTGCTGGAAACGATATGATTCAACCAGGAGAGCCTGAGCATGTTGGTATTATTGTAGATGCTGTTCGCTCTGGCAAACTTAGCGAGGCTGACCTTGACAAGTGTGTGACTCGTATTCTGAAACTCATTGTCAAGACCCCTCGTTTCCATGGCTACAAATTTAGCAACAAGCCAGATCTCAAGGCGCACGCTGCTGTTACCCGTCAGGTGGCAAGTGAGGGTTTTGTGCTTCTGAAGAACGACAACGCGGTGCTTCCTATGGTAAATGGCGAGAAGGTTGCTCTGTTTGGAGTTGGCAGCTATGACTTTATCGCAGGTGGTCGTGGTTCTGGCGATGTAAACAAGGCTTATGTTGTTGATTTGCGCGACGGTATGACCTCAAATGGCATTGTGCTTGACAAGAAACTTGACGACTACTACCTTGGTCACATGGAGAAGGAGAGAAAGCGTATCGCTCCACTTGATGCTATGCGCCGTTGGACACACTACACACTGCGCCCTAACGAGGTTAAGGACCCTCGTCAACTTGCCGCAGGCAGTGCAGAGAGGGCTGATGTTGCGGTAATTACCTTCTCACGCCACTCTGCTGAGGGTTTTGACCGCCATGTAGAGCGTGACTTCAACCTCAGAATAGACGAGACTGCGCTGCTCAATGAGGTTAGCCGTGAGTTCCATGCAGCAGGTAAAAAGGTTGTTGTTGTGCTTAACATCAGCGGTCCTGTAGAGGTTGCATCGTGGAGAGACAAGGTAGATGCTATTTTGGTATGCTGGATGCCAGGTCAGGAGGGTGGAAATTCTGTTGCCGATGCTCTGCTTGGCAAGGTATCTCCTTCGGGTCACCTGCCAATGAGTTTCCCTATGTGCTATGCCGATGTGCCATCTCAGAACTTCCCTGTAAATGTGCCTGAGACAGGTCTTAATCAGTCATACGAGAACTACAGCACCGTTCACAAGTATTACGACCAGCCAAATATCGACTACACAAACTATACAGAGGATATTTTTGTCGGCTACCGCCACTTTGTAACTCGCAAGGTTGAGGTTGCATACCCATTTGGTTATGGACTGACCTACTCAGACTTCGAGTTGTCAGATATGAAGGTAAAGCAGGGCAAAGAGTCTATAAAAGTGAGCTGCAAAGTGACCAACACAGGCTCGCGTGCTGCTAAGCAGGTTGTACAGCTCTACTCAACAGCACTCTTTCCACAAGAGGAGCGTCCACTTGTTGAGCTTCGCGGCTATGTTAAGACCCCTGAGCTCAAGGCGGGCGAGAGTACAACAGTGACTATGGAGATTGCTCCTTTCTCTCTTGCAGCCTTCAACGAGGCAGAGTCTGCTTGGAAACTCTCTGCGGGCGATTATCGTCTCAGCCTCGGCTTTAGCTGTGAGGATTTGCGCGCAAGCAGCGAGATTTTTATCCCTCAGACCATAAGCCAGAAGGTTACAGATGTTCTTAAGCCTACTGACGGCAAGTTATTTATTGAGTAATGAGACGACTGTTAACAATTATCTTTGCGGCGGCATCACTTAGTGCCGCCGCAAAGAGTTCTATCAGCTTTACCGATAGCACTCCGCAATTTGCTATTGACGGCAGAGTCGTAGTCTCGGCACCTGCTGAGGGGTTGTGGTCTGTAGCTACGGGCTGGGAGGAGAATTGGATGTGCGATTGGCACCACGCAAGTAGGGAATTTAGTGAGGTTAATGAG
>CAZIPR010000046.1:0-14926 GCA_964541245.1 uncultured Alistipes sp.
ACACAACAAAAACAAGGCTGACTAAAAATGTTGTTTTTAGTCAGCCTCTTAATAGCCAAGCGCAACTGTCACTTTACAGGGTATCAGCTTTTGTGCGCTGCTATTCTATGTTATTAAGGGCGTAAGCCCGCTGTTATTCACTGTTATTATTCTGCTATTCAACCGCGCCGAGCGCGCCCAAATTAAAGCATCACACAGCATTTTCTAAGAAAAATTGATTATATTTGCACCCTAAACAGTAATAAGGTTGTTATGTTAAGCAGACAGGTAGCCGATAAATTGGCAAAATATGAGACTCCATTTTACCTATATGACATAGGTTTGCTAAATCAGACTTTAGAGAGTTTGATGACAATAGCCTCCAAGTATGGATACAAGATTCACTATGCAATAAAGGCGAACTACGACCCAAGGTTGTTGCAGATTATCCGCAAATATGGCGTGGGCATTGATTGTGCAAGCGGCAACGAGGTACGCTGTGCTATAGAGGCTGGTTTTGAGCCTAAATCTATTGTATATGCGGGTGTAGGCAAACGCGACAAGGAGATTCGCTATGCCATAGAGCAGAATATACTTGCGATAAACTGCGAGTCCATTGAGGAGCTATATCTTGTTGACGCTCTGGCTGCCGAGGCTGGCAAGGTGGTAAATATTGCCCTGCGAGTAAATCCAGATATTGACCCAAAGACAAACCACTGCATTGACACAGGTCAGGCTGATAGTAAGTTCGGAATATCTTACGAGGAGATTCTCTCAAGTGTAGAGGATATCAAGGCTCTGAAAAATGTTGATGTTATAGGTATGCACATACATATCGGCTCACAGATTAGAGAGCTGCATGTATTTGAAAATATGTGCAACAAGGTAAATGTTATAGTCGAAAATCTAACAAAACTCGGCTTTGAGATTGAGTTTGTCGATGTAGGTGGCGGACTTGGCATCAACTACGATATGCCTGAGAATGAGCCAATTCCAAACTTCGCATCTGTATTTGCCATCATCAAACAGCACCTTAAGGTGGGCAACCGTGAGGTACACTTTGAGTTTGGTCGCTCAATTATCGGTCAGTGCGGCGAGCTGATTACAAAGGTGCTATACAATAAGACCACCGCAACAGGTCGTAGGCTTGTAATTGTTGACGGAAGTATGACAGAGCTTATACGCCCTGCCCTCTATGGCTCATATCACAATATCGAAAATATAACCTCCGAGGCTGAGCAGAGACTTAAATATACAATCGTTGGCACCGCCTGCGAGTCAACCGATGTCTTCGACGAAAATGTATCACTGCCCCTCACAAAACGAGGCGATTTGCTTACCATAAAATCCGCTGGCGCATACGGTATGTCTATGGCTTCTCGCTATAACCAACACGACCTGCCTGGCGCAGTCTATAGCGACGAACTGTAGTTGATAGCTACGCAGTACTGCCCGCTTTTTCGAGAAAAAGCAGGGCGTGCAAAAAGCTTTCGGCAAAACCGCGTTTTGCTAATGGCTGATGCGGATTTAGGATAGCCTTGAGGCTATTACAAAAAGTAAGAGAGCAATCGTTTTCAAACAAGTTTTAACGACCGCTCTCTTACTTTTCGTACCATCTTCGATGGCAAGGAAATGGTTTCCAACTTGTCTGCTTTGTTCTTTTAAGTTTCTTGCGACTCTTTTTCCTTGTAATTTGTCGTTACATAGTATTAAACTATGCGCCTAAAATTACAAGCAAAAATAGCCTGCAATAACTCTTAAAATAACTGCGCAAACAAATTGGAAGCCATTTCTCCTAAATCCGAAAACAGCTAAACTAAGTTTGTACTCTCTGCGCGCACCTCTAATTGCCCCTAATACCCTCTAATACCCTCTAAATTCCCTACTAAATGCGCGCCACTTTTTGCACCGAAAGTCAGCAAGGGGATAGCGCAAAAATTATAGAGGATTTAAGGAGATTAGTGAATTTAAGGAACTTAGGGAGCGGAACAAAAAGTTCTTCGGGGCATTGGGTCCCACGAAGAACTTTTATTTTATAGAGTACCGCCTTTAATGCGCGCTGTTATTCTATGTCATTAAGGGCACAAGCCCGTTGTTATTAGCTGCTATTCTCTGTTATTATAGCGCGCCAATTACAGCGAAACCAAGGAGTGACCTGTCATCTCTGCTGGTTGCTCTACTCCCATAAGCTGAAGAACTGTTGGAGCAACATCTGCAAGGATACCATCCTCTACCTTCTTAACGCGGTCAGAAACAACAACTACAGGCACAGGGTTGAGTGAGTGTGCGGTATTTGGTGTTCCGTCTGGGTTGATGGCGTTATCTGCGTTACCGTGGTCAGCAATCATAACAACCTCATAGCCGTTTGCCTTAGCGGCTGTAACAACCTTCTCTACGCAGCTATCAACAGCCTTTACAGCCTTCTCAATAGCCTCATAGATACCTGTATGACCGACCATGTCGCCATTTGCGAAGTTAAGGCAGATAAAGTCGTACTTCTGAGAGTCAAGGGCTACAACAAGTTTGTCAGCAACCTCGTATGCACTCATCTCTGGTTGAAGGTCGTATGTTGCCACCTTTGGAGAGGCAACAAGGATGCGGCTCTCGCCTGCGAACTCAGCCTCACGACCACCATTGAGGAAGAAGGTCACATGGGCATACTTCTCGGTCTCGGCGATACGGAGCTGAGACAGACCCAGATTTGATACAACCTCGCCGATAGTGTTATTTACATTTTCCTTATCAAAGAGGATGTGCAGACCTGTAAATGATGCGTCGTATGGGGTCATACAGCAGTAGTAGAGCGGCATAGTGTGCATACCCTGCTCTGGCATATCCTGCTGAGTAAGCGCAACGGTAATCTCACGAGCACGGTCGTTACGATAGTTGAAGAAGATAACCATATCGTTTGGCTTGATAGTACCCACAGGGTTACCAGACTCATCAACGCGAACAATAGGCTTTACAAACTCGTCGGTAACACCCTCGTCATAAGACTTCTGCATAGCAGCAACCATATCTGTTGCCTTCTCGCCTACGCCGTCAACAAGCTGGTCGTAAGCAACCTTTACTCTCTCCCAACGCTTGTCACGGTCCATAGCGTAGTAGCGACCGATAATTGATGCGATAGTACCAGCAGAGCCCTTAAGGTGGTTCTCAAGAGCCTCAATAAAGCCCTTACCGCTCTTAGGGTCTGTGTCACGACCATCCATGAAGCAGTGAACAAAGGTGTTCTCAATACCGTAGTGCTTGCTAATATCGCAGAGCTTGAAGAGGTGGTCAAGTGAAGAGTGAACACCACCATCAGATGTAAGACCCATAAAGTGGACATTTACACCATTTGCCTTTGCATACTCAAACGCAGCAACAATCTCTGGATTGTCAAGGATTGAGTTGTCACGGCAGGCACGGTTAATCTTTACAAGGTCCTGATATACAACACGACCTGCACCGATATTGAGGTGACCTACCTCTGAGTTACCCATCTGACCCTCTGGCAGACCTACATTTTCGCCATCAGTACGCAGCTGCGCATGTGGGTAAGCCTCTGTAAGAGAGTTGATAAACTGCGGATTTGTCGAATAGATAGCATCCGACTTTGTGTGATTACCGATTCCCCATCCGTCGAGAATCATCAGTAAAACTTTGTTTGCCATAGCTTTATCTCTAAAATTATTCTTTTCTTCTAAATTTACTCCCAAAAATTGCTTTTAAGCGCGGGATTTCAAAGCTTGCAAAACCCCAGGAAATTGCTTTTAAGCGTGGGATTTCAAAGCTAAAAATTGCTTTTAATTAGGCAATTTCAAGGCTTGCGAAGCTATAGAAACCGCAGCATACTAAAGGTATGTGAGGATTTCTATAGCGAGCATAACGCAGAAATTGTCAATTAAAACAATTTTCCCTTGATGATTTCGACTGCTTTATCTATAGCAGCCTGAAGACCGTCAGGATTCTTACCTCCCGCAGTAGCGAAGAACTTCTGACCGCCACCGCCACCGTTCATCAGCTTTGCAGCCTCGCGCACGGTTGCACCAGCGTCTGCGCCCTGAGCTACAACGGCATCTCCAAGCATAACCATCAGTGTAGCCTTACCGCCCATATCAGAGCCGAGAACAAACACTAAATTATCACGCTTTGCACGCAAATAGTAAGCCAAATCCTTAAGGACCTCTGTGTTGCGTGGCAGCTGACGAGCGATAATGGTGTAGCCGTCACTCTGAGGGGCATTTGCCAGAATACCCTCTGCCAGGAAGGCAACCTGCTCCTTGCGCACAGCCTCAAGCTCCTTGCTCATTGCGTCGTTGCTCTCTACAAGACGGCGAATAGCATCTACAACCTTAGGGTTGCCCACAACCTCAGCCGCTGCGTGGATAGTATCCTCGGCAGCATAGAGGAGTTTCTCTGCATTTTCGCCTGTAACAGCCTCGATACGACGAACACCAGCTGAAATTGCGCTCTCAGAGACAATCTTCACAAAACCGATATTACCTGTTGCAGAGGTGTGAGTACCACCGCAAAGCTCTACAGAGCTACCAAAGCGCACCATACGAACTTTGTCGCCATACTTCTCGCCGAAGAGCATCATTGCACCAGCAGCCTTTGCCTCCTCCTGAGTAGCCTCACGATTCTCAACAAGTGGGTCGTTGGCTCTAACGGCACGGTTTACAAGACGCTCAACCTCACGCAGCTGCTCTGGTGTAACCTTCTGGAAGTGAGAGAAGTCGAAACGCAGAGAGTCTGGAGACACCATAGAGCCCTTCTGCTCAACATGCTCGCCAAGCACCTTACGCAGGGCAGCATGGAGGAGGTGGGTTGCTGTGTGGTTATTTGCCGCATTCTGACGCTTCTCAGGGTTTACAACAGCTCTGAAAGTGGCTGTGAGATTCTCTGGAAGGGTATTTGTGATATGAATTGTAAGACCGTTCTCCTTCTCGGTTGCAACAATCTCAATCTTCTCATTTGCACTCTCAATATAGCCTACATCGCCAACCTGACCACCAGAGTTACCATAAAACGGAGTGGTATCGAATACCATCTGGTAGTTGGTTTTATTCTTAGTCTGCACACGGCGTACGCGAGCAATCTTTACATCGCACTCAAGGGTATCGTAGCCGACAAACTCGCTCTGCTTAATATCAAGCAGCTCCTGCCAATCGTCAACATCCTGCTGTGCTGCGTTACGAGAACGCTCCTTCTGAGCCTTGAGTTGCTCCTCAAACTCTACAAGGTCAACCTCAACGCCCTTCTCCTTTGCAATAAGCTCTGTAAGGTCGATTGGGAAGCCGTAAGTATCATAGAGCACAAACGCATCCTTACCAGAAATCTTACCACCTGCGAGTTTTGAGATAACACCCTCAAGCAGGTTGATACCTGTTGCAAGAGTTCTGAGGAAAGATGCCTCCTCCTCCTCAATAACCTTCTCAACAAGAGCCTGCTGAGCCTTAAGCTCTGGATACTGACCACCCATCTGCTCAACAAGTGTTGCCACAAGGCGGCAGATAAATGGAGAGTTAAAGCCGAGGTATGTGTAACCGTAGCGGACAGCGCGGCGTAAGATTCGACGGATTACATAGCCCGCCTTAACATTTGATGGCAGCTGACCGTCAGCGATAGAGAACGAGATTGCTCTGAGGTGATCAGCGATAACACGCATAGCCACATCTACATTTTCATCCTCGCCATACTTCTTGCCCGACATCTGCGAGATTACAGAGATTGTAGGCTGGAAGACATCGGTATCGTAGTTTGACTTCTTGCCCTGCATAATCATACAGAGACGCTCAAAGCCCATACCTGTATCAACATGCTTTGCAGGCAGGCTCTCAAGTGAGCCATTTGCCTTGCGGTTGAACTGCATAAATACCAAGTTCCAAATCTCAATTACCTGTGGATGACCTGTATTTACCATATCACGACCAGGGACTGCTGCAACCTCAGCTGCATCACGAAGGTCGAAGTGAATCTCGCTACATGGACCGCAAGGACCTGTCTCGCCCATCTCCCAGAAGTTATCGTGCTTATTACCACGGATAATATGGTCCTCTGGAAGGTACTGCTTCCAATAACCGTAAGCCTCCTCGTCAAAAGGCACGCCGTCAGAGTCTGAACCCTCGAAAACAGTTGCATACATACGAGACTTATCTAAACCATATACCTCTGTGAGCAGCTCCCAAGCCCAAGCGATAGCCTCCTTCTTAAAGTAGTCGCCGAAAGACCAGTTACCCAGCATCTCAAACATTGTGTGGTGGTAGGTATCGTGTCCTACCTCCTCAAGGTCATTGTGCTTGCCAGAAACACGCAGGCACTTCTGCGAATCGGCAGCACGAGGAGTGCGACGCGGAGCATTGCCAAGGAAGATATCCTTGAACTGATTCATACCCGCATTGGTAAACATCAGAGTCGGGTCGTTCTTAACAACCATTGGTGCAGAGGGGACAATCTCATGCTGCTTTGCAGCAAAAAAGTCCAAAAACGCTTGACGAATTTTGTTTGATTCCATTATGTATGTAATAAATTTATTATCTAAATCGTTACAAAGTAGTATTCCAGGTTGCAAAAGTACAAAATTTACACTAATTTTGCACCTATATTTATAAGAATTTTAACGATATTGCAAATATGGCGTCTGAAGAGAGAAATATTGAGAGAAAAGTTCGCGTAGGCGGCTACCCTCTTCTGCGCAAGTTATTGCTCGGATTTATCATCATTTCGCTGCTTAATCTTATTATTTCGTACTTCTTTTACACCCCAAAGCTCTACTCTATCGACTCTGAGAATAGAGAGCTTGTGCTGAAGTACAACATCCTCAAAGACCGCATCAGCACCCTTGAGAGCCGCATTGACGAGATAAACCACAGAGACAAGTATGTCTATCGCGCGCTATTCTCTGCCGACACACTTGCCATTGACGGCATCTACAATCCATATCCAGAGAGTAAATACGCCTCGTTAAAGGGCGATATATACACTACGCTGATGACAAGTTCTTGGAAAGATATGGACAACTTGGCTCGCAAGACCTACGCCGCCTCGCTATCGCTTGACCAGCTACAGATTTTGGCTAAGAACAAGGAGCGCATGGCTCAGGCAATCCCTGCCATCTGGCCCATTGACCGTACAAAACTTGAGTGGTTTTACTCTTTTGGCATCAGAGCGAAGCATCCGATATACAAGACCCGCAAGATGCACAAAGGCGTGGATTTGTCATGTAAGCGCGGTGTGCCTGTGTATGCCACAGGCGATGCGATTGTTGAGAATACAGATATAGGTCTGCGCCGCAAAGGTTACGGTAAGCAGGTGCTGCTCAACCACGAGTTTGGCTACAAGACAAGGTATGCCCATCTGAATAAGATTCTTGTCAAAGAGGGCGAGAGGGTTGTTCGCGGGCAGATTATAGGCGAGGTAGGCTCTACGGGAGGCTCGACAGGTCCGCACCTGCACTATGAGGTAATCTACATGGGCAGAAATGTAAATCCTGTAAACTATTTCAACCGAAATATGTCCTCAGATGAGTATAAGCAGCTGATGGAGAATATGAAACACAACACTGATTTGGAGACTGAATAATGGAGAAAAAGAGGCGTAAAATATCCAAATTTGTTACCACACTGCTCTCTTGGATAGGTGCGGCGGTTGTCTATTTTGCCATCTTCTCATGGCTCTTTGATACACCTGCCGAGTATGAGCTGCGCCACTCCACAGACCGCATGAGAGCCGAGTATGAGGTGCTCAGTATGCGCTATGACTCGCTGAGCATGGTTATTGACAACATCATAGAGCGAGACAGAAACATATTCTCAATACTCTTTGAATCAACGCCTTACGACTTTAACTCCGACTATGAGCAGCAGAGGCTACGCCTCCATGAGTCATTGCTTGGTCAGTCAAAATCTGAGATGCTTGATGAGCTAAGTACATCTGTTGAGAGTCTCGAATCTAAGCTCTCCGCCCTCGACTCAAGTTACACAGAGTTGCAGGATAAGCTCACTGCACTTGACAGTCGCAGCAACAACATCCCATCTATACAACCTGTTATAAACCACCGACTTACAAGGCTTACAGCAGGCTATGGTATGCTTATGCACCCATTTTATCGTACTCTACAGTCGCATCAAGGCATAGACTATACTATTCCAGAGGGCGAGAGTATCTTTGCAACGGCAGATGGCACGGTAAAGGATGTTTTGGGTCGCACCTCAACTTCGGGTATTACAGTTGTTATTGACCACGGCAACGGCTACACAACCTCATACAGCCATCTACAGAAGGCTAAGGTTAAGCGTAACCAAAAGGTACGCCGAGGCGATATTATAGCCCTATCAGGCAACTCAGGTCTCTCACTCTCGCCACACCTACACTACGAGGTAAGGTACGAAGGCATGAGAGTTGACCCTGTTCACTACTTCTTTATGGAACTTACACCTGACGAGTATCAGAAGATTCTCAGAATAGCTCAGTCGGGCATGCAATCTTTTGACTAAAATTATGCAGATAAAACTCCTACTTTTAGACTTTGACGGCACTGTAGCAAATACGGGTCGCGCCAATGCTGTATCATACATCGAGGCACTTGCTCAGGAGGGGATAACAATCTCTATGGAGGAGTACCGCAGCAAATATTTCGGTCTGCGCTGTCCAGAATTTCTTGCAGATATAGGCATCACAGACCCCGTGCAGATGAATAGAATACGCCGCCGAAAGGTAGAGATATACCCTACCCATTTTGACTTGGTAACACTCAATAAACCCCTCTGGGATTTCGTGCAAGACTTCCGCGCCCACGGCGGAAAGGCGGTCATTGTCTCTACAGGACATATAGAGAATATAACAAATGTAATGCGCCACCTTGGCATAGAAAAAGAGATTGATGGGCTGCTCTCTTCTGATGATGTGGCAGTCTCTAAACCCGCTCCAGACTGTTTCCTAAAGGCTATGGAGATGTTCGGCGCAACACCAGCCCAAACTCTTATCTTCGAAGACTCCCAAATCGGCATCGCCGCCGCAGAGGCAAGCGGCGCAGCCCATTTCAAAGTCGAACTTGAGTTCTAAGTGCCGCCAAACACGGTACTGCACTTTTGCGCCGTCAGTCAGTAAAGGAGATAGCGCGAACAGATGACAGTGAATAGCACTGAATAGCATTTAATGACAGCGGGACTTCCGGTCCCCTTAATAGTTACGCGGTACAAGGTATCGGGTTTCTCGCGCGCTGTTATTCTATGCCATTAAGGGCGCAAGCCCGTTGCTATTCACTGTTATTCTCTGTTATTAAACCGCGACTCTCTAAATCCCCTACTAAAAGCGCGACAAAATCAAACCGCCTTAACTATCTTCTTGCACGGTCTTATCAAATATATGCCTTGCAATCTCTGTAATACTATGAATCCTAACAACCTCTATGCCCTCGATTTTTTTCTGGAATTTTGGGGTGTAGCCAGAGATTATGATGCGTTCAAAACCTAAGCGGGCAGCCTCTGCGACGCGTTGCTCTGTACGCGGAGCGGGGCGCACTTCGCCAGAGAGACCTATCTCGCCTGCCAAGGTAACTCCTGTACGCAGTGGAGTGTCGAAATACGAAGATATAACGGCAGCAATAATTGCCACATCAAGACCCGTATCTGAGACCTTAAAGCCGCCTGCGAAGTTCAGAAAGACATCTTTCTGGAACATCTTAAGACCCACCTTCTTCTCCAGCACGGCAAGCAACATATTCATCCTACGCGAGTCAAAACCTGTGGTATTTCGCTGAGGTGTTCCGTATGCCGCCTGACTCACAAGAGCCTGAACTTCAATAAGATATGGGCGAATACCATCAACCGAAGCACCTACAGCAATGCCACTAAGTGGCTCGCTATAGTGTGTAAGCAGAATTTCAGACGGGTTTTCAACGGCTATAAGACCCTTGCCTGTCATCTCAAAAACGCCAATCTCAAAGGTGGCACCAAAGCGGTTTTTGATACCTCTAAGGATGCGGTAGATGCTATTATTATCGCCCTCAAATTGCAGCACCACATCCACAATATGCTCAAGCACCTTTGGACCTGCGATAGTTCCCTCTTTGGTTATATGACCGATAATAAAAATCGCCGTACCTGTACTTTTGGCATACTTCAGCAGCGTTGCTGCGCACTCTCTAATCTGCGAAATGCTGCCTGGCGAAGAGTCTATCATAGAAGAAGCCATTGTCTGTATAGAGTCAATGACAACAATATCTGGTCTGAGCGTATCTATCTGAGCAACAACATTTTCGAGCAGTGTTTCGGGATATACTGTACAGTTTTGGTTTGCTATACCGATGCGGTCGGCTCTGAGTTTAATCTGCTCTGCACTCTCCTCGCCAGAGACATAGAGGGTGGTCATATTGTTGTCCGTAAGGGCAAGTTGCAGCGAAAGGGTCGATTTTCCGATACCTGGCTCGCCACCAAGCAGTATCAGCGAGCCTGGAACAACACCACCGCCAAGCACCCTATTGACCTCGCTATTTCCGGTATCAATTCTGACAGTTTTGCCGCACTCTATATCCTGCACCTTCTGAGGTCGTGCAGGCTCGATATATTTGCTTGCCACAAGTGCTGGCACAGAACTCTCTTTTGCCACAACCTCCTCTGCAAAAGAGTTCCACGCCCCACATGATGGGCATTTACCCATCCACTTAGAGGTGTCATAGCCGCACTCACGGCAGAAATATGCCTTTTTTACCTTTGCCATACTTTTTAATGGAACAGCTCCCTATAAATATCGTTGCCATTAGCAAAGAGCATCAATGCCAAGAGCAGGAATAGACCGATATACTGTGCAATCTCAAGCACCTTTTCGCTAACCTTATGGCGAGTAATCATCTCCCAGAGGGTAAAAAGTGTATGTCCGCCATCAAGACCTGGGATAGGGATAATATTCATTATCGCAAGGATGATTGACAGAAAGGCAGTCATTGACCAGAACGCAAACCAATCCCAAGTGCCAGGGAATATCTTGCCGATAGATATAAAGCCGCCAACCTGCTTATAGAGACCTGTGTCAGGTTTTACGATAAGTTTGAGCTGCTGCCAATAGTTCTCTATTGTTCTGCCTGTTAGGCGCGCACCCGCAGGGATTGACTCAAGCAACGAAAAACTCTTTGTTCTCTGCTGATAGGTAACAGGGCGGATTACAACGCCAATCTTTCCCTCGCTATTTACAGGCACAAGGACTTTCAGGCTCTCTGAGCCTCTTATAACGGTCAGCTCGGTCTGCTTTCCAGCCCTCTCTGCAAGTAGTGGCGCGTACTGCACAAAATCAACCTCGTCAATGCCGTCAATACCCACAATACGGTCATCTGGCAAAAGCCCCGCAGCAGTAGCCTCCGCACTTACCACAGAGTCGATTATAAATGGAGTGAGCAGGGTACAGAAGCCACCAAACTCAGGCTTCTGACGCAGAGAGTTAATCTGCTCATAGTCAACTGTTATAGTCTGCTTTACGCGGTCTCTAAGCACCTCTACCTGGAGGTCATCCTCGGCAAGAATTATACGCGAGAGGATAGATGCGCTATTTACAATCTGCTCCCCGTTGATTGCCACAATGCCGTCGCCATCACGGAAGCCGAGCTGCTCTCCATCTGCATTGAAGGCGTAGCCATAGCCCGCATTTACATCCTCTGCAGCAAGGTATCTCTCGCCCCAAGCGTAGCTAATACCGCAGTAAATCACAAAGGCGAGGATTATATTCATTGTCACACCCGCCACAAGCACACAAAATCGCTGCCAAGCAGGCTTTGAACGGAACTCCCACGGCTGAGGCTCTGACTGTAGGTCTTTGCTGCCCTGATTCTCGTCTATCATACCTGCAATCTGGCAGTAGCCACCAAGCGGAATCCAGCCCATGCCATACTCTGTCTCGCCACGGCGGAATTTGAAGAGCGAAAAGCCCCAATCAAAGAAGATGTAGAACTTATCAACACGAATCTTGAAAAGTCGTGCCACGATAAAGTGACCAAACTCATGAACGGTCACAAGAAGGGTTAAACTTAGGAAAAATTGGATGATTCTGATAACTGTTTCCATGCTTTATTCTGTTATTTTCAAGTATTGTTTTGCCAAACGGCGAGACTCAAGGTCAGATGCAGCGTAGTCTTCAAGGGTAGGATTGCTGATAAACTGAGCGTGCTCAAGGGCGTACTCTATTGAGCGGACAATATCAAGGTAGCCGCACTTGTGGGCAAGAAATGCTGCCACAGCCACCTCATTTGAGCCGTTCATAGTACATGCCGCTGTACCGCCACGACGCAACACATCGTATGCTATATCAAGGGCTGGGTACTTTACGCGGTTAACCTCCTCAAAAGTCAGAGTTGGATTCTGCGCGAAGCTGAAGTGTTCGCCACGCACAGCCCTCTGAGGATACAACAGCGCGTATGATATTGGCATGTGCATATCGGGCGTACCAAGCTGCGCCTTTATTGCACCATCCTCAAACTCAACCATTGAGTGGACTACCGACTGCGGGTGCTGTATAACCGAAATCTTGTCGGCATCAAGTCCAAAGAGCCACTTAGCCTCAATAACCTCAAAGCCCTTATTTACAAGCGTAGAGGAGTCGATTGTAATCTTCGCACCCATGGTCCACTGCGGATGCTTCAAAGCCTGCTCAGGGGTAACATCTTTGAGTGCCTCTATAGGCAAATCTCTAAGTGAGCCGCCACTGCAAGTGATAATAAGCCTGCGCAGAGGGGAACTCTCGCCTGTAAGACACTGGAAGATAGCCGAGTGCTCAGAGTCTATAGGCAGAATCGGCGAGCGATACTGCGCAGCAAGACGCATCACAGTCTCTCCGCCCACAACAAGGGTCTCCTTATTTGCAAGGGCGATTTTTTTCGACTTTTTAATAGCCTCAACCGTAGGAATAAGACCCGCATAGCCTACAAGAGCATTTACTACAACATCCACATTTTGCTCTGCTGCCACCTGCGCAACAGCTGCCTGACCTGCATAGACCTTAACATCTGTTGCAGAGAGTGCATCGCGCAGCTGTGTATAGTACCTCTCGTCGGCAATTACAACGCTATCTGCACCAAACTCTACAGCCTGAGCTGCAAGCCTCTGCCAATTGCTATGCGCTGTAAGGGTTACAATCTCAAAGAGTGAACTATTCTCTCTAACTATATCAAGTGTCTGTTCGCCTATCGAGCCTGTTGAGCCGAGTAGGGCAATTCTCTGTCTCTCCATCTTTAGAATAGTATATATGATTCGGGATTAAGTGGATTTGCACCCATCCACATTTCAAATTCAAATAACATATCAGAGTGCTCCTCTGTTGCCGAGTAACCGATAACCTCTCCACTTATTACCCTTTGACCCTTAGAGGCTATGGCATCAGAGAGGTTGCGGTACATTGAAATAATGCCGTTGTCGTGCTGTATTATTACGCTATTACCACTCTCTGGTAACCAATCGGTAGAGATAACTGTTCCATCTGCTATGGCAGTTATCTGAGATTGTGGTGCACCTGTCATACGAATACCATAGAGGGCAGCCTTAGCGTTAAATCGCTCAGTGATAATGCCATCCATAGGTTTAAGGGCATTTATGCTACTACGCGGCTGCGAGCCAGAAGATACAAGGGTATAGTTGCGGTCATCTTCCATCTGTCGGCGGAAGAGCGAGTCGGCATGTGAAGGGGGTACAATGCTCTTGTTTGAAGAGAGCGAGTCACTTCTTACAGAGCTTGTTGTCGGAGTTTTGCCATCCACAACAAGGATTCTATTCTCGTTATAGATAAGCATATCGTTCAGCTTGCGCTCCAAAGAGTCAACCCTTATAAGGTTGCGAATAAGGGTCTCACGAGCTTTGCTGGCATCTGTGCGGTAGCCTGGCATCATATCTAGCAGCGGAGTATATGCCACAAGGGTTAGCAGGATAGCAAATATTATGGATATAAGTGCTACGCAACTCATCGTAAGACTTACAGCCGACAAGTGTGTGTACCACTTCTCCTCGCCACTCTCAGGCTCTATTACCGAAATTCTCTTCTTGCGAAATATTCCGTGCCACCAATTACTAATAGCTCTAAAAAATCTCATATATGCACATATTTGTACAAAGGTACGAATTTATTTACAATTTAACGCCAATTTCTATAAGAAATTGTATATATGCTGACATGTTCTGTGATTTGTCAAAAAAATATTACCTTTGCAAAAAATATTGTAGATGAAAGAGATTGTTATAGATAGTCTATCAGATTTGGACAAGGTTGCCGAGGCGGTAATTGAGGCTCTTGACGGCAGAAATGTGGTGGCGTTTTTCGCCCCTATGGGCGCAGGAAAGACCACTCTTATCAGCGCGATAATGGAGTATTTAGGCTCGTCAGACAGAGTTACAAGCCCGACCTTTGCCCTTGTAAATCAATACTATACTGCCACATCCGAGCCTGTATATCACTTTGACTTTTACCGCATCGACTCTCTCTCCGAGGCATTTGACATGGGCTATGAGGAGTATTTCTACTCTGGCGACCTCTGCCTTGTAGAGTGGGCAGAAAAGATTGAATCACTACTCCCAGAGGATACAATGGTTGTCAAAATTGAGATTCTCAGCCCAACATCACGAAAGTTTATTTTGGAGTAATGGCATGCGCGACAAGTAGTGAGTTTAAGGAGCGCGCAAAAGCCGATACCCTGCAAAGTAAAAGTTCTTCGTGGGCTCGACACCCCGAAGAACTTTAATTATTCCGCTCCCTAATGACCTTAGAGACCCTATTGACCCTAAAGACTCTATTTTTTTTGCGCTGTACCTTACTGACTAACAGCACAAAAAGCTGCGGTACTATCCGAAATCAATACTCCAGACGCCACAAGACTTCGTCTTTTATCAGTTCTGCGGTGGCGCAGGCGGGAAGTGAGGCGAGGATATTCTCCACGGCTGTTTTATCCTCTGCTATTTTAGCTGCGAGGGCTACTGCGCAGCCTTGAGCG
>CAZIPR010000047.1:0-14848 GCA_964541245.1 uncultured Alistipes sp.
AAACATAAAAAGGCTGACTAATACATCCTTGCGGACTTTTTAGTCAGCCTCGCTGCTATTAAATGCTATTCAGTGCTATTCAGTGTCATCTGTTCGCGCTACTCCCCTACTGACTGACGGTGCAAAAAGCTACGCCACTCAGCCTTACTCGATAACGCTTCTGATATTCGCGGCAATGCCGTTTATAAGTAGTTTTACAGCCTCGTCGGCAGCCCAGGCGGTGTGTGGCGAGGCAAGGAGGGTGTAGTTGTCGTTGAGGTTGTAGAGCGGGGAGGATGGCAGTGGCTCTTTGGAGAATACATCGAGCGCGGCAGCTGCTATAGTCTTATTATTCAGTGCGTTAGCAAGTGCGCTCTCGTTGATAATGCCTCCGCGGGCAACATTTACTATTATAGCTGTTGGCTTCATTAAGCAGAGCTGGTCGCTGCCTATAAGGTCGGCTGTGCGGCTGTTTAGTGGGCAGTGGATTGATACTACATCAGCCCAGGCAAGTAGTTCGTTAAGCTCCATGGCAGGGATACTCTCCTCTCTTGCAACGCCAGAGGTGGAGTGGTATGCCACGGTGCAACCGAAGGCGTCGGCAATCTTTGCCACCTGACGACCTATTGCACCAAGACCTATGATACCCCAATTTTTACCTTTTAGCAACGATATAGGTCTGCCAAAGTGGAAAATATCGCTTGTTGTGGCGTATGCTCCGCTCTTGAAATAGTTGTCGTAGTAGGTGGCGTTTCTAAGTAGCGAGAGTACGGCGCATATCGTCGCCTCGGCAACTGAGTAGGTTGAGTAGCCTGAGACATTTTTGACAGCTATGCCAAGCTCCGCTGCGGCATCTAAATCTACATTATTCATGCCTGTAGCGGCGATGGCAATGAGCTTTAGGGTCGGCAACTGCTCCATTGTTTGGCGCGAAATATAGACCTTGTTTGAGATAACAACATCTGCCCCCATGCAACGCTCTAATACCTGCTCAGGTGTGGTGCGGTCGTAACCTGTATAGTCTCCAAGCGAGGTTATCTCACTCAGGTCGTAGCCGCCGAGCGAATACTCATCTAAAAATACAATCTTTATCATATCTTTCAAGGTATGTTCTATAAATTAGTAATCAGTTAAGTCTCGAATCACAACCGAAGCACAGCCTATGCCAAAGAGTGCTGGTAGGTAGGATACTGTGCCTACATTTGACTTCTTGTTCTGCTCCTCGCAGAGTATCATCGCCCCCTCTTTGGGTGGCTCGGCAGAGAATACAGCCTTGAAGCCCTTGCGAATACCTATCTTGTGTAACCTTTTGCGCAACATGTGGGCAAGAGGGCAGTGGTGGGTCTTTGATATGTCGCAAATCTCCATCTTTGTAGGGTCGGTTTTCGCCCCTGCACCCATAGAACTGACAATAGGTATAGAGCGGTCAAGTGCGCCCTTTATAAGAGCCAATTTGGGCGAGAGGGTATCTATCGCATCTACCACATAATCAAAGTGCTCGCTATCTAAAACAAGGTCGGTCTTTTCGTCCTTGATATACTCGTTTATAACCCTTAAACTCAGTTGCGGATTTATATCTTTGAGCCTCTCTGCGAGTACCTCGGTCTTGGCTCTGCCTATTGTGGAGTGTAGAGCCACAAGCTGACGATTTATGTTGCTCTCAGAGACAGTGTCTGAGTCGGCAATAACCACTCTGCCAACCCCCGCGCGCACTAACATCTCGGCAGCATACGCCCCCACGCCACCTACGCCGATAATCAGCACAGCGGCATTTTTGAGCCTCTCAAGTCCCTCTTTTCCAAACATCAGTTCACTACGCTCTAACCACATATCCTATCAAAATTTTCGTTTGTTATCTGCCTTAAAATTACCTCTGGAATACCTAAAATTTCGGCTGCACGACCGTATATCTCCTCAATGGCTGTAAGAGAGTCGTCTGTCTCAAGAAAAAGACGGTCTGTTGGTGTAACTCTCAGTGCCTCAATGGTTTTTGGGGAACGAAAGGTGCGCTCGCCAAAAGAGAGATAGTACCCACGGTTTATAGCCCTTTGAGCCTGAATAGCAGAGCCTATAAAACCGTGAAAGATGACAAATTTTAGAGTGTAATTCTCCAAAATTTTCATCACTCTCTCAAATGATTTTACACAGTGCAGTACAACACCCTTGCCTGCGCTCTGAGCAATCTCTAACTGCGCACGGAAAAATTGCTCTTGTAACCCCATCTCTGTAGCACAGAGTGTGTCAAGCCCAATCTCTCCTATAGCATGACAAAATGCAACTTGTTGATTAACAAGAAGTAGCATATCTGTTGTCATCGCCTCGCCATTATATGGATGGATGCCTACGGTGGTAAGTGTCCTCTCCTCAGACTTTGGATGGTGTGTGTGAATATTGACAATCATGTTACAAAAATAACAAAAAACTTGCGAAATGTGGTATAGTCTGCGAAAAAATTACTATCTTCGCGGGCGAATTTAAGTGTCTAAAACACAAACAATATAATCAAACACATAATCAAACATTAAAAACAGTTTTAACAATGTCGAAAACTATTAAACTGTGCAAAGGTTTGGACATCAAGTTGCAGGGTGCTGCTCAGTTGAAGACAACCACTCTTCCGTTGGCTTCTACTTACGCAGTCTCTCCACTGGACTTCGAGGGTGTTACTCCAAAGATGCTGGTTAAGGTTGGCGATGCAGTTAAGGCAGGAACTCCGTTGTTCTTTAATAAGAATAACAAGGATGTTCTCTTTACTTCACCTGTAAGCGGTAGTGTTGCTGCTGTGGTGCGTGGAGAGAAACGCCGTATTCTTGCTGTTGAGATTGCAGCTGACTCAACTGTTGCTTATGAGGAGTTTGAAACTCTTGATTTGCAGAAGGCTACCCGCGACCAGGTTGTTGAACTTTTGCTCAAATCGGGTCTCTGGACACTGCTTATTCAGCGTCCTTACGGTATTATCGCAAATCCTGCTGATATGCCAAAGTCGATTTTTGTATCGGCGTTTGATTCTGCACCGCTTGCTCCTGACTACAGCTACACCTTGGCTGAGCAGAAGGCTGAGTTGCAGAAGGGCTTTGATGTTCTTGCTCGTCTTACAGAGGGTAAGGTGCATCTGAGCTACAATGCAGAGGCTACAGCTCCACAGTTTACAGGTGTAGAGCTTCACGCCTTCAAGGGTAAGCACCCTGCTGGCAATGTAGGTGTTCAGATTCATCACATCGACCCAGTTAACAAGGGCGAGAAGGTTTGGACTGTAAACTATGCCGATGTAGCTATTATCGGTCGTCTCTTCCTTACTGGTAAGGTTGATATGACCCGTACAGTAGCAGTTACAGGCTCTGAGGTTGCAGCTCCTTGCTATTGCAAAGTCATTGCAGGCGCAAAGATGGATAACATCCTTGCAGGTAAGGTTGCCTCTGACGCTCACGCTCGTTACATCTCTGGTAATGTCCTGACAGGTCGCAATGTTGGTGCTGAGGGCTACCTCGGTTACTATGCAAACCAGATTACCGTAATCCCAGAGGGCGATAACTACGAGTTCCTTGGCTGGGCAATGCCTCGCTTTAACAAGTTCTCAGTATCTCGCGCTTACTTCTCTTGGTTGTTCCCTAACCGCAAGTACACTCTTGATACCAATATGAACGGTGAGGAGAGAGCTTTCGTTGTTACAGGTCTCTATGAGAAGTATCTGCCTATGGATATCTATCCAATGCACCTGCTCAAGGCTATCCTTGCTGGCGATTTGGATAAGATGGAGGCACTCGGTATCTACGAGGTTGTTGAGGAGGACTTCGCACTCTGCGAGTTCGTTGACCCATCTAAGACTGAGATGCAGCAGATTATCCGCAATGGTATTAACTTAATGATTAAGGAGGGAGAGTAATGAAGGCACTTCGTAAAATCGTTGATAATCTGAAACCGACATTTACCCGCGGTGGCAAGCTCGGTTTCCTCGCATCGACTTTCGGTGCTTTCGAGACATTTTTGTTCGTTCCTAACCACACAACTCGCAAGGGCGCACATATCCGTGACTGTAACGATATGAAGCGTACCATGATTGTTGTTGTGTTGGCTCTTATCCCTGCAATGCTCTTTGGTTGCTACAACACAGGTTTGCAGGTAAATCTTGAGGGTTGGACAGCATTCTTCTATGGTCTTGTTCGTTTCCTTCCTATGCTCGCAACCTCATATATCGTAGGTCTGGGTATCGAGTTTATCGCTGCTCAGCTCCGTGGTCACGAGGTTAACGAGGGTTTCCTTGTATCAGGGTTCATTATTCCACTTGTAATGCCTGTAAGCACTCCACTTTGGATGGTTGCTTTGGGTACTGCATTTGCCGTTATCTTTGGTAAAGAGGTCTTTGGTGGTACAGGTATGAATGTATTTAACCCAGCAGTTCTTGCTCGTGCATTCGTATTCTTTGCTTACACTCCACAGATGTCTGGCGAGACTGTTTGGTACTCAACATGGAAGATGATGGGCGCAACAGACGCTACCACAGGTGCAACTGCTCTTGAGCAGCTCGCAACAACAGGAAATATGCAGTGGAGCGCACTTGATGCCTTCCTCGGCTTTATCCCAGGCTCATTTGGCGAGACCTCTACACTTGCAATTCTGATTGGTGCTGCAATCCTGCTCTTTACAGGTATCGCATCATGGAAGACCATGGTATCAGTCTTTGCTGGTGGTGCAGTGATGGCATACTTCTTCAGCGCACTTGGCTGCTTTGACTATCCAGCATGGTGGCATCTGATTGTTGGTGGTTTTGCATTTGGTGCAGTCTTTATGGCTACCGACCCTGTAACCTCTGCGCAGACTTCAACAGGTAAGTACATCGTAGGTTTCCTTACAGGTGCTATTGCAATCCTTATCCGTCAGGTAAACCCTGCATATCCAGAGGGTATGATGCTCTCTATCCTGTTCATGAACGCTCTTGCTCCGCTGATTGACTACTATGTTGTTGAGGCGAACATCCGTCGTCGTGCTAATCGTGTTAAAAAAACCGTAAAATAGGGAGGATATAGATATGAAATTCAATACAAACAGTAATACCTATATTATTATCTATTCGGTAGTAATGGTAGTAATCGTTGCAGTCCTTCTCGCAGTTGCTGCTCTTGGTCTTGCACCACGCCAGCAGGCAAATATGCTCAATGAGAAGAAGACCCAGATTGTAAAGGCTCTGGGCGAGGACCCAGCAACTGTCTCTTACGATAGCGTAATTACAAAGGCTGTTATCCTTGACGCAGCAGGTGCCGTAGTATCAGAGGATGTTAATGAGGTTTTTGCCGCACTTAACGACCTTAAGGGTAGCTTTGATGCTGGTCGCTATCCACTCTTCGTGGCAACAACAGGCGTTGTAGCACCTCTCTATGGTGCTGGTCTTTGGGGTCCAATTTGGGGCTATGTTGCTCTTAATACTGACATGAACACCGTTAAGGGTATCGTTCTTGACCACTCTGGCGAGACTCCAGGTCTTGGTGCTGAGATTACAACTCCAAAGCATCAGGGTCAGTATCCTGGTAAGACCATCTATGAGGGCGAGACACTTGTTGGTATCACTCTTAAGAAGGGTGGTGCTGAGAAGGGTAATCCTCATCAGGTTGACGCTATCTCAGGTGGTACAAAGACTTGCGACGGTGTAACTGCAATGATTGCAGACTGCCTTAACTATTACAAGCCTTATTTTGATGCCGCTCGCGCAGCAGCAGTTGAGGCTGAGTCTAACACATTAAATGAGTAGAACAATGGCAAGTAAGAGTTTGAAAAATTTGACAGCTCCACTCAGTGGAAATAACCCTGTCATCGTCCAGATTCTGGGAATCTGTTCGTCATTGGCAGTTACAGTACAGCTCAAGCCTGCAATTGTTATGGGCTTGTCGGTTATGGTTGTAACAGCATTTTCTAACCTTGTGATGTCACTGCTGCGTAACGGCGTACCTTCTCGTATCCGTATCATCGTGCAGCTTGTGGTTATCGCAGCATTGGTAATCTTGGTTGACCAGGTGCTTAAGGCTTATGTATATGATGTCTCTAAGCAGTTGTCGGTCTATGTAGGTCTGATTATTACCAACTGTATCGTTATGGGTCGTGTTGAGGCATTTGCTCTTCAGAACAAGCCTTGGGACTCTTTCCTTGACGGTCTTGGTAACGGTTTGGGCTACGCTGCTATTCTGGTAATTATCGCCTTCTTCCGTGAGCTTACAGGCTCTGGCGCACTCTTCGGTATGCGCATCATCCCTGAGAGCTGGTATATCACTGAGGGTGGTTTCTACTCAAATTGCGGTATTATGCTCTTCCCACCTATGGCTCTGATTATCGTAGGTTGTATTATCTGGGCTCACCGCTCGTTTAACAAGGATTTACAGGAAAAATAGGAGGGTAGAGTATGGAAACATTGAATTTGTTTGTAAGGTCAATCTTTATTGACAACATGGTGTTCGCATTCTTCTTCGGAATGTGTTCATATATCGCAGTTTCAAAAAATGTAAAGACTGCTCTCGGTCTTGGTCTTGCTGTTACCTTTGTGCAGACTATGACTGTGCCTCTTAACTACCTGCTCAACGAGTATGTTCTCGGTCCAGATGCTCTTGTTGAGGGCGTTGATTTGAGCTTCCTCTCATTTATCGTCTTTATCGCCGTTATTGCTGCATTTACTCAGCTTGTGGAGATGGTAGTTGAGAAGTTCTCTCCAACCCTCTACAACCAGCTCGGTATCTTCCTTCCACTGATTGCAGTAAACTGCGCAATTATGGGTGGTTCACTCTTTATGCAGCAGATGGTTGGTGCAGGCGAGATTAACAACTTCGGACAGTCTGTGGTTTATGGTCTTGGATCAGGTATTGGTTGGTGGATTGCAATCGTTATGATGGCAGCTATCCGCGAGCGTTGTACCTATTCTAACATCCCAGCTCCACTTAAGGGTCCAGGTATCGCATTTATTATTACCGGTCTTTTGGGTATCGCATTTATGATATTCTCTGGTATTCAGTTGTAAACCTTTATAAAGAGTAAAAACATGGGAAAAGTAATTTTAATTGCAATTGTTGCCTTTCTTGTAGTGACACTCGTTCTTGTGGCACTGCTGCTCTTTGCAAAGGCAAAACTTACCTCTTCTGGTAAGGTTAGTATTGATATCAACGACGGTAAGAAGGTTGTTGAGGTAGAGGCAGGCGGTAACTTGCTTGCAACTCTTGCTACAGCTGACATCTTCCTCCCTTCTGCTTGTGGTGGTAAGGGTGCTTGCGGTCAGTGCAAGTGCCAGGTACTTGAGGGTGGTGGCGATGTTCTTCCAACTGAGAAGGGCTTCTTCAACCGCGCACAGATTCGTGACCACTGGCGTTTGGGCTGCCAGGTAAAGGTTAAGGAGGATATGAAAATCGCTGTTCCAGCTTCTGTTCTTAGCATCAAGAAGTGGGAGTGTGAGGTTGTATCTAACCACAATGTGGCAACCTTTATCAAGGAGTTCGTCGTTAAACTTCCAGAGGGCGAGCATCTGAATTTCCGCTCTGGTGGTTATATCCAGATTGATGTTCCTGCAATCACTGTTGATTATAAGGATATTGATGTTGATCCTCAGTATGAGGAGGATTGGGTTAAGTTCGGTCTTCGTGACCTTAAGATGGTTAACCCAGAGCCTCAGGTGCGTGCATACTCTTGCGCAACATATCCAGCTGAGGGCGATATTATCCGTCTCAATGTGCGTATTGCAACCCCTCCATTTGGTCCAGACCGTAAGATGCTCCCTGTAAACCCAGGTGTATGTTCTTCTTACATCTACTCACTCAAGCCAGGCGACAAGATTACAATGTCAGGTCCTTTCGGAGAGTTCTTCTTGCCAGATAACCTTCCTGATGATCAGGAGCTTATCTTTATCGGCGGTGGCGCAGGTATGGCTCCTATGCGTAGCCACATCATGCACCTCTTTAAGACTGAGAAGACAAAGCGTCCTGTTACCTTCTGGTACGGTGCCCGCTCACTCAAGGAGGCATTCTATCTTGAGGATTACGCAGAGATCGAGCGCGACTTTGACAACTTCAAGTTCAACCTCGCCCTTGACCGTCCAGATCCAGAGGCAGATGCTGCAGGCGTTGACTACAAGGTTGGTTTTGTACACAATGTCCTCTTCGAGAACTACCTCAAGAATCATGAGGACCCAGAGGGTTGTATCTACCTGATGTGTGGACCTCCAATGATGGTCGCTTCAGTAGAGAAACTTCTTGATTCACTTGGCGTGCCGCCAGAGAATATTCTTTACGATAACTTCGGCGCGTAAAAATTGATTTTAAGGGGCGTTTACTGCGTTCCACTACGATACCGAGCTGCTCACATACGCTTAAGTATGCTGCGCGCTCGGTTTCTTTTGTGCCTTATAAACGCCTCCTTAAAATTGAGTGGTGCTTTGATTTGATGCGCGCAATTTGGTAGGGAATTTAAGGTCTATAGCATCATTAGAGTCTCTAGAGTCTGCGCGGTTTAATAGCAGGAATAGCAGAGAATAACAACGGGCTTACGCCCTTAATGGCATACAATGACAATGCGCACTAAAGCCGATACCCTATAAAAAGATACAAACTTAGTTTAGCTGTTTTCGGATTTAGGGAACGCCACCGCAGGTGGTACGAAAAGTAAGAGAGCGGTCGTTCAAACTTGTTTGAAAACGATTGCTCTCTTACTTTTTGTAATAGCCGCAGGCTATCCTAAATCCGTAACGAAATAGAGAAACGAAGTTTCTCCGAAAGTCTTTTAGGTCCCTTTTCTTCAGAAAAGGGACGGTACTGTGCCTCAGTTAGCGAAGATTGACGAGGCGTACTCTTTCCAGCCGTCGGCGTTCATATATGCGGTTAGGGCGGAGGCTGGGACATATATTTTCAAACTTACGGCGGCAAATTGGTCAAAGAATGCCTGCCAGAAACCGTCTTCCATAAGTACAGCAGTTGGAGGGTTTTCGCCTTGGCAGTAAATTCTTGTCAGGTCGCATGGATTAAAGGCATACGCGCCTATCTCTGTTACAGAAGATGGGATGGTAAGCGTATTTATAAAAGTAGCACCAAATGCCTCATTTCCAATACTTTGGAGCGTGTTAGGAAGGTCTATATTGTGTATATAAGTTCTCTTGAAAGCGCGGCTACCAATGCTTGTTGTCTTTTTGCCAAGAGTCACTTCGTATAGCTTGTTACACTCCTCAAATGTAGAAGGTGCGATTTCGGTTACTCCCTCGCCAATAGTCACGCTGCCTAATACAGGACAGCCGTAGAATGCCGCACTGCCTAAACTTGTGACGCTGTTAGGTATTTCAAGTCTCATTATCTGAGTGTTCCAGAAAGCATGCTCGCCAATAGTTGTAATGCCCTCATGGAGTGTTAACTCATTGAGTGAGGTGTTGGCAAAGGCTCCGTGACTAATTGTTGTGACGCTTGTTGGAAGTTCAATATATGGCAGCGAACTACACCCAGCAAAGGTGTTCATCTCTATAGTCTCAAGTTTGTTACTTAGACGCACACTGCTTAACATAGTACAACCGTTAAATGCATCCCTGCCCAGTGAGGTCACACTGTCTGCTATAGTCGCATATTCGAGGTTTTCGCACAGCGTAAAAGCAAAACTCTCAATGGTTTTAACATTGTCAGGGATAATTATGTACCTAAGAGAGCTACACATGCTAAATGTAGAGAATTTAATGGTCTCTACACCACTTGGAATTGTAAAACTCTCAAGTGATATGCAGTTTTCAAACGCTTGATAGCCAATATCTGTCACAGAGTTGCAGCCCTCGACGCTTATAAGCGATTGGCAGTTCTGGAAAACAGCATCGCCAAGGGTTGTAACGCTATCTGGGATGGTTATGTTTGTCAAAGCATCACAAGGGCTGAACGCGCCAATGCCTATGCTCTTTACGCTCTTGCCTATGTGTACATTTTTCAGCGAGGAGCAGTTTGAAAATGCGCTGCTACCTATCTCGGTTACGCTGTCAGGTATTGTAATAGTCTCTAATGAGGTACAGTAGTTAAAGACTAAACTGCTGATACTCTCTAAGGTTGTGTTGAAGTTAAACTCGGTAAGTGCTGAGCAGCCAGCAAAGACTGAGTCGGGCAGAGTCTTTACACCCTCTCCCAAGGTTACGCTTTTAAGGGCTGTACAGCCGATAAAAGCCGAACTTCCGAGCGATAGTACGCTGTCAGGAATTACGACCTCTTGCAGCTCAGAACAGGAGTAGAACGCCATTGTTTCAATGCTCTTTAGACTATGCGGAAGAGTGATTGAGGCAAGAGTTTGACAGAGAGAGAACGCCTGATAGCCTATGTTTGTTACCTCTCCGTCAAATGTTATTATACCCTTGCCAGAGTTGTAGGTATTCGATACAACATTTGCCCCGAAATCGAGGTTTTGTAGCTCAATAGCCTTGCCATCTGTTGTGGTGTACCAAATCTCGTTGTTGCGAATCTCGCCATTGTCTGTATAGCTGAAACTCTTTGTTGGGGTGATGTGGTTGCGGGTAATAGTGACAGGCTCGGTGGTGTATTTGTACATAGGTCTGTCGTTCTGACCATAGACCACAACATAAAATCCTTCTGTAAAGGTTGTCGGCAGCAGACCTATATAGAAATCTGTCGGCTGACTCTCTGAGAGAGCAACACCGCTACCACAGTCGAGGGTAAGAGTGAAACACTCCTCGTCAGTTGCTTCTAATGCTGTTGCCTCAAGGGTTTTCCAATCTATATAAGTTGTGCCCGTTAGCGGAACGCTGCCCTCGGTGCCACGACTGCGCAAAACAATCTTTGTGACACTATCTTTGCCTGTAAGCGAGAGCTTGACCCAGCCAAAGATGTTCTTAAAACTCAACTTGCCTGAGCTGTCAGCCACGGCAACCATTATATTGTCTCCTATGCCATAGCTGCCTGGGGTGTAGTGCTGCACAGCGGGTATATTAACCTCTATTGTGCTGCGAGGGATAGAGTAACTGCTGCTGTATGGATAGATAGCCACAATATCGTCTAACCCTGAAGTGCTACTTGGAGTGTCAAGCCTAACAATCTCTCCAGAAGCAGCCTTATCCTCGCCTTGGTACTCCCAACAGCTGTTTGCCTTGTCTTTGTAGAATACTGAGACCTTGTCGCCGCTGTTCCAGACTGTCTGACAGTTCTGGAACAACTGTACGCGGGATTCAGCCACAAAGCCAACCTTTAGAGTATCAAGGTTTGGAATAATATCGGTTGTTGTGTCGCTGCTGCACCCTGCAAAAAGGGTCGCTATGAGTGCAAAAATAGATAACTTTTTCATACTACCAATCTATTTCAGGGTTTGTCTCTGGATTTTCAAGAGAGGTGGCAAAACCACGCTCAAGGCTTAACTTTACAACCCGTATTTCAGGGGATAAGTAGAGAGAATTTTTCATAATTGTACAATTTTGATAATACAAATATATAAAAAATTACTATCTTTGACAAGCGGTATAAATTTTTTATGCCGTTAGGCGTAGTTTTATAATTAAGTGTCATATATATAAAATGCTACTAATATGAAGAAGTTATTACTTACCCTTTGTGTGCTGATGGCTATTTCTTGTACATCGCACCCAACAATGATTACCCCAACAACAGCAGTCGCTGAGCAGGGGGCAGAGACTAAAGGTCTGCGTTACTATCCTGGAATCTCAATCGGTGTTAAGACCAAAAACTTTAATGACCGCTTGGCTCAGATTGCAGCTGCTGGCTTTAAGTATATCGAAATCTCAATCTCTCACAAGTCGGGGCTGTGGGAGATGACAGACCAGGAGGTTAAGCAGATGCTCTCTGAGAAACAGCAGCAGGCAGCGGCTAACAACCTCACTGTTTGGTCTATCCACCTGCCTTTTGAGGATAAGGTGTGGACTAATATTGCAGGCGAGGAGAGTATCAGAGTCCAGAGCGTAGAGAATATTATGCGAGTGCTTAGACTCTGTACTGAGAGTATTCCAGAGTGTAAAAACTATGTCCTTCATGCCAGCAAGGGTACACTTAAACCTCGCAGCGAGTCAGTTGCTCAGGCTCGCAAGTCACTATCTGAGATGTTGCCTGTGGCAAAAGAGTACGGAGTAAGGCTCTGTGTGGAGAATCTTGTGGGTAGCCTCTGCCCAACAATAGAGGAGATGGGCGCAACAATTGATGGCTTTGAGGATGCGTGGGTAACCTACGATATTGGTCATGCAAACTGCGTAGGTGTAGATGTTATTCAGTTCCTTAAGTGGATTGGTCCTCGTCTGGGTACTGTACATATCCACGACACAATGTTTGGAACAATGGTTGACGACCATCGCGTTGTCGGAGATGGCAATATAGAGCGTTGGGGCGAGGCCTATAATACCATGCTTGAGGATAATCGCTACCGTGGCGTGTTTATGTTCGAGCTTGGTAATAGAGACCCTCAAACGGTTATGGATACATACCATAATATAATTCTTAAGCAGTACAAAGAGCAGTATAATAAATAAGCCATGAGACGAGTAATAATATCCCTACTCTCTGTACTCCTTCTCTCTTGCGGAGGCGAGGAGATAAGTGGTCCAGATTGGGGCAATATCCAATCTAAACCAGACAATACGGAGAAGCCTGACGACTCTGGTAATCAGGGTAACGGGGATGACAACACCTCCAAACCAGAGATTGTAGAGCAGACAATCGCCCCTACAACCGAGGTCGCTGCGGCAAATGCAGATATTGCAGGTCTGAGATACGAGCCAGGTATCTCAATCAATATCGCTACTAAAAACTTTGCTACTCGCCTTGCTGAGATTGCCACTGCGGGCTTTAAGTATATAGAGATTACCATAAAGCATAGCTACGGGCTGAAGGAGATGACTGATATTGAGGCTGCTGCACTACTTCAAGAGAAACAACATCAGGTCTCTGCTGCGGGGCTTACCGTCTGGTCTATCCACCTGCCTTTTGAGGATGCCTCTTGGACAAATATCGCTGGCAAAGAGAGCGTCAGAGTTCAGAGCGTGGAGAATATCATGCGCGTTCTAAGGCTGTGTGTGGAGAGCTTCCCAGAGTGTAAAAACTATGTTCTCCACGCAAGTAAGGGTGTGCTTTCGCCTCGCAGTGAGTCTGTAAATCAGGCACGCAAGTCTCTCCAAACTATGCTGCCAGAGGCAAAGAGCCTTGGCGTGAGAATCTGTGTAGAAAATCTTGTGGGTAGCCTCTGCTACTCGATGGAGGAGATGAACGACACAATTGCAGGTTTAGAGGATGCCTGGGTAACCTTTGATATTGGTCACTCAAACTGTGTGGGTATAAATTCTGTTGACTTCCTTAAGTGGATTGGTCCTCGTTTGGGCACTGTGCATATCCATGACACACTCTTTGGCAGTAGGGTTGACGACCACCGCGATATTGGCAAGGGAGATATTGCCCAACACTGCGGCTGGGATAATGTCTATCGTGCTATGCTCAAGGATAATCGCTACCGTGGCGTGTTCCTCTTTGAACTGAGCGGCAGTAATGCAAATACAGTTATGAATAGCTACAAAGATATTGTTGAAAAGTATAAAGCTACCTATGAGAAGACAAATTAGAAATTTTGCAATGATTTTACCCTTAGTTTTCGCCTCTTGTGGTGGCGATAAGACTCCAGCAGGTCCAGATTGGGGCTCTATCTCAAAACCTGACAAGCCAGAGCAGGGTGTTGTGATGATTACCCCAACAACTGAGGTGGCAGAGCCTGGCAGTAGCATTGCGGGTCTGCAATACTATCCTGGCATGCAGATAAATGTGGCAGATGCAACCTTCTCTTCTCGCCTTGAGGAGGTGGCTGCTGCGGGTTTTAAGTATGTAGAGCTTAAATTCAAACATAGCTACGGGCTGAAAGATAGAAGCGACGAGGCTATCTCCTATACCTTTGCATCCATGCAGAAACAGTTGGAGGCTAAGGGCGTTACCGTCTGGTCTATCCACCTGCCTTATGAGGATAAGACTTGGACTAATATCAGCGGCAGCGAGGGCGTAAGACAACAGTCTGTTGATTACCTGCTGCGCGTTCTAAAACACTGCACTACACACTTTACAACTTGTAAAAACTATGTTCTCCATGCCAGCAAAAGCGTCTCTTCAAACGCTACAGCTATCGCTCAGGCACATAAGTCACTTGACCAAATGCTGCCTGTGGCAAAAGAGTATGGCGTAAGGCTCTGTGTTGAGAATCTTGTCGGCAGCTTCTGCTATACAAAAGAGGACTTGCAATCAGTTATATCCCCTTATAGCGACGGCTTTGCAACCTTTGATATAGGACATGCAAACTGCAAGGGTTACGATGTTGTTGATTTCCTTACCCATATAGGAAGACGACTCGGCACAGTGCATATCCACGACACCATCTATAAATCGGGCAACGATAGCCACATGCTTGTCGGTACAGGCGATATCGCCACCAAAAACCAACGCTGGGGCGACATCTATAAAACCCTGCTCGTCAATAACTGCTACCGCGGCGTATTCATGTTCGAGCCCAAGGATAATCAGGCAGCAGCAGATGTGATGGCGACCTATGAGGCGATATTAGCTGACTACACCTCTTTATTTTAGCGTGATAAGGGCATACCTGCTTCCGCTAACAAAAATTGCCGACAATGGACGGTACCTTCAGTACAGCCCATCGTCGGCATTTTTGCCGAGCGTTGGCTCGCCAAAGGCGACCCTTCACCGCTCCGCCTCGGCAATTCAAGCGAGCTTGATTGCGCTCGGCTTAATCGCGGCGTTGCATCTACGCCCTTCTGACGCTAAAATTGGGCGGTGCTTTGATTTGGCGGAGTGGTACTTTAATTTGGTAGATAGCGCATTACTTAATCTCACTAACCTCCTTAAATTCCCTAAATGTCGTTTCCTGAAATAGGTTG
>CAZIPR010000048.1:0-14343 GCA_964541245.1 uncultured Alistipes sp.
CATTGTCGGCAATTTTTGTTAGCGGAAGCAGGTATGCCCTTATCACGCTAAAATTAGCCTTTGGAGGCAATCTGTATCTGTAACTTAAACTCTGCTCCTTTGATTTCGGTCTTGAGTCTGAGATAGTTACCGAAGTGGGTTACTTTAACGAAGTAGAGACCCTTATCGGTAATAGGGTCAAAGGCGGTGCCTTCGTCTGCCCAATGGATTCCGTCGAGGGAGATTTGCACCTTTGCGTTGAGTGTTCCGCTACCGATAATATCCTCAACAAGGAGGAAGAATATAGCCTCATCTGCCCATCCACACTCGTAAGGGTGGGTCTCAAAGCCCTCAGTAAAGGACTTTTTTATCTCTAAATGTGCTGCATTAAACTGTTTCATAACTTTACAAATTACTCCTGTGAGACAACAAAAGAGTCAATATAGAGGAACACACGACGATTTGTGTCGGTCTCAAGCCATATTACAGGGTTGATAAGACCGTCAATGCGGCGATATTTATCGACGGCGGTCATCTTTATTCCTCGCATATCAAAGACCTTATTTTGGCACTGCATCTCTACATACTCGCGGTTGACAATATCAACCTTCAGACGAAGGTACTGCCAATTTATTTTGCAGTCGGTCTCGTTGTAAATCAGATTCTGCTCGCCACCTGGAACATCTTTATAACCAGCATGATAGCCGTCATCTCGTCGCTCGCCAAACCACCAGCAGTCAACGCCCCACTTGCACCAGTCGCCATCCAGACCAAATGCCCACTCTTTGTCTGTTCCAGGGGTTGCCTGGATATACTGCCACTTACGCATAGGCTTACCATCAACGCTATTAAGGTAGCGAACACCCCAGAAGAAACGGTTGTTATCGTCCTGAGTATCAGAGCCTATACCAAAGGCACGGATAGAGTTCTCATGCAGACCCGGCTGCTCGCCCTCTCCATCGACCTTATCCTGCTCGGCTGTATATGCAAACCAGCACTCATACTGCAAATATCTGGCATTTGGGTCCATATTTGAGAGTCGCTTAATAGCATGACCCATAGAGCCTGGAGCAGGTGGCATACGATAAGGGTTTGCCACTGGGCGGGTTGAGAGTTTAAGGGAATATGTACCCGACATTGAGCCGTGTGTACCTGGAAAACGGAAAGTTGCCGAGCTGAGCATAACTGGAGGCCACTGATCTTTATTTACCTTTGTTGGCGGAACATCAAAATCGGGATGCTCTGTAAAGTTTGGCAGCAGCACCATCCAGCCATTAAAACCTCTGTCAAAAATATCATAACACAACACCCTCTTGAGTGGTGTAAAGCGGCTATAAAGCATAATTTTATCCATACAACTCTATACCTTTATCTGTCAAACGATTTTGCAGTTTTTTAACATCCAACTCTCGCGGAGTACAACCCTCTGCGCTACACATTGCCGCTGCAACACCCACTGCCTCGCCCATAGCCATACAGATAGACATAACTCGGTATGAGGCATGCGCACGGTGTGTTCCAGAGATGCAACGACCTGCGACATAGAGGTTTTCAACACCTTTTGGAGTAAAGCATCTATACGGCAAGTCGTACGGTTTGCAGTATTGAATATGCTCCTCAGCCTGACCAGAGCCCTCTGGGTTGTGAATATCGACGATAAACTCAGCACGATGCACAATAACATCCTCAAAACGGCAACCCGCAGCAAGTTCCTCTGCTGTAACAACATAGTCGCCCATCACCCTACGAGTTTCGCGCACACCCGTAGTTGTTCCGCTTGAGATAACCTGACAATTCTCGTAGCCTGGCAGGTGCTTGTGGAAGAAATCTGTAAGAATTGCAATCTGCTCACGAAGTTCGAGGTCGGCTGCAAAAATTTCCTCTACGCGGGTCATATCAACGCCATTTACCTGTGTGGTATTGACCTGACGCTCGCCACTCTTTGTTGTCGGATGCAGGCGCACGGCTGCAATTCGCTCTGGCAGGTATCCATCAGTAGAGAGGCGTTTGCAGTAGTCCAAAAATCGCTCCTCGCCAAGTTTCACATCATCCACATCGCCGATGCAGATAACACCACGGCTCTCGTCCACGCCAGCAATTGTAAACTCAAGGGTTACAGGCTGCATAAGACCGTCATCACGACCCTTTTCAGTCTGTGCGCCAGCAAGATAGCTCACAAGTCCGTCGCCCGTAGCGTCAATAGTAACGCTGCCCGCAAGGACAAACATACCCTCGCCGCCACTGACAACAACACCCTTAACGCTACTGCCCTCTTTGACAACATCTACCACAGCGGTCTGCAAAAAGACATCTATATTTGGATGGTTTACAAACCGAGCAAGCAGTAGTTTAGCACGCTCAAAGTCATGCGCACGACCTGTCTCGCCTATCATATCGTTCTCAGGCACGCCAAGCAGTGAGACAATCTCGTCTCGCATTGTTCCGCTGCCAACCATACCCAGAATAGGACCTACATAGCCCGCCGTAAGATTTCCACCCACAACACCATAACGCTCAACAAGAGCAACCTTTGCCCCCTCGCGCGCTGCAGCTACCGCTGCACATATTCCAGCAGGACCTGAGCCTGCTACAACAACATCGTAGCTGCCTTTTACCTCAACACTCTTTTTGAAATCAACTCTTTCCATTGCGTAAAGTATCTATATATCTGTAAATGGCATATATAACAGCTATTGTTGTCATAACCACAATAGCACCTATAACTATTCTCTCAACCTCTGGGGTATATTCATCTGTGAAGAGCTGCAAGACAAGCAGTGCCGCAATAGAGAGCAGTGTAACAACAAAACATGTTACCGCCATGTGTGAGTACCTCTTTGTAGCTCGCTTCATCTCCTCTGAAGGCTCAACATCGGCATTAGGGTCAACAATAGCCTGAATCCTCTCATAGCCAGGGTCAACTGTGCCCTTATACTTTGCCCAAAGCTCCATTATACCAAGCAGCACCATTGGAACTATTGTGCCGATAGTAGCCTCAAGAACATTTGGATTTATCCAGTCAAAGGCTGCTCGAACTGTATCGTTAAACTTAAATGCAAGACCAAAGATGCCGCAGAGGTATGTAATACCCATAGCTATAAGCAGGTGCTTCTGAGTCAGTCGCTTTGAGAACACGCCCCAAACCGACGGCACATAGAGTGGACCGATAATCATCGTCAGCACAGTTACAACAACCTTCTCTGCGCCACCTGCATACGGGATAAGCAGCGCAAGCAGGATAATTGCAACACCAAAGGCGAAGGTAAAGATACGACCTACACGAATAAGCCCCTTCTCGCCCACCTCTGGGTGTTTATCGCCGTAAATATCGTATGTAAAGACATTTGCAAAGACATTGAGCGTACCAGAGACAGTCGAAAGCGTTGCAGATACCATTGCCGCAAGCATAACGCCAAGCATACCTTTCATCAGCACATGGTCACTCATAAGGATATAAGCCTGCTCAGGGTTTGCCTCTGGGTTAATCATACGATAAGCCATTGCTGGGAAGTACCAGATAAGCGGAGTGAGCAGATATAGCACACCTACAAGGTATGTACTCTTCTTGGCATCGCTCTTAGTTGGCACACTGATATATCGCTGCACAAATGGCCAGTCGCCTCCGATTGTAAAGCTATTTACAATTACCCACAGCACCAGCCAAAACCACGGATACTCAGCACTTACAGGGGTAAAATAGCCCTCTGGAGCAGCCGCTATAAAGTTATCCAAACCGCCTACAGCATTTATTGAGAGCGGAATCATAAAGATAACCACCATAATAAGCACTCCAAACTGAATAACATCGGTCATAAGCACAGCCAAAAAGCCGCCTAAAACAGTGTATAGCAGAGTAATTATACCCAGAATTACCACACCCCAGCCTACTGCCAAATGACCATCTGCGCCAGCCATAAAGTGACCCTCTGGCAGCACCATAAGGGTTGACATAACAATAGCAATAGCATAGAGGGCAACAGCTGTGTGGAAGCCTCTGCCGATAATGCCAAGCAGGGTGTAGAAGTTGAGCGAGCCCTTACCAAAACGGATTGTCAGGTACTCGCCTGGCGAAGAAATCTTCATCTCTCGCCACTTGCCTGACAGGTACTTACCAACCAAGAAGCTGGCAAGACCCAATATATTACCAATCAGCACAGCCACAACACCTGAGCGATAAGCCACACCGCCCCAGATAACAAATGTGCTTGCCGAGAATAGTGTCATATAGGTTGACATACCAGACAACCACCACGACGAGTTTCTGCCTGCGATAAACATATCGGCAGACGACTTTATACTCCTCGAAACGAGCATACTCACGCCAATAAGTCCGAGGAAGTAGATAACGATTACAATGTAGTCAATTCCTACCATAGGTTATCTAGTTTTAGTTAGTTTCTGCTATTTTTGGTTAACAACCTCTCCTGCAAGCACTACCCTATCTATAAGCGGTGTAGCGTAGGCATAAGAGAAGAACTCAAACGACGGCAAAGGTTTGGTAATAAAGAAGTTAGCAACTTTTCCAACCGTAATAGAGCCACAAATATCGCTTAAGCCCATTGCTGCTGCGCCGTTGAGTGTAGCTGCCCACAGAGCCTCTGTAGGGGTCATCTTCATACGAATTGAGGCAAGTGAGGTAACCATCCTCATATTACCCGACGGCGAAGAGCCTGGATTGTAGTCCGAAGCAAGTGCAACGGGCAACCCTGCTGCAATCATCGCCCTTGCTGGCGGGTAGTTCATACCCAGGAAGAAGGCAGCACCAGGCAGAAGGGTCGGAATTGTGCTACTTCCCTTCAGAGCCTCAATCTCAGCCTCTCCTGAACTCTCAAGGTGGTCAACAGAGAGTGCGCCAAGCTCTACGCCAAGTTGCACACCGCCCGAAAAGTCGAGTTCGTTGGCGTGAATCTTTGCCTCCATGCCATATTTTGCTCCCGCCTGTATAATTTTTCGTGTCTGCTCCACAGTAAAGAATCCACGGTCACAAAATACATCCACTGCCTCTGCAAGCGACTCCGAAGCCACGGCTGGAATCATCTGACTACACACCTGCTCAACATACTCCTCCTGGCGACCTTTACACTCCTTAGGCACGGCATGCGCACCCAGAAAAGTTGCCTTAACAAGCAGCGGAGTGCTATCTTTGATACGACGAATAACGCGCAGCATCTTCAGCTCGTCCTCAAGGTTAAGCCCGTAGCCGCTCTTTATCTCTATTGCGCCCGTACCCATAGCAATAACCTCTGCCACTCGCTCCATAGCCTGGCTGTAGAGTTCATCCTCAGAGGTATTATGCAGCCTCTCTGCCGAGTTTAGTATGCCTCCACCGCGCTGAGCTATCTGCTCATAGCTCAGACCATGAATCTTATCCAAAAACTCCTGCTCGCGGCTACCTGCATAGACAATATGGGTATGCGAGTCGCAGTATGATGGGAATAGCATACCCCCTCCTGCATCAAGCACACGGTCGTACTGCTCCTCACTCGGCGCAGTATCTGCTGTGCCGAAGGCTGTAATTATCCCCTCCTCGGCTGTAAGCCAAGCGTTGTTTAATCGCTCCATACTATCCATATCCGCACCTAAGACCTTTGTGCGGTGGGTAGTATCAATGCCGACAATTGTTCCGATATTCTTTACAAGGAGTTTCATTTATAGCTTTGTAAAAAGTTTACAGACTCCTCTATAAGAGGGTACATCACTCTATCGTTGTCAATATAAGGCACACGCTCTCTATACTTACAAACAAAGCCCTCAATTGCATCTGAAGAGCGCAGTGGACGGCGGAACTCAAGAGCCTGAGCGGCGTTAAACAGTTCTATAGCAAGCACACGCTCTGTATTATCAGCCACTCTGAGCAACTTTGTAGCCGCATTTGAGCCCATACTTACATGGTCCTCCTGACTCTGCGAAGATGGTATAGAGTCAACCGACGCTGGCATACACAGACCCTTTGTCTGGCTGACAATAGAGGCTGCTGTATATTGCGGAATCATAAAACCGCTATTAAGACCTGGATTTGCAACAAGGAACGAAGGCAGCCCCCTATTACCCGATATAAGGCGGTAAGTTCTACGCTCGGAGATATTACCAATCTCAGCTAAAGCTATGGCGAGGAAGTCCATAACAAGGGCTATAGGCTCGCCGTGGAAGTTACCCGCTGAGACAACCATATCATCCTCTGGGAAGACTGTCGGATTGTCCGTAACACTGTTTATCTCTGTCTCAAGTACACTCTCAACATAGGCTATAGTATCCTTTGCCGCGCCATGTACCTGCGGGATACAGCGGAAAGAGTATGGGTCCTGAACATGCTGCTTTGGCTGGCTCAGAATCTGGCTACCATCAAGCAGCGACCTTATTGTGCGCGCTGTTGTAAGCTGCCCCTTATGACCACGAACAATATGCACCTGGTCACAGAACGGCTCTATACGACCATCAAAGGCATCAAGCGAGAGGGCTGCAATAGTATCAGCCTGACCACTGAGGCGTTTTGCCTTTAGCAGCGACCAGACACCAAAGGCACTCATAAACTGTGTGCCGTTAAGCAGTGCCAAACCCTCTTTTGACTTCAGAGATATAGGCTCCCAGCCAAACTGTTCAAGCACCTCGGCAGCAGGCATTACCATACCGTCAACCTCAACCTCTCCAAGACCTAAGAGTGGCAGTGAAAGGTGCGCCAACGGAGCAAGGTCGCCCGATGCGCCAAGTGAGCCCTGCTGAAAGACAACAGGCAAACAGTCGTTGTTGTAAAAGTCTATAAGTCGCTGAACTGTCACAAGTTGCACGCCTGAGTGACCATAGCTAAGCGACTGCACCTTAAGTAGCAGCATTAACTTAACTATCTGACTTGGTACTCTCTCTCCCGTGCCGCAAGCGTGCGACATAACAAGGTTTTTCTGCAACTGCTCAAGCTCGTCAGCCCCTACGCTTATATTGCATAGCGAGCCAAAGCCCGTAGTAACGCCGTAGATAGGCTCTTTCTGGCTCTCCATCTTACGGTCAAGATAGTCGCGGCAGTGAGTAATTCGCTCAACCGCATCCTGGCTAAGTGCAAGAGGTGTATTACTCTCTAAAATCTCGCCTACGCGCTCGATTGTCAGATAATCTGACGATATATAATGACCCATTACTCTAATATATTTTTAATTAAGTTTTCATCTGCAATATTTGGCAGAGTGACCACAAGCCCCTCTGTGCGCTCCATTTCGCGCTTGATAGCATCAATAGCACCCTTGTTGCGTGCCCAGCTGCGACGAGCGATGCCGTTGTTGACATCCCAGAGCAACATACGACTGATATTCTGCTCTGAGGCACTGCTACCGTCGATAACCATACCAAAGCCACCATTGATAACCTCGCCCCAACCTACGCCACCGCCGTTGTGGATAGATACCCAAGTAGCACCGCGGAAGGCGTCGCCAATAACATTATGCACCGCCATATCGGCTGTAAAACTTGAGCCATCGTAGATATTAGAGGTCTCTCTGTATGGCGAATCTGTGCCAGAAACATCGTGGTGGTCTCGACCAAGGACAATAGGAGCTGAGATAACTCCATCGGCTATAGCCTTATTAAACGCCTGCGCGATCTTTGTTCTACCCTCACAGTCGGCATAGAGTATTCGAGCCTGCGAGCCGACTACAAGGCGATTCTTTGCCGCCTCAACAATCCAATGGATATTATCCTCAAGCTGACCCTTAATATCCTCTGGCGCAGTGAGTGCAATCTGCTGTAGTACCTCTGCTGCTATGCGGTCTGTAGCTGCCAAATCCTCTGCTCTGCCCGAAGTACAAACCCAACGGAACGGACCAAAGCCGTAGTCGAAGAACATAGGACCCATAATATCCTGAACATAAGATGGATAGCGGAACTTGCCGTCACTTGCAACAACATCTGCACCCGCCCTTGAACTCTCAAGCAGAAAGGCGTTGCCATAGTCAAAGAAGTACATACCCTTTGCCGCCAAACGGGCAATAGCCGCCGCCTGACGACGCAGTGACTGCTGCACTGCCTCCTTGAAACGCTCAGGCTCGGCTGCCATCATAGCATTTGACTCCTCATAGCTATAACCTACAGGGTAGTAGCCTCCCGCCCATGGGTTATGCAACGAGGTTTGGTCTGAGCCCAAATCAACTGTTATATCCTCCTCTGCAAGTCTCTCCCAGAGGTCAACAACATTACCCACATAGGCAAGGCTTACCACCTCTTTTGCCGCTACGGCTGTCCTAATACGGGCAATAAGTTCGTCAAGCGAGTAGTGCAACTCATCAACCCAGCCCTGCGAGTGGCGTTTCTCTGCCGCCTTTGGATTTATCTCAGCAACAACGCTTACGACATGCGAGATATTACCCGCCTTTGGCTGTGCGCCTGACATGCCACCAAGACCCGAAGAGACGAAGAGCATACCGCGCGCAGAGGTTTGACCCTCTTTGTATCGCTTGCGAGCTGCGTTCATAACCGTAATTGTTGTACCATGAACAATACCCTGCGGACCGATGTACATATACGAGCCAGCGGTCATCTGACCATACTGAGACACGCCCATAGCGTTGAATCTCTCCCAATCGTCTGGCTTTGAGTAGTTTGGTATTACCATACCATTTGTCACAACAACCCTCGGAGCAGACTCTGAGGATGGGAACAGACCAAGCGGATGACCTGAATACATTACAAGGGTCTGGTTATCAGTCATCTCTGACAGATACTTCATAGCAAGCCTATACTGTGCCCAATTCTGGAACACAGCACCATTTCCGCCGTATGTAATAAGTTCGTGCGGATGCTGTGCCACTGCCTTGTCAAGATTATTCTGAATCATAAGCATAATAGCCGCCGCCTGCTTTGAACGGGCAGGATAGTGGTCTATCGGACGGGCATACATCTCATAATCGGGGCGCAGACGGTACATATATATTCTACCATAGCGTCTCAGCTCCTCTGCAAACTCTACAGCAAGCTCTGCATGGTGCTCCTCGTCGAAGTAACGAAGTGCGTTTTTCAGTGCAAGCACCTTCTGCTCAGCTGTCAGAATATCTTTGCGCTTAGGGGCATGGTTGATTGTAGTATCGTATGGTTTAGGAGCAGGTAACACATCGGGAATACCTGCACGAATATCATCTTGAAACTCTTTTAGTGTCATAGCCTATCCGATTTTTGAATTTACAATTTCAAGCACCTCTCTCTCAGCCTCTACAGCCTGAGCAGCAATGCTATCAGCCTCTGCTATAAGTGCTTCAGCTACCTGTCTATCTTTTAGACCCGCTGCATTTATCTTCACATTAAGTTGCGCTCCCAACACCGCACTGCGAGCTGCCAAGGCACCCACGCCAGCATCTGATACAGAGTTTGGATTACCTATCTCTGCCATTGCACGCACTATCTCAAAGACCTTAAAGGAGACTTTCATTGTCTTTAGTGGCACTTGTGTTGCATAGAGCGTTGCACTCTGAAGAGCGGCACTGCGAGCCGCCTTCTCCTCGTCTGTCGCCTTTGGCATAGCAAAGACCGCCATAATACGGTTAAACGCCTCAGTATCTTCATCCACAAGGGCAAGCAACTCTCTGAGCAGCTCCTGACCACGCTCGGCATAGTCTGAGAACTCCTCCCAACGCTCGTCCCAACCCGCTTTGTGCGATGACAGATTTGCCACCATAGCACCAAGCGCAGCACCAAGCGCACCCATATATGCCGAAATTGAGCCACCACCTGGAGCAGGAGACTCACTTGCGGTCTCCAGAGCAAAGTCGCGGCAGGTCATATCCACAAGGCGAGAGTTTGACCTCTTCTCAAGCATATACTCAATAATCTTCTCCTCTGGTTTGAACGGTTTTAGCTCATCAAGACCCATACTCTTAACGGCAATGCGGATAATCTCCTCCTCTGCAATACCCACAGAGCGGTGCTGCTTTCTAAGGAAGTATTTACCCGCCTCAATAATCGCCCTCTTAGGCACAAGACCCACAATCTCAGTGCCTGTAACCCTCACACCTCTGGCATCAGCCTTACGGCACACCTCGTCAAAGGCTACATGTAGCGGAGTTGTGGCAATATCGGTAATATTCATCGAGACCTGTGCAATGCCGTATTCATCTATAAACCAACCGATTGCTTTGGTTGCCTTAAGCGTTCCTGGGAGCATTACAGGCTCGCCATTTTCATCTTTTACAACCTTGCCCACAATTGGATTGCCCTCACGCAACGGACGACCCTTCTCCCTGACATCAAAGGCAATAGCATTGGCTCTGCGAGTAGATGTTGTATTGAGATTAAAGTTTACGGCAATAAGAAAATCGCGTGCACCGACAGCTGTAGCACCCGTCTTTGCCACAGAGTCGTCAAAGGCTCTTGCACCAAAATCTGGCGCGGTACTACTACAAGCAAAACGCTTTGACAACCCCTCATACTCCCCCTCTCGGCAGACGGCAAGGTTTTTACGCTCAGGGGTAAATGCAGCCGCCTCATAACAATAGACAGGGATATTAAGCTCTTCGGCTATGCGCTTACCAAGCTCCCTTGCCATCTGGGCACACTCCTCTAAAGTGACCCCAGAAACAGGTATTAGCGGCAGCACATCGGTTGCACCCATCCTCGGATGCGCCCCCTTGTGATTACGCATATCAATTAGCTCAGCAGCCCTCTTCACACCAGCAAAAGCAGCCTCAACAACCGCCTCTGGCGAGCCAGCAAATGTAACAACTGTGCGGTTTGTAGCCTCTCCTGGGTCAACATCAAGCAGAGAGACATCTGCCGCAGAGGTTATCGCCTCTGTAATCTGAGATATAATCTCACGGTCGCGTCCCTCACTGAAATTTGGGACACACTCAATAATTCGTTTTGACATATAGCGAGTTTTAAGGTATATTCAACAAATTAAGGTATTCACAAGCGTAAATTTAGCGTTTTTTTGGCAAACGGCAAAGAAAAAGTGGAGAATACTTCTGTATTCCCCACTTGATTTCTATTTTCTGACTACTTATGAGTCACTAACGATTCCACAATAGCCGTAAGTGTAGCCAATGCGTCCGAATCATAACCCGTAGAGAGTGCCGCAATACGACCCAACGGATCTATGACAAATGTACGCGGCAGAAAATCTGTTGCATACAGTGAGAAGATTCTACCCTGACTATCAAGGGCAACATCAAATGTGTACCCCTTCTCCTCAACAAAAGCTGCCACACTACCCTTATCCTCGCCCACAGAGACAGCCATAAGCGAGAAGTTGCAATCTGCAAACTGCTTACTAAACGAATTTAGCAATGAGAGGTGCTTTCGGCTATCAATATCTGTTGTATTGAAGAATACAATCACAACAACACTATCCCTGAAATTCGATAGTGTAACGCTCCTGCCTGTAAGCAGATTTACAGTAAAGTCTGGGGCAGCATCGCCAACCTTTACCATCACAGTCTTATCCTGCATCGGCTTTTCAGCCAAATCTGCCTGACAACTCTGAAATGTGGCGAGCAACAAAATAACAAATATCTTCAGTAAATATCTCATATACAGCGCAAAGATAGTCAATTTGTCTGAAATGAGCAAATTACGAAGAGGTTGCGGCTATTTGCGCAACAGAAAAGCAAGTATGTATGGAGTGCGCAAACAGATAACACTGAATAACAAAGAATAGCATTTAATGACAGCGGGACTTTCAGCCCCTTAATAATTAAGCGATAAATAGCGCGCAACCCTATCTAACCCTAAAAACGCTAATAACTCTATTTAACCCTATTTTTTGCGCGCTGTCATTGTATGTCATTAAGGGCGTAGCCCGCTGCTATTCTTTGCTATTTCTGCCATTAAACCGCTCGCGCCAAGATTAGAGTACCCTAATTTGGTGTCAGAGTGGTACATTTACTGTCGCTCGGCACAAAAAACAGCGATGGGCTGTACTTTGAAGTACCGCCCACTGCTGATTTTTTGGGTTATAGCGGCAGAAAATGTGCCGCTATAACCCAAATTATACAAATGGAAGTTTTACTACTTCCGCCTTAATAAGTCGGTCACGGATTACAACGGCGATAACGGTGCCGACCTTGGAGAACTCGGTTTTAACATAGCCTAAGCCGATGCCGACATTGAGGGTTGGGGACATAGTGCCAGAGGTTACGATGCCGATTGGGTTGCCCTCGGTGTCGGCGAGGGTGTATTCGTGGCGAGGGATGCCGCGGTCAATCATCTTGAAGCCGACAAGTTTGCGCTCTACACCCTGAGCCTTCTGTGCAGCGAGCAGGTCGCGGTCAACGAAGTTTTTGCCATCGACGAACTTGGTAATCCAGCCCAGACCTGCCTCAAGAGGGGAGGTTGTATCTGAAATATCGTTTCCATAGAGGCAGAAGCCCTTTTCGAGGCGAAGGGTGTCGCGTGCGCCCAGACCTATATTTTTCAGTCCATACTCCTCGCCAGCAGCCCAGAGTGCGTTCCACATAGTCTCTGCGTCAGCGTTGTGGAGGTAAATCTCGCAGCCGCCTGCACCTGTGTAGCCTGTAATAGAGAGAATTGCATCGCAACCCGCCACAGGCATCTGCTTAAAGGTGTAATACTCCATATCCTCAACAGGCTCAGATACCATCTTCTGCACGATTTTCATTGCAAGTGGACCCTGAACAGCCAGCTGGCAGATTCTGTCAGAGGCATTCTCAAGCTCCTCGCCCTCTTTCATGCCCAATTCTGCGCCATACTTGCAGATATGAGCCCAATCTTTGTCAACATTGGCTGCATTTACGCAGAGCATATACTTCTTCTCGCTGAAACGATAGACAAGCACATCATCAACAATGCCGCCCTTGCCATTTGGCATGCAAGAGTAGAGAACTTTGCCATCGTAGAGCTTTGAGCAGTCGTTTGACATAATCCTCTGCAAAAGTTCCAGAGCCTTGTCGCCCTTTACCCAGATTTCGCCCATGTGGCTTACATCAAATACGCCCGCGCCATTGCGTACAGTGGCATGCTCGTCTTTAATGCCCGAAAACTCGATAGGCATATTATACCCCGCAAACTCAGCCATCTTAGCCCCTGCGGCGATGTGATAATTTGTAAAAGGTGTGGTTTTCATCTTTTTATTTTGTTTTAAGGTTTACTTTCTCTCTGGCAGTCGGAGTCCCAACTTAGGGCAGCGGGTAAACTCCTTTGTGCGGTCAAATAGGTAGCGGTATGTTGTGTGCATCTTGTGGCGGGTAGCGCATACATAACGCTGTATCATCTTGTTCATCACAGGGTTAAAGTCGCCAATCCACGCAAACTCAACGGTCTTGTAGTGGTTGCGGTCGGTCTGGATGTAGGTCTCAAGGATGTAGCGCATCATGCAGCTCTCAATACCCCTGCCCTGATACTCAGGTGTAATTCCGAAGATGATTCCAAAGATGCGGTCTGATGCCTTTTTGACCTTCAAGTCCCACATCAGGCGCAGCTTCTCAATAATGCCGAAACGACCGTTAAATTTGCCAATTACACGGTTAAGGTCTGGCACCATTACAAAGAAACCGATTGGCTCGTCGTTGTAGTAGGCAAAAAATATGATATTTGGGTCAATAATCGGCTTAAGTGTCTGCACAAGGTGGCGAGCATCCTCCTCGCTCATTGGGCGCACGCCTGTAAAGAGCGACCAAGCCTTGTTGTAGATAATTCTCAGATTCTGTGCCGCATCGTCAAGGTCGGTGTTGCGAATATCCTCGAAACGGTAGCCAGGAGTAGCCATTACACGCTTCGCCTTCTCAAGAACAACATCGTTCAAACGGTCGTCATAGACCCTCCAGATGTAGGAGTTCTGGTTAAAATAGTTCTGGAAGCCGTAGTTCTCAAAAAGCTCTTTGTAGTATGGCGGATTGTAAGGATTTGCATAGAGCGGCTGGAACTGATAGCCCTCTACAAGCAGTCCCCACCATGAGTCTCGCGCACCGAAGTTTACAGGTCCGTCCATCGCCTCCATGCCATGCGCTGCAAGCCAATCGCGGCAGGCATCGAACATAAGATTTGCAACCTCTTGATTATCAATGCACTCAAAAAATCCACAACCGCCTGTCGGCTGCTCATAGTCGCCCGTTGTATTGCGGTCATAGAAGGCAGCAATACGCCCAACAACCTCTCCTGAATCCGTATCAACAGCCGTCCAACGAATAGCCTCGCCGTTCTTGAACTTCTCGTTGCGCTTAGGGTCAAACACCTTCTTAATGTCATCATCAAGCGGACAAACCCAATTTGGATTCTCCTTGTAGAACTGTCGGTCGGCATGCACCCATACCTTCTCATCCGACTTTGTCTTAACCTCTTTAAGGATGTACTTTGCCATAATAATATTTATTTATAAAAATTTTTCCTCGCTGCGGCAGTCGGTTTGCGGCGCGCTTAACGCGCTGCTCGCTTTCC
>CAZIPR010000049.1:0-14017 GCA_964541245.1 uncultured Alistipes sp.
CGTTGCGGATTTAGGATAGCCTGCGGCTATTACGATAAAAAATAGAGTCCTTTTCACTTTCAAGTAAACTTGAGCGAAGGACTCTATTTTTTGTTGTACCTCCTGCGGAGGCAGTCCCTAAATCCGATAACAGTTAAACTTAGTCTGTTCCGTTAGCGCGCAACCTTAATGCCCCTAACAACTCTATTAAAATGCGCGCACACCACAAAAAAAGTGTTCGCTCAAAGGTTATTTGAGCGAACACTTTTTTTGGTTTAGGGGAGGCTATTTCTTCTCTGGTTTACCTGCCATACAAACGAGGGTGGAGATAATACCGCCGATTGGAGCCCACCAGGTCCAAGCAATAAACTGACCGCCGAAGAGCTGTTTCTGGAACATGAGTGGGATGATAATCATTGCACCTACAACGATTGCTGCGATAACACTCTTTGTATTGCCTCGTTTTGTGAATATAGCTGTGAGGAATACACCAATCATACCTGCGTATGCGAAGCACATAACACCTGTCGCAAAGTCAACAAGATTGAGTCCACTTGCCTCCTGCATTACAGCGGTAACAATTGCAAAACCTGTGAGCAACATACCCATAAGGAATACCATCTTACGAGAAGATGAGAGCTGCTCTGCATCGCCCTTTACAGCCATGCCCTTATCTGCGCGGATAGGCAGATAGAGGTCTGTTACAAAACTTGATGCCATTGCGTTGATAGCCGAGTTGAAAGATGAGAGTGCTGCGGCGAGCAGACCTGTAATCATCAGACCGCGGATACCTGTAGGGATGTGATTCTTAATATACTGTGGGAAGATGTCGCGTGCATCTGCAAAGAACTGTGAAGCCTCGCCTGTAGCAAGGAACTCGCTCTTATACTTAACGAAGAGTAGCGCACCGATAAGCAGGAAGGTTACAACCACAGGCAGAGCCAAAAGCTGTGACCAAACAAGAGACTTAGAAGCCTGCTTTACATCCTGACAAGCGAGCTGACGCTGTACAAACTCATGGTCAGTAGTATATTGGCAAACCTTGAAGAAGGCAACACCTATCATACCACCAAGAACTGTGTATGGAGAAGCCCAATTAAGTGAGAAATCAAACACCTTGAGCTTGCTACCCTCTTGCCAGCCAACAAGCGAGCCATCAGCGGCTACGCCACCAGCATCTGCGCCAGGAATCTTTGTCAGACCACCGTCTGTGAGTGATGCCCACAACTCAGAGAAAGGCATATCAATTGAGCAATATACCAGAATAAGTGCAAGCACGCCTGTACCGATAAGCAGCAGTGTCTGGAAGGTGTCAATATAGAGCAGACCCTTGATTCCGCCCATCATAGTATATATGGTTGATACTAAACCCAAAATGATGATGGAATAGACCATAAAGTCGAACTTGATATTACCAAACACGATTACAGAGATTGCAATAGCGGCAATAAAGAGGCGTGAGCCAGAGGTAAAGAGCTGTCCGAGCAAGAACATTGCGCTATTAACTCTCTTAGACTTCTCGCCAAAGCGGTCGCCAAGGTAGCCGTAGATAGTAATTGTGTTTGCCTTGTAGAGCTTAGGCATAATAAGTGCCGCTACAACCATACCACCCACAATAGAGCCGAGCAGGTTGAGTACATAGGTAAGGTCGGTGTTAAAGCCAAGCTCAGGCGAGCCTACAAAGGTACCAGCCGAGATGGTTGTTCCTGTCGCAGCGATAGCTACAATCCAACCTGGCATTGAGCGTCCTGCGACAAAATAGTCTTCAACATCCTTGTTTTTGCGGGAAAAGGCGTATCCAATCGCCATCAGAGTTCCCAAAAAGAGGGCTACAATTAGCCAATCAATAAAGGTCATAATTATTTAGTTTTTAGGTTATTATATGCTTTATGTTTGAAAACAAGTGCAAAGATAGTAAAAATAATTGTTTTTCATACCTATTCTCCACAACCGCCATCGGCTGGGGTCTCAATATCGTGGAAATTGCAGTGTCCAGAGTCCCAAAAGTGGCATGAGCCACATCTGCGAATTGCCGTTGAGCCGTCAGAACTTGGGTTTTTGAACGAGAACTCCTGTTTCCAAACACTGTCTAAACCCTTGGTAAATATAGAGGCAACAACAAGACCTATTGCCACAATAGATAGCAGCGCGCCTGCCATTGCGGCAAACATCAGGGTACAGAGTTTGTAGATAGTCATCCAGCGAACAGCCTGCGCTGGAGCAATTGCAAGCAGCTGTTTTCTTAGTTTGAACAGATATACAGCAATGGCGATAAGGGCTAAAACGGTCAGAGTTGAGATAAAGTCCTCCCCTGTAAGACCCTCTACCCACTGTAATAGTCCTAATATAGCACCACCAAGAGCTGCGATATACTCATCTTTTCTAATCTTGCGTCTTCCTAAGATTTTTGCGCCTGCGCGTTTATTGAAAAACTCCTTCAGGGTATCGTACTTAAGGAAGAAAAAGATTGCAAAAACGACTACAACACCGACAAAGGCATTGGCAAGTATGGCAATTATAATAGTTGATACAGCACCTGTAATAACCTCAGTTTCAGAGATTTCTGGCTCCTTTTTTGGATATATAGAGCTTAGCATCTTCTCTTTCAGTGCAACGGGTGTTGCTGCATTAACTTCGCTTGCCCCGTAGTACCAAATTCTGCGGCTCATAAACTTTTCGCCATCGACATTTAGGCGTAACCAGTTGCCATTAGAGTCAATATTTTCAAAAGTTACCGAGCCAGAGGTGTTGTATTCGCGCTGATACACCTCCTTCTGCCCTGGTGTGTAGCGAAGAGTGTCGTTTATAACCCTCTTCTCGCCATTAACATATCGGGTTGTGGTTTTGAGTACCGCCTGAACACCATTTTGGTCGTAGCAAGCCGCAGCAACATAACTCTCTTTATGTCCTCGCTGGACTATTTCGGTGTAGAGTTTATAGCCCTGCTCGTCATACCATATTCTCTCTGTGCAACCATCTATCGTGTTTTCGATAAGCAGAACTTTGCCCTTGAAATCATGATATATATCATATTCGGGTTTCGCAGCTACATTGCTTATGCTGATGATGAGTAACATAAACCACAACATTTTTTTTCATAGGCAGTATATGGAGTTATATTGTATAAGACCAAGAAACATATTGCGTATAATGTTTTTGCAAATATAGTAAAAGTTTTGGGAAAAGCCAAAGAAGACAGGGGTAGATAAAAAGAGTGGTTTTATTGCCCACGAACAATAAAACCACTACAGTTAGGTTTCTGGGTATAAACAGATGTTACTCCTCAGGGGCAACAATAGTCCAGATACCCTCATTGTTAACTACACTGTATCCCGCTGGAATATTCGCGTTGTAAGATACGGTAGATTCGCCAACAAATACAGAGTTAGGAACATAAATCTCAACCGGCCAACTTGTAGAGCCTTGTGTAACTGATAAATGAACATTACCCTTAACCTGAACGCCCTCGCTGATAACCAACTTACCAACATTTGCTTGTGCGTTTGAATCTTGCATCCATACGGCACGGTTGCTGCTCTCGATTACACCGCTCTTGATATACAAATCGTTCTTTACGCCTGTTTTGCTACTGTTGAGGAACTGGCGAATAGCTGTATATGTTGATTTTACGGTTGCTCCATCAATAGTGGTAACAGCAGCCTCTGCGCCGGTATTGGTAAGATTGTCAATACCGTATGCCATGGCTGTTCCACCAAGATGCTCGATTACAACACCTGCGCCTACAGTTAGAGTAGCACGCTGATTTGAGAGTACAGATGAGTATGAATTCCACTCTCTATTATTCTCTGCTACAAGTGTAATAGAGCCTGTCTTGTCAGCAGAGTTGATAATTGTCAAGTTGCTGCCAATATTGCAACCAATAAGCTCAAAGTTGCCACTTGTGTTGGTATCTGTGCCGGTAATATTATGACCGTTCAAATCAAGGGTCATAGTGCAACCAACTGCCAATACTTTGCTGTCAGACTCTATGTCGCTGACCAAAACAACTGTAAGCGGGCTACTCTGTGCTTTGCAGTAATCGGCTGCATCTTGTAGTGAGAAGAAACTATAGTAGGTTGTGCCGTAATCAATAATGGCAACAGAATTTTTACATGCACCAACAATCTCAGTTGATTCATCAATGTTTATAACGCCGATGGCTTCATTGCTTATGGCTGTAGAAGGCTCGCCATTTTCATCAGTGGCAATCACCTTGCCTCCTGTGATATTTATGACGCTGTTTTTGGCAGCAGATGTGCCGTCGTTACACAAGCAGATTGCCGAGTAGTTCTCAACGGTAGTAGGGTCAACGCTATACAACTCTGAATCAACAATGTTGGCAGTTGTATTCTCTCCCCAAAGGTTAAGCGCAATCAAACCTGTAAGTTTTGAGTTCTTGATATCAAGAACTGCATCTTTTGAAGAAGATGGACAGTTTAGTGCATATGTGATATAACCACTATCAATGCTCTTTACCTCAACATTGTCAAGAGTAAGATGACCATTGGTGTTAAAGTTGATACCTCTCTCCAAGTAACTGTTGCCATTAACGATAGTCATATTCTTCAATGTGATGTCTATGTTGCCGCAAGTTTTGGTAACATCAATAATACGAGAGTTAGAGCCTGAGAATACCAAAGTAGCACCGTTACCATCTATTATCAGGTCGCGTGCAGGCAAAGAGGTATTGCTGCGTGTAAATGATGCCGTTGAAACGGTAGATGCACCGGCAAATGTGAGAGTGTTGTTTAACTCAATCTCAGTACCCTCTTGTAGTTTGGGAAGGATAATCTGACCAACCCCTGCATCAGCCAAAACCTCGCTTAACTCAGCCGCCAAAGCTTCAGGCTCTGTCTGCTTAAGCTCTACAACCTGTCCATAATCCTCTGTAGAGCCAGAGAAGTCCTCAATATCGAAGGTCTTTGAGATGGTTGTAATCTTGTTACGGTTAAGAGAGATAGCCTGTGCAAACTGCTTCTCATAAACGCCCAAGTTAGTCTCAATGCTGATAGTCAGGTCATTTGCCGCAAATTCGGTTGGAACAACAGGCAAGTATAGCTCTACAGACTCTTCGCCAATCATTAAACCCTCGCCACAGCTGAGAACAAGGCTCTTTGTACCGGCTGCATCAACCACAATTGCAGGCTCAGCAGCTGTAAGGTCAATAGTTGCTGCACCACTCAAAGCGTTAGCGGCAGATGAAACGGTAATAGACAAGAGGCTGGTAACAGCAGGGTCTTTTGATGTGATAACAAAGCGAAGCAGAGACTGTGTGTTCTTGAACTGCAAATCTGTTGTTTCAGAAGCTGCAACCATAACGGCATTTGCCAATGAAGAGCTTGCATACTCCAATGTAGCAGGCAACTCCACGCTTACAACACCGTCAGAATCAGCCGCAGTAACAACTGAATATGGATACACAGCATAGTTCTGAGTAGCCTTTGCAGTGCAAGACTGATAGAGAGAGTTGTAACCAAACACAGCATCGGTAGTACCAGCACCGCTTTTAACTTTGTACTGATAGTAAACAGTTGTGTTTGCACGATGAATTGCAATTAAATCCTCAGCCTCCCACAATACCTGATTGGCATCGTTGATGACTGTACGGCTTTCGGCTGCAATAGTTGCAGTGAAATCCTGCATCTGTTCAGGAGCAGCAACTTGTTCATCTATAACCTTTGAACAACTTGTCAAGCCCACTGCAAGCAGTGCAACAAAAAAAGATAGTTTTTTCATAATTGTTTTTATTAAATTAAAAATGGTTGCTAAATTTTCGGGTAGTACAGTGCGTTTAAGCAGAGATTTACATCTCTATATAGTCGCCATTTCCATAAGTCTCGGTAAAACCAGCCTCAGCATCGACCTGAATACACTCAAGGGTTGGATTTTCGTAGTAAGAATTTTTTTTCATCTCAATTTGGTTTAATCGTGTTCAATATTTAGCTCATTTTCCCATGCCGAGTATTGTGTCGAGCCTGAAAAATCTGGTAGAGAGACTTCGAAACCATGTTCAACACAAATCTGTTCAATATAAATCTTTGGTGTAGTGTATCTTCTATTCATATTCAATAATGTTTGTTAAGATTTGATTTTTTTGATGTGTGATTAGACTTAACCGTTTATGTAGAGATATGAAAATAGACCCCACGCAACAATAAAAAGCGCGCGGAGTCAAACCGTTAAATATTTTCTTCGTTATGTAATTTGCTGAAAGATAGGCACTTATACCCCCCCCCCATTGGGAGGCCGGCAAAACGATGCACATAGTGCAAGATCTATTTACATTAGCCTTAATCATGCTTTGATACTCTATCTTGGAACAAAGGTAGAAATTATTTTCCAAAAAAGAGCATACAATGGATTTTTTTTTATGTTTCGTGAGTGTTTTTGGTAATTTCGTTGAAATTTATAAAAATATTCGGCTCGTCTATTTACAACGAGCCGAATATTATACCATGGTATTATGTGTAGGCTATCTGTCCTCTGCCTGGTGTCCTGTACGGTCAACCTGATGGTAGAACTGTGTGTAAGGGACATCTGTTCTACCTGTACCTTTACGCATCAGCTCCTTAAGCTGCTCGAAGTAGGTTGTATATACATCACGCGGCATAGCCTCATTGCGGGCGCATACGGCAGCAGCCATACCTACTACCTCGCCGATAAGTCCGCAGGTACGCATTACGCGGGTGGAGCCAAGGGCGATATGTGTAACAGAGATATTTCTACCAGCCATAAACATATTTGCAATATCCTTTGAGTAGAAGCAACGATATGGCAGCGCGTAGAAGTCAATAGGTGTCAGCACACCATAAGAGAGCCACTCCTGATTTGGATAATCTTTGCTGTTCTTCTCCATAGGATAGTGCTGGTCAATTCTCCAAGTTGTGGTGCAGGTCTCGTCCTCATGGCGAATTGGACGGGTAAGGTCCTGCTCACGAAGGATATAATCGCCCATAATACGGCGAGACTCACGCTTACCCGATACATGGCTAACCCAAGTAAGGTGTGTACACTGCCAATCCTCCTTCTTTGAGTAGCGGTTTTTACAGTATGAGAAGGTTGAGTAGGCTACATACATGCCGTAGTCGCGAATCTTCTCAGCATCGGCAACCTGGTCGTCCATCATACCTACCTCCCAATACCAGTTGGCGCGGTGTACAGGCTCAACTGTGTATTCATCAAGGCGCAAACCCCAATCCAGAGAGTCTGGGAAGTCACATGGGGTATTCCAATCCTCGCAATACCACTCAATTGATACACCCATTGTCATATCGTCAGCCTTCTCTGGTGCAAGACGCTCGTCAAACTCTGAGCGAGCCTCACGACCCATGCGGCACTCAGCACCAGCCATGTAGCCAAGGTGTGCATCGCCTGTACAGTCGGAGAAGTATTTGCCGCTGACGCTGATTCTATTCTGTGCAGTAGCCTCCTGAGCCACTACTGAGACAATCTTGTTGCCCTCTTTTGCCACCTCAACAACAGTATAACCCATAAACAGGGTGATATTCTTCTCGGCAAGCACAACTTTTAGTTTCTTATCATCCTGATAGTGGTGCGCACCACGGGCGTTACCAATGCGGTCTGGACCAATCTCGTTGAGCAGGTAGCCAAGAGATGGATATGGGTCGATGTTAATCTGTCCGCCAAGACCCACGCGCACCTCAGAGGAGTTATTGCCTCCAAGTACATAGCGGTCCTGAATAAGGGCGACCTTAAGACCGAGACGAGCGGCTGCAAGGGCTGCGCAGATACCAGAGATACCGCCACCAACTACAACAAAGTCGTAGCTGCCCTTATCCTCAACAACAGCCTTTCCAAGCAGTGCCTCGCGCAGTGCAAAATACTCCTCAAGGCTCTCAGAAGGGGTGTAGTCCTCGGTTGTAAGGATAACTGCATCGCATCTGCCGTCAAAACCTGTAAGGTCGTGCAGGGCAAGGGTGTGAGTGCCAGCTGTAAGCTCAACCTTACCACCGTTCTGCCAATACCAATTTACAGAGCCTGTACCGTATGTTGTGCCGTTGTCCTTACCGTCAACCAGAACAGAGAAGATGCCTGGCGTAGGACCGTCTGACCAATGTTTTGTCCAGTTTTTGGTGCGAACAAGGATGTTGTAGCAGCCATCTTTAGGCACGCTGATAGTTGTTGTTGCATCCTCTGCAAGCGGAGTGCCGATACCGTGCGCTAAAAGATAAGAAGAGCCCATCTGAAGCACAAACTGCTGCTCAACTGTCCAGCTACCTTTGTTCTCAAAAGTGGTAGCAAGTACCATCACCGAATTTGAAGTGTTAAGTTTCATGTTGTCTGTTTTTTGTTGTTATATTTGTTGTTGTATTAGCAATCTTCACTGCGGGCGGCAGTGGTGTCAATAAGGGTGTAAATCTGGGTGTAAGGCACATCTGTCCTGCCTACGCCTCTGCGCATCATGCTCTTTAGCTCCTCAAGGTGCACAGCGTATATATCGCGCGGCAGAGCCTTACGGCGACGAGCTATTGTGGCAGCCATGCCTACAACCTCGCCCATCATAGCCGTTGTACGCATTACGCGGACAGTGCCAAGGGCGATATGTGAGACAGAGATATTTCTGCCCGCCATAAACATATTTTCTATATCCTTTGAGTAGAAGCAGCGGTAAGGTATAGGATAGAATCCCAAAGGGTCAAGATGTCCGCAAGATAGATACTCCTGCCTTGGGAAGAGTTTGCTGTTCTCTGGGTCGGGGTAGTGTTGGTCTATGTACCATGAGGTTGAGACTGAGCCGTCCTCGTAGATTATATTCTGCTTCAAATCCTGCTCTCTGAGGACAAATTCGCCCAAGAGTCTCCTCGACTCGCGCTTGCCCGCAACATAACTAACCCAACCTAAGTAGCTATTTGCATAATCCTCCTTTTTGGCGTAGTGATTCTTAAGATAAGACCAATTTGAGTAGGCTACATACATGCCGTAGTCACGGATTCTCTCGGCATCAGCAATCTGGTCGTCTCTCATGCCGACCTCCCAATACCACTGACCGCGACGGACAACCTGTACGCTACTCTGGTCAATATTAAGTCCCCAGTCAATATCTGGAAAACTCCTTGCAACGCTATCCTCAAGGCAGTACCACTGCAACGAAGCTCCCATTGTCATACCATCAGCCGTATCTGGCGCAGAGGGCTCGCCATACTCGCTTTTAGCCTCGCGCCCCATGTGCCACTCTGCACCCGCAAGAACGCCAAGTGTAGCATCGCCCGTGCAGTCGGCAAATAGTCTTCCGCTGATGCGAATTTGGTTAAGTTTTGTGACCTCTGTGGCTACCACCGAGCCTATTTTGTTACCTTTCTTACTTACCGCAGTCACTCTGTAGCCCAAAAAGAGTGTTATCCTCTTCTCAGTAAGTACGGCAGCGAGTTTTTTATCATCTTCATAGACCTCGGCTGGGCGGGCGTTACCCTTTGTAGATGGTGCAAACTCGTTGAGTAGATAGCCTAAAGAGGGGTATAGCCCTATATTTAGCCTACCACCCAAGCCGACACGAATCTCAGAGGAGTTGTTGCCGCCAAGGGTATATCGGTCCTGAATAAGTGCTACGCGGGAACCTGTACGCGCTGCGGCTATGGCTGCGCAGATACCTGCCACGCCACCACCCACTACAACAAAGTCGAAACTACCCGACCTCTTAGGTGTAGAGGGCAGAGAGAGTAGCCTCTTCCTAAGACTCTTGTACTCTGCAAGAGTATCTTTGGGTGCTGTATCTGAAGTGGTAAACAGCACAGCATCAAATCTGCCATCAAAGCCTGTAAGGTCGTGAACTGCAAGGCTGTGAACACCTACTGTAAGGTGCAACTTCGCCCCGCGCTGCCAATGCCACTCTGAGTTTTGGTTACCAAATACTCCGACACTACAGCCATCAACAATAACCTCAAAAATACCAGGGGTTGCGCTCTGACTCCAGTATGCTGTCCAGTTGCGTGTGCGTACAAAGATGTTGTAATCCCCCTCAGATGGTACTTCAAAAGTGGTGGTTGCATCCGCTACAGAGACTCCAAGCCCATGAGCGAGCAGAAAAGTTGAGCCTGTAAGGTCGAAAAACTGACTGTCGGCACTCCATCCGCCGTATGAGGCGAACATTGATGCAGGTATAAGTACAGAGGTCTTCATGGTTGCAAATATTGCAATACAAATGTAATAATGTTTTTGTAGTTCTGCAAGAAAAAAACTATCTTTGTGATTAGAAACTGTTAATAATATTTTGTATGAGAACAGTATTAGCAATCTTAGCAGCCATACTTTTTGCATCTTGCGCCTCAAAACCCGCAGAGCAGGGTGCCGATAATAAGTATGAGATTTCGGGCACCATTAAGGTCGAAAAGTCGTGCGACAAAGAGTGGATTCTGCGCTACGAGCAGAAGGATATCAAGGCACTCCGCGAGAGGGCTGAAAGCGAGAAGTCGGAGTGCGATGTGCTATTCTTCGGTAGCTCCTCTATCCGCCTTTGGAAGAGCCTGAAGGAGGATTTTGCGCCATACACAGTTGTTAATCGCGGCTATGGCGGTGCTACGCTGAGGGATTTGCACTACTACTATACTACCGTTATGGCTCACTACCGTCCGCGCGCTTTTGTCATCTACTGTGACAACGATTTAAGGACAAAAACTGAGATTGATATCCCTGTAGGCGAGCTATTTGACCTCTATCGTATGCTCTTTGATAGGATAGATAAGGATTATCCAGACACACCTATTCTCTTCCTCTCTGTCAAGCACAGCAAACGCCGCGAAGCTATCCGTAACCGTCAGGCAGTCTTCAACTCACTTATGAAGGAGTACGCAGACAGTAGCGACCACATTACATTTGTTGATGTAACCACCCCTCTGCTCAAGGCAGATGGCAGCGTTGATACAAGCCTATTTTTGGAGGATAATATCCACCTTAACAGCGAGGGCTACAAGCGTTGGGTTGCAGCTATAAGACCTGTGTTGGATAGTTTGTTAAATAAAAAATAAAAGTTATGAAAAAGTTTCTTGTACTGATTTGTGCCTCTGCTACGCTGTTTGTGGGTTGTGAGGCTGTAGAAGACCTGTTTGATGACCTTTTTGGCGATGATGCTCAGGAGGAGCAGCCTGTTGAAGAGGCAGTATTCCTTAATGTAAGTGGGGATGGCGAGATATTCCGATTTCCTCCAGAGGGCGGTACTTTCTCTGTAGGTGTCGAGAGTAGCCACTATTGGATAATTGAAATGAACTATAATCCAACCGATCAGCAGAATTGGATTTCTGTAAGCAAATATGGAGGCAAGGGAAGTAACCATGTAGATATTACTGTTGCTCCAAATACCAATGACTATCATCGTAGTTGTGAGTTGATCTTTAAGATGGAAGAGCAAGGAGTTGGTAGAGGTGTTGTCATAGAGCAAGAGCCGGCTCTACAATAAAAAAGTTTAGAGTGGACTTGAGAAAGATAGTAGCTATAATCTGCCTCTTTGCAGCCTTTACAGCTAATGCACAGCAGAGTATTGAGGAGTATAATAGTGCGGCAGAGGCGGCTCTGAAGAGTGGCGATAAGGCAAAAGCCATAGAGCTATACACAGTTGCGCTGAATACCGCAAAACTAACACTTGACTCAAACTCTGTTCAGGTGGCAACGGCACATAATAATATAGGTAGCATATACTCCTCTATGGGTAACTACAACACAGCGGCAGAGAACTTTGTTAAAGCTGCCTCTGTCTATAAGGTAGCCCTTGGCGAGAAGCACCTATCCACTGCTGCGGCATACTACAATGCGGGCTGTATGTATTCGAGTATGCAGATGTATGACCAGGCTATAGAGAACCATACAAAGGCGGTTTTGATATACGAGTCCGAGTTGGGCGTAAATGACAAGCTGACAGCCGAGACCTACTATAATATAGCCAACATATATATCCGTCAGGACAACCCAGACAAGGCTATCTTCTACCTGCAAAAGGTACTCAAGGTCTTTGAAACCAAGTTTGGTGCAGAGCATGAGAAGTGCGCAGCGGCCTATAACGACATAGGCGACGCCTATGCCCGCCAGAGTCTCTACACAAAGGCGTTGGAGTACCTATTTCACAGCCTAAACATCAGAGAGAAGGTGTTGGGCAGCGAGCATATAGATACTGCCGACACATACGCCCTTATTGGAGGTGCATACGAGGATATGACCGACTATAAGAAGGGCTTAGAGTACCACCTCAAGGCTCTGAAAGTCAGGGAGAAGCTGCTGGGTAAAAAGGATATAAAGACCGCCCGCTCAAACTACAAGGTGGGATTTTGCCTTATCAAACTCAAGGAGTATGACCGAGCCTTGGAGCTTCTGACAAAGGCTATGACCGCCTTTGAGCAGAATAGGCAGAGCGAGCAGTCCGAATTGGCAAGTGCATACTTTATGGTAGGCTTTGCATACGCCAATCTGTCAGATTTCTACTCCTCTTTGGACCACTTAGAGAAGGCACTGAAGATTTTTGAGAAGATTCATCCAGAAAACCACCCAGAGATTATCACTACAAAACAGAATATAGCAGCCGTAAAGACGGCAATAACAAATAGAAACTCAAACGACGAATTGTAACTATGAAAAAAATTTTAACCCTTGTATGTGCGCTTGCAGCCTTTGCAGTTCAGGCGCAGAATAGCGGCGGAATAGATGCTGCGATGATGGATAAAATCCGCACAGGATATACCAATACTCCAGCCGAGAGAGCAGTAAAAAATGCCCTTGCAACAACCTCTATCGCCACTCTTGCCGTAAATGGCGACAACCTTGCAATGTGTGACACACACTTTTCGCACCATGTAAAGACAAAGGGCATCACTGACCAGAAATCATCTGGCAGATGCTGGCTCTTTACAGGTCTTAATGTGCTGAGAGCAAAGATGATTACAAAGCACAACCTTAGCAGCTTTGAGTTTTCGCAAAACTACCTCTCTTTCTACGACCTACTTGAGAAGTCAAATCTCTTTTTGCAGGGTATTATTGATACACGAAAACTACCTCTTGACGATAGAAAGGTTGAGTGGCTGCTGAAGAATCCTATTGGCGATGGCGGTCAGTTTACAGGCGTATCAAACCTTATTATGAAGTATGGCGCAGTGCCTAAGAGTGCCATGCCTGAGACCTACCAGAGCGACAATACTCGCAACATGAGAACTATACTCTCACTTAAACTGCGAGAGTTCGCCCTTACCCTGCGAGAGGCAAAAACTGCTGACCATCTGACACTTAAGACCGATATGCTCACAGAGATTTACGGTATTCTTGTAAAGTGCCTTGGCGTGCCTCCAACCTCTTTTGAGTGGACCCGCTACAACACAAAGGGCGAGAAGGTTTCAACTGCTACATACACCCCTCAGAGCTTCTATAACGAGTTTATAGGCGAGGATTTGGAGAATAACTATGTGATGATTATGAACGACCCTACCCGCGAATATGGCAAGGTATATGAGATTGACTACGACCGCCATGTCTATGACGGCGAGAATTGGCTCTATATCAACCTGCCAATTGAGCGTGTAAAGGAGGTGGCTATAGCTTCAATCAAGGATAATACAGCAATGTATTTCTCTTGCGATGTAGGCAAGTTCTTCGACCGCAAAAAGGGCGTTTTAGATATCGCAAACCTCGATTATGGGTCACTCTTTGACACCTCTTTCCCTATGGATAAGAAGCAGAGGGTCTCAACCTTTGCCAGCGGCTCATCTCACGCAATGACACTTATAGCCGTAGATATCGACTCTGAGGGCAAGACTACAAAATGGATGGTAGAGAATAGCTGGGGCGCAAGCAGCGGCTATAAGGGCAATGTAATTATGACCGACGAGTGGTTTAACGAGTATATGTTCCGTCTTGTCGCTGAACGCAAATATGTTCCAGCCGACATCCTCAAAATGCTCGACCAAAAACCAATATTACTCCCTGCCTGGGACCCAATGTTCGAGCCAGAAGAGTAGTTCTAACTGCGCATTTGCTTCTGCTAACAACAAAAAAATGAGGCTGACTAAAAACAACATTTTTAGTCAGCCTTGTTTTTGTTGTGTGA
>CAZIPR010000050.1:0-13975 GCA_964541245.1 uncultured Alistipes sp.
AACGCAAAGGTAATAATTTCCACATTCGTCCCACTGGAATTTTACAGTGAGCCCAAAATCGGGTGCTTTGATTTGGGCGCGCTAAAGTTTAAGGGACTCGATGCCCCGCAGAACTTTTTTGTTCCGCTCCCTAAATTCTTTAATCTCACTAATCTCCTTAGATGCCCTATAATTTTTTCGCGCGCACCCTTGCTGACTGTACTTAGTATGGTTATAAACAAAACCTATGCTGATATAAAAAATATCAATTTGACAAATAGTAACTTTTGTATTATCTTTGCAATGTGAAATAAGAAAATATAAAAGTTATGGCAATTATAAATTTAACAAAATCAGGATTTGAGAGGCGAGTTGCGGCTCAGGTCAGCAGTTTAGAGAGATTAGATTTTTTAGGGGACAAACCTGCTGTGATAGATTTTTACGCAAAGTGGTGCGGTCCTTGTCAGAGGTTTGCTCCTGTATTGGAGTCTGTGGCAGAGGAGTATCAGGGCAGGGTTGACATCTACAAGGTTGATGTTGACAGTGAGCAGACGCTCTCGGACGCTTTCAAGATTCGTTCAATACCTACTCTTGTTTTTATTGCAGCCTCTGGCGAGATTTTTAGGATTTCGGGCGCGTTATCTGAGGCGGAGTTAAGAGGTATGTTAGACAGATTGATAAAATAGAACTTAGAACAATATTTAGAATAACACTTAAAACTTTACAACTATGTTAAGCGAAAGACTACACACAGCAATCAATGAGCAGATTAACGCCGAGTTATGGTCGGCTTATCTCTACCTGTCAATGTCAATGGATGCCGAGGCAAAGGGTCTGAAAGGCGTTGCAAACTGGTTTTATGTACAGTGGTTGGAGGAGCAAGACCACGCTCGTATTCTGATGAACTACCTCAACTCACGCGATGCAAAGGTTATACTTAAGCCTATAGCAGAGGTTAGGACAGAGTGGAACTCAGTTTTGGAGATGTTTAGCGAGACTCTCAAGCACGAGAAGGTTGTAACAAGTCTGATAAACAATCTTGCAGCTATAGCAGCCGATGACCGAGATTTCGCATCATCAAATATGCTGGTATGGTTTGTAAATGAGCAGGTCGAGGAGGAGGAGTCTGCACGCGACAAAATCTTTGCAGCAGAGTCTGTCGAGGGCGATAAATATGGCATGTATCAGCTCGATAAAGAGCTTGCACAGAGGGTATATACCCAGGCATCGCCTTTGGCAACAACAGAAGAGTAGTTTTAATAGTTGGTAACAAATAAAAATAGAAAAATATGGCAACAAAGTTTTATAAATGCCGCCATTGCGGTAATGTGATAGAGAAAGTGGTTGATTCAAAGGTCCCTGTAGTATGCTGCGGCGAGAAGATGGAGGAGCTTGTTCCAAATACCGTTGAGGCAAGTGGCGAGAAGCATATCCCTGTAGTGACAAAACTTGACGATAATACCATCAAGGTCGAGGTTGGTAGCGTTCCACACCCTATGCTGCCAGAACACCACATCGCATTTGTCTATGTTGAGACAACCCGCGGCGGCATCCGCGTAAACCTTACAGATAAACCAGAGGCTGTAGTATGTACCTGCACTGATAAGCCTGTGGCTGTATATGAGTATTGTAATCTGCATGGGCTGTGGAAAACTGAGCTGTAGAACTTTAACACAGTACCGCAGCTTTTTGAAAAAAGCTGCACCAAAAACTTTCAGCAAAAACTTCGTTTTTGGGCTGATGCGGATTTAGGATAGCCTACGGCTATTACAAAGAGGAAGAGAGCAATCGTTTTCAAGTAAACTTGAACGACCGCTCTCTTCCTTTTCGTACCAACTTCGTTGGTATTTCCTAAATCCGAGTACAACAAACGAAGTTTGTTCCGTTAGCGCGCTCTATACAACAAAAAATAGTCCGTCATCGGTTTCGAGCAAGCTCGACCGTGAGGACTATTTTATTTGTACCATCTTCGATGGCGTTCCCTAAATCCGAGTATGGCTAAACTAAGTCTGTTCCGTTAGCGCGCAACTCTAATTACCACTAATTTCCTCTAACAACCTCTAAATCCCCTACTAAATCGCGCGCTGTCATTATATGCCATTAAGGGCGCAGCCCGTTGTTATTCTTTGTTATTTTCTGCTATTAAAACCGCGCACCTCTAATGCCTAATATTATGCTCAAAAAAGTCCGCAATAAGAGGTAGTGCCTCTTGGCAGAAACGGTGGTTGCCGTTGTGAATATATGTCACAACATCGTTGCCACTTTTGGAGGGGTAGAGGGTTTGATATGGACTGAGATTTTGGAATTTATCTCTATGGCAGCCGTTGCGGGCGATAGTTCTGTCTATATGTTTGCGGACAAGGTGGAGCGGAACTATATCATCAGCCTCGCCAGCGATAAAGAAGAGAGGTTTTGCACTTTGTCGCTCTATAAGTTCTCCAAGTCGCACGGCTCCTGATGCGGAGATTGCAAAGGCGGCAAACTTATCGCCCCGAAGTACCCACAAGGCATGCGTAAAACCACCGCCGTTGGAGTGCCCCATTGCATATACCCTGTTGCTATCTATATTATAATCTGATACAAGCCGCTCAAATAGGGCATCAAAGAAGCGAATATCTCGCCCCTCATCCTCAGCATCTGGCATTACCCAGCCAAAGCCCTCAAGACGACCAGAATCCATCCACATACCCTGCGGATAGACAGTAATTGCATCGTTGTAATATTCGTGAATAGCCATCCGCTTTGCTGCACCATCCATTGTTCCCTTGCGCCCATGAAACACAAAAATAAGCGGCTGAGGCTTGTCGCGCCCCTCTGGCACCATGACTAACGCACGACGCACAGCACCATCCACCTCCACCTCAACAAGCTGCTTTGTGTGCTGAGCTGTGGCAGTATAACAAAAAATAGTGGCTAAAAGGGCGGCTATAAACTTTTTCATCTTACAAATATAGTGATTTTTTTGGAGATGGTGCGCGCGGATAGTAGGGGGATTTAAGGAACTTAGTGAATTTAGGGAGGCTAAGGAGCGCGCTAACGGTACAAACTAAGTTTAGCCGTACTCGGATTTAGGGAATGCCTCCGTAGGAGGTACGATGAAAAATAGAGTCCTTCGCTCAAGTTTACTTGAAAGCGAAAAGGACTCTATTTTTTGTCGTAATAGCCTTTAGGCTATCCTAAATCCGCAACGAAATAGAGAAACGAAGTTTCTCCGAAAGTTTTTTGGGTCACTTTTCTTCAGAAAAGGGACGGTACTGTATCAGCACTTCTGGTTATTAGCCGATTCGAGGCGGTCGAGTTTATCGAGGAGTCGGGCGCAGATTTCGTCGTTCATTTCGTAGGCGACGGATTGTGCGGCGGACTGTTCTGCCTCTTTTTTGGATTCGCCCATGCCGTGACCAGCCTCTATATTGTCTATCAGCACAACGCTATGGAAGTTATGTGCTCCGGCAGTGGCATTTTTGCCGATACCCTTAGTTTTGAAGAGGATTGTATGGTGGTGTTTTTGTCCCCACTCAATCAGTCGGCTCTTGAAGTCGGTCTCCACCTCGTCAACCTGGTCAAGGGCGAGGTTGTTTGGGTATATTTTGTTTATCAGCAGGCGGTTTACAAAGTCGTAGCCTTGGTCGAGGTATATTGCGCCCATCATAGCCTCGAAGGCATCTCCGAAGATATGTTTCTGGGATATTGTTACCGAGTGGTTGCTAATTACGCACTTGTCAAGACCTAACTTTTTAGCTACGCTGTTGAGTGACTGGCGGGATACAATTTTTGAGCGCAGCTGAGTCAGTCGTCCCTCGTCATGCTCTGGATACTCAATAAACAGGTAGTCAGAGGTTACGCTTTCGATAACCGCGTCGCCGAGAAATTCGAGTCGCTCGTTGTTAATAGCCTGGTTATCAACAACAACAGACGCTGATTTGTGAATCAGCGCGAGTTTGTAGAGTTCGATATTATTCGGAATAAAACCGAACATATCGTCTATCATTTTATAGTAAACTTTATCGCGCCCGAAGTTGCGTTTTATCGGGCGAAGTAAAAAATCAAGCACAGTTATATTCGACTTTAACGCCTGTTACAGCTTTCGGAATACCACTGTTGAGTTGTGACCTCCAAATCCGAAAGTGTTACTCATGGCAACTTTGACATCGCGTCTTTGTGCCTCTCTGAGGGTCAGGTTGAGCTTAGGGTCGATTTGTGGGTCCACCTCCTCTACATTGATTGTAGGAGGAACGATGCCCTTTGTGATGGCAAATACACACGCCAACGCCTCAACCGCCGCAGTAGCACCGAGCAGGTGACCTGTCATGGATTTGGTTGACGAGATATTCATATTGTAAGCCGCATCACCGAACAGGCTCTTTACCGCCGACAGCTCGGCAAGGTCTCCAAGCGGAGTGCTTGTTCCGTGAGTGTTTAGATAATCGACCTCATTTACCCCTATACCAGCATCCTCAAGAGCCTGACGCATGGATATAATAGCACCCTTACCCTCTGGGTGAGGTGCTGTCATGTGGTAGGCATCGGCAGACATGCCGCAACCTGCCACCTCGCAATAGATTTTCGCACCACGGGCAACAGCATGCTCGTACTCCTCAAAGACAAGCGCGCCTGCACCCTCAGCGATAACAAAGCCGTCACGGTCCTTGTCAAAAGGACGAGAGGCGTGCTTAGGGTCATCATTGCGAGTTGAGAGAGCCCTCATAGATGAGAAACCTCCCACAGCTGGAACGATAATCGGAGCCTCAGAGCCGCCTGTAACAATCACATCAGCCTTGCCAAGACGAATCATGTTGCAAGCGTCAATCATCGCGTGATTTGACGAAGCGCAAGCAGAGACCACGCTATAGTTTGGTCCCATAAATCCATACTTGAGCGAGATGTGCCCGGCAGCAAGGTCCGAAATCATCTTTGGTACGAAAAATGGGCTGAAGCGAGGTGTACCATTACCCTCAGCCCAGCCCATAACTTCGTCATAGAAAGTCTGCATACCACCCACACCTGAAGCCCAGATAACACCTGCGCGCTCAGGATTTATCGCCTCTGTATCAAGAGCCGAATCCTCAACAGCCTCGGTTGCAGCAACCAAGGCAAACTGAGAATAGCGGTCGTACTTACGAAGCTCCTTGCGGTCAAAATACTCTGTAGGGTCAAAGTTTTTAACCTCGCAAGCTATGCGGGATGGGAATTTTGTAGCATCAAAGGATGTTATCGTGTCTGCTCCACTTACACCTTGTTCAAGGTTGCGGAAATACTCCTCAATATTGTTTCCAATAGGATTTATGGTACCTATACCCGTAATAACAACTCTTTTCTGCTCCATCACTCTCACAAACAATCTAATTACCTAATTTCAATTTTTTCTCTCTCTGGAGAAGGACTACTTAAGCTCGTCCTTGTGCTCCTCAAGGTAGTTGAGAACATCGCCTACAGTCTGCATGCTCTCTGCAACCTCCTGTGGAATCTCAATACCGAACTCCTTCTCGAAATCCATCATCAGCTCTACGCTGTCGAGTGAATCTGCGCCAAGGTGACCAGTGAATGATGCCTCAGGTGTAACCTCAGACTCCTTTACGCACAACTTGTTAACGATAGTCTTAACGACTCTCTCCTGAATGTTTGACATAACTTTCAATTTTTAGTTAAACATATTAAACATCTCTGCCTAAAAACCGCGTCAGAGACAATTTTGAGTGGTAAAACTGCCACAACTCGACTTCAATTATTAAGCAAATCGATTGCAAAGATAACACTTTTTTATTATCTTTGGCATAAATTTAGAAAAAATTTAACACCGAGTATGCCGCCCAAGTGGCTAAACTCATTAACAGTCAGCATTTTATATGAATAGTATGAAACTTTTGCTAATTTCAAACTCTACCAACGCAGGTGAAGAGTATCTTAAGTACCCAATTTCTCAGATTGGTCAGCACCTTAAAGGTGTCAAAGAGGTGGTTTTTATCCCCTATGCAGCTGTGACTTTTTCATACAACGAGTATGAGAAAAAGGTACAGAATCGTTTTAACGAGATAGGCGTTAAGGTGCGCTCTATACACCGTGAGAAGAATCCACTAAAGGCTATCCGCGAGGCTGAGGCTATCTGCGTAGGCGGTGGAAATACCTTTGCACTGACCAAAAAGATGCAGCAACAGGGTCTTATGAGTGCCATCCTTCGTAAACTCAAGAGCGGTACTCCGTATGTCGGCTGGAGCGCAGGTAGCAATGTATGTTGCCCTACAATCTGCACTACAAACGATATGCCGATTGTAGAGCCAGAGTCATTTAAGGCTATCGGAGCTGTTAAGTTTCAGATAAACCCTCACTACTTAGATGCAAATCCAGAGGGTCATGCTGGCGAGACTCGTGAACAGAGAATTGAGGAGTATATCGAGGCTAACCCTCGTAGGTATGTTGTCGGTCTGCGTGAGGGCTGCATGCTGCGCTATGTAGATGGAGTGTTGGAACTTATCGGCTCACGCCCTATGCGCATCTTCAAGCGTGGTCAGGCTGCATACGAGGTAGTTAGCGGCGATGATTTGAGCTTCCTCTTGTAGTCTATATATATAAGGTACGGTGATTGACAAGGCAGAACGCGGACGGCAAGGCGAGGAGTTTGCCGTGGATTGGTTGCGCAAAAACGGATATATGATTTGTGCGCGCAACTGGCGGTATGGTCGCTACGAAATTGATATTGTAGCCCTCCGCCACGGCGTTATGCATTTTGTTGAGGTCAAAACCCGCGCCTGTGGCTCTATGAGAACCGCCGAAGAGGCTATTGATACCACAAAACGCACCGCCCTGCTCAAAGCTATGAGCAAATATATCCGCCTAAACCGCATGGCATCCGAAACACAAGTAGATTTAGCCGCCGTTGATGCCTATATGGACGGGAGTTTTACGATGCGGTATATAGAGAACATCATGGGCTAATTTTAGCGTCAGAGGGGCGTACCTGCTTCCGCTAACAAAAAATTGCCGACAATGAGCAGTACCTTCAGTACAGCCCATCGTCGGCATTTTTGCCGAGCGTTGCATCTACGCCCCTCTGACGCTAAAATGTGGTGTCTTTGATTTGGCGGAGGGTGCTTTAATTGGGGCGCGCGGTTTTTAGAGGACATTTAGGGGGTTTAGCGAGGTTAGTGAGGTTAAGGAGCGCGCCTAAAGTTCAAGGGGACCCAATGCCCCGAAGAACTTTAACTATACCGCTCCCTAAATCCCCTAAATTCTTTAATCTCCTTAAACTCCATATAATTTTTGCGCTAATTCCTTACTGACTAACGGTGCAAAAAGACTCTCCTACCTCATCCGCTCTATATGGCAGAACATAAGTTTGCCATTTTCGTCTCTTAGGTGCATGCCGTTGCCTTTGCAGTATCTGAAGAAGCGGCAATCTTTGCACTCATCCTTTTTCATCCACTCGCGGTTGCGGTACTGCTCAAAGCGGGTGTTCCACACCTCCCAGAAGTCGTCCTTATAGATGTTTCCTTGGTGGTAGTCGGCGCGGATGCTTGCGCAGGCAGATATGCTGCCATCTGAGAGCACTGAGCCGACGATAACTCCCGCGCTACAGCCAAAGAAGCGGTCTCTAACCTCGCCCTCGTATGCGCCTAAGAAACCCTCGCAGCCATATTGAGCATGGATTCTGCCCTCTTTTCGCGTTTTTGCTATATATTGCATCAACTGATGCATTTGCTCTCTGGAGAGTTGCAACTCTGGGTCGGTGGCTGCACGACCTGCAGGAAAGACGGTAAATAGTCGCCATCTTTTGCAGCCAAGTGAGAGCAGATGCTCTTTTATAGTGTCTAACTTATCAATATTTCGGCGATTTACGCAGGTAACAACATCAAAGAGAAAATCCTTCTCTGCCGCCATCATTGCAATAGCCTCTGATGCCATCTTGAAACTCTTGTCGTTGCCGCGCATAAATGTATGCTCCGCCTCTAATCCGTCCAAGGAGACGGTCGCCGAGTGCATACCTGCGGCAAGTAGGCGGGAGAATCGCTCCTTAGTCATTGCAAGACCATTTGTGACCATGCCCCAGGGAAAGCCGCGCTCATAGATTGCCCTGCCGCACTGCTCAAGGTCAGCACGCATCAGCGGCTCGCCACCTGTTATAATGACAAAGACCTTGTGAGGGTCTGTGTGGGCGGCAATATTATCCAACACGCCAAGAAAATCTGCAAGTGGCATGTCGGGCTGTTCAGAGACTCTCTTGCAGTCACTACCACAATGGCGGCAGGCGAGGTTACAGCGTAGTGTACACTCCCAAAAAAGCTGACGCAGAGGATGGGCTTCCACCCTCTCTGCCTCTAACTTGCGCCACAACTCAAGTGCTACTCTGCGCCTAAATGAAAGATGGTCTATCTTCATTATTCAAGAGGTTTGGTAGAGCTGCTTGTTGTGTTCTCTGTCATCTCCTGCTTAGTGGTCTGATCAAAATCCTTTACAGGAGAGCCGTACATATCCATAGGCTCTGGGTCACACGCTGTAGCGGTAAAACCAAGCAGACCAATTAAAAATAGTAAAAATTTACGCATAACTACTTCTGCTCTTCTAATTCAACATTGGCTGTAAGCTCATAGCCTCCATTAAACCAAGCTCCGTCTCTATCCTTAACCTGCTCTTTGCTTAGCTTGGATATGTCGAGCGACTTTGGACTAAACGAACCGCCATTTTCTGCACCATCAACATCTGTAAATGTCAGCGTGCCCATAGGGTCCATATCCCTTACGGTGTTTGTGACAAATGTGCCATCCTCGCCTGTTGTGGCAGAGAGGGATGGAGTGTTATTGCCCGAAGAGACCACAATGCCCTTGATAGGGGTGCCGTTGGTGTCGGTTACCTTGCCCTTTACCATGTACTCGACTGTTGGCGTGCCGTACATAACCATCTCATCAGGTGTTGGTGCTCCATACATCGTAGCACAACTACTCGACCCTGCCGAAAATCCGAGCGCAGATAGCAAATAAAGATAAAATCGTCTCATAACCTAACATTTTTATAGGACAACCACACAAAGCTAAGAAAAAATATGTGAATATGCAAATGTATTATAATAATTTATTTTACTATCCGTTATATTTACGCATAAATTAGGTTAGATATGGTTAGAATTTCAAAAATTTTGGAGGGCTTAATTGCTCAGACTGCATTTGATAGTGCGAAATCTGGAACTACTCACTGTCTGAAAGATTCGCTGATGCTTGCCATGCTCAGAAGTGAGGGCTCGCTGGCTTTCAGGGTTTTAAGCCGAAAGTTGAAGGATTGGGAGATATATCAGATAGGGGTTAGGTTGGAGCATAAAATATCGCAGCATGGCTCTGAAGGTCAGGATGTTGAGACCTTCTTTCGTAGCTATACAGAGGCTCTTAAAGAGAGGTTTTCGACTCAGGCTCGGACTCTCTCTTCGCTGCATGCGTTGATAGATATTCTTGAGGACACAACAACCCTCAGTTCGGCGATTTTTGCCCGCTACAAGATAACTGCTCAGGTAATTGAAGAGGGGATGTTTGACACAACAGATGATTCCTGCCAGTCGGAGGCTACGCAGGTTGTGCAGGTTGCCGAGCCGCAGAGGCTACTTGTTGAGAAGTTTAGTACAGATTTGACCCGTCTTGCAGCAGAGGGTAAAATTGACCCTATCATAGGTAGAGAGGCTGAAACAGAGAGGGTTATACAGATTCTCTCGCGCCGCAAGAAGAACAATCCTGTAATAGTAGGCGATGCGGGCGTGGGTAAGAGTGCTGTTGTTGAGGGTTTGGCTCTAAGGATTGCAGGTGGCAGTGTTCCGCATGCAGTTGCAGGAAGGAGAATAATCTCTCTTGATATAGCCTCTCTTGTTGCGGGCACAAAGTTCAGGGGCGAGTTTGAGGAGCGCATGCAGCAGATAATAGATGAACTTAAGGGGCGCAGAGATATTATCCTCTTTATCGACGAGATTCACACCATAATAGGTGCGGGACAGAGTCAAGGCTCGCTTGATACGGCAAATATACTCAAGCCTGCACTCTCGCGTGGAGAGATACAGGTTGTCGGCGCAACCACTTTTGAGGAGTATCACACTACCATAGAGCGTGATGCGGCGTTAGAGCGTAGATTTCAGAGGGTTGTCCTTGCTCAGACTTCGACCGAGCAGACACATACAATACTCTTAAAGATAGCTCCAAGATATGAGGCATTTCATGGTGTTAAATACACCCCTGCTGCGTTAAAAGCCTGCGTAGAGCTATCTGCAAGGTATATAACAGATAGAAATTTCCCAGATAAGGCTATAGATTTGCTTGACGAGGCTGGCTCGGCGGTATCTCTTACAGCAAAAGAGCAACCAGCAGAGCTTCAAGAGCTTAAAACAGCACTCGCTGTGGCTTCTGCGGAGTGCAAAGATGCCCTTGAAAAGTGTGCCTACAACTCTGCCGTGGAGGCAAGGCTGCGCCAGATAGCTATCAGCCATCGTATCAAGGAAGTGAAAAGTAGCCTACAGAGCACCATGTCCGACACTGTGACAATCGTTACAGCCGACGATATAGCACGCACTCTAACCACTATCACGGGCGTTCCTGTGCAGAGGGTAAAGAGTGCAGGGGCGGCGGAAGTCTCAGAGCTGCAAAACATATTGCTCAGTAGGGTTATTGGGCAAAATGAGGCTGTTCAGAGGCTTACGATGGCTATAAAGCGTTCATACGCTGGGTTGAAAGATGAGAGCAGACCCTGCGGAGTCTTTCTCTTTGTTGGTCCTTCGGGCGTGGGTAAGACGCTGCTTGCCAAGGAGCTTGCTGTTGCCCTTATGGGCGACAAAGATGCCCTTATCAGGTTAGATATGTCGGAGTACGGCGAAAGGCACAATGTCTCGCGCCTCTTCGGCTCGCCGCCAGGATATGTGGGCTATGGCGAGGGTGGACAGCTCTCTGAGGCGGTAAGGCGCAGACCATATTCTGTTGTTCTCTTAGACGAGATTGAGAAGGCGCACCCAGAGGTGTTTAATGCTATGTTGCAGATTTTCGATGAGGGAAGACTTACAGATGGCGAGGGTAGAAGCATTGATTTTCGCAATACCATTATAATAATGACCTCTAATGCGGGCTCGCAAAATGCCGCCCAGCATAGAAGGATAGGCTTTGCAACGCCATCTGAGGCGGCTGCGGCAGAGTCTTTTCCCAAAAGTGAGTATAGCAAGGCTCTGGAGAGGATTTTCAGACCAGAATTTCTCAACCGCGTGGATGATGTTATACTCTTCAATACTCTTACGGCTGAGGATGTTGAGCGGATTGTCGCCCTGGAACTCGATGCTATTGTCCGCCGCCTCAAAATGGCTGGATACGATGTTGTGATAACTCCAGAGGCAAACTTAACTCTGGCATCACTCTGTTGTCAGACAAAATCAGGTGTGCGCGCCCTAAAACGAATCCTCAGAGAGCGAGTCGAAGAGCCACTGTCAAACCTTATCCTTGACAACCACCTGCCAAAGGGTACACAAACACTCCTTGATATCTCTAATGGCAGAATTACTGTCAAGGCTGCTGTCGGTTAGAGTGCCCCGCTATTTTCTCGCTATTGCACCTTTTGCTCTTGCCTTGCAACTATATTTTTACTACCTTTGCTAAAAAATTGGCGCAGATGAAACGATTTTTAGCACTCTGGTTATCTCTGATGCTCTGCTTTGGGGTATCTTCTGCCGCAGAGATAGATGGTACAGGAACGCTTACTGAGCATACATTTAAGTATAAAGGTGTTCAGTACACCTACTTTTTCTATCAGCCGCAGAGTATGGCAGAGGGTGCGCCGCTGATTATGGTTTTCCATGGTTACGGCTCGCGTGACATACCATCAGTTAAATATGGTTTGCAGCCACTTGCAGATAAGTATGGTTTTGCAATCTGCTATCCTCGCGGACCAAAGGACCATAAGGGTAAGCACTATTGGAGTGTGGGCTATCAGTTTCATATAGAGAATAGTTTGGAGCGTGACGATACGGGTTTTGCTGTAAAACTTGTAAAGCATCTGCAAAAAGAGTATTCTCTGTCAAAGCACAATGTCTTTGCTACGGGGCACTCTAACGGCGGAGCTATGAGTTATATGCTTGCATATAAGCAGCCTGAGACCTTTGCCGCAGTAGCCTCTGTGTCGGGTCATATTATGGCTTGCAGGTACTTTTCTCTTGAGGCAAAACGCCCTGTGCCGCTTATGGAGGTGCACGGCACAGATGATAATCTGTCCCGTTGGAACGGCGACCCATACAACAATGACGGTTGGGGCGCAGACATCGCCATACCGCGCGCTGTAGGCTATTGGGCGGCAGTAAATCGCTGTACTCATGAGGTTACAGAGGAGCTGCCTCTGTTGCGAAATAGAGTCATTGCACACCGCTATATCAATGGCACAGATGGCTGCGAGGTGTGGTTTTATGAGGTTGTCGGGGGTAAACACTCTTGGGCAGAAAAAGATATGAACACGGCAGCCGAAATTTGGAAGTTTTTTAGTAAATATCTTAAGTAGATAGGTTAGTATGGATGTTATAGTTGCAATAATAGCCGTTGTCGCGCTTTTGGGAGGCTTTTTGGTGGGCTACTTGATGCGCCGCAAGAGCGAGAGTGAGAAGAGTGAAAAGATTGAGCAGCTTAGTGGCGAGGTGCTCTCTCTTACCTCAGAGTCTGCCGCACTTAGAAGTGCCAAAGAGTTGCTTGCCTCGCAGCTTGAGGAGGAGAGGTTGCGTGCCGCTAAGGAGTTGGAGCTACAGAGGGCGCGTTGGCGTGAAGATTTTAATAGGGAGCTTGAGATTGTCTCTGCGCAGCTCAAAAACGAGACCAATAGGAGCAACAGAGAGTCTATAACCGAGATTATGCGCCCATACCAGCAGCAGCTTGAGGAGTTGAAAAAGCAGAGCGGCGAGAATCGCGCCACCCTTGAGACCCATATCAAGACCCTTGTTGAGACGGGTGGCAAACTGAGTAGCGAGGCAGACCGCCTTGCCCGCGCACTTAGTAGCGATGTGAGGATGCAGGGTAATCTGGGCGAGAAACTGCTTGAGGACCTACTTGCAGGCTCAGGACTTGTTGAGGGCAAGCAGTATCTGTTGCAGCGTAGCCTTAAAGAGGGCGCAAGTGGCTCGTCTAAAAATGAGGATACAGGCAAGGCTATGAAACCTGATGCTATGATATTCTATCCCGCAACAAAGAGCGTGCTGTATATAGACTCTAAATTTCAGCTGCCAGCAGATATAGATTTTGAGAATACCTCAGACTCTACAACATACGAGGCTGCTATAAGGGAGTTCCGCGACCGCCTGCGTACTCAGTATAAAGCTCTGGCAGCAAGGGGTTACCAGAAATATAGGTACGAGGATTATATCTCCCTGCCTTATGTTATTATGTTTGTGCCAAGCGATAAGGCTCTGATGGCTGTAACTTCGTATGATAAAACCCTCTGGCTCGATGCCTTTAATAGCAAGGTCTTTATCGCAAGTGAACGCCACCTGCTGATGCTTATAGAGATGATAAGCGTTGTTTGGGTGCAGCAGCAACAGCTTAATAATCAGGAGAATATAGTTAAAAATGCTGAGATTCTACTTAATCGCGTAGCAGAGTTTATCTCTCACTTTGATAAAATCGGCAAGAGCCTTGATGATGCCCAAACCGCACTCAAAGAGGCACGCGCTAAAGGTCTTGGTCAAGGTCAAACCATCTCTGTTGCTGCCAACAACATCATCTCCTGCGGTGTCAAAGCCAAAAATCAAACCCGACAAGCTCAGTTGGAAGAGCATCTGACCTCCGAAGGTCTCTAATATTTGTTGTGATAGCACGGCATTTGCTTCCGCTAACGAAAAATCCCCGCAGTGGACCGTATTTTTGTACTATCCACCGCTGGGATTTTTCGCCGAGTGTGGCAACTACCGCACTCTGACAACAAATATGGGGCGGTGGTTTGTCTTGGCGCGCAACGCAAAAAGATTTTGTCTTGTACGGAAAAAAGTTGACTCATAAATTTAGTTTTTATGGGATCA
>CAZIPR010000051.1:0-13420 GCA_964541245.1 uncultured Alistipes sp.
CTTCCTCACGCAACAAAAACAAGGCTGACTAAAAATGTTATTTTTAGTCAGCCTCTTAATAGTTAAGCGCAACAATCTTTTTACAGGACATCTGCTTTTTTGCGCGCTGTTATTCTATGCCATTAAGGGCGTAGCCCGTTGCTATTCTTTGTTATTCTCTGCTATTAAACCGCGCACCCAATGAATGCACCGCATTTTAGCGGTAGTTAGCTTTAACTAAGAACTCCACCTGCGAATTAAATTGCTCTGCAGCAAGCAACTCTTCGAGTGAGAGGTGCATGCGGTAACGCCAATAGTGGGCTGGGTTTGCAGGGACATTGATACGCTCGGCATCAGGGTCTGGGAAGCGCAAAGAGCCATCTATTGACATCCAATCCTGAAGAGGTAGGATGGTAAGCATTGCAGGAGATGCAAGGTGGCGGTTGATAATCTCGCGGCAGATTTCAGGTGTTGCATCTGCTGGAGCCTCGCCCCACCACTGCATAACATTGTTATAGTAGTGCTGAGTGGTCTCTCTACTCTCTCTCCACCATGCGCGAACAGGATTCATATCGTGGGTAGAGGTTGTGCAGACTGCCATATATGGGTAGTGCATAACGCTACCAAACTCTACGCCTGTATCTTTTGGCATACGCTCAATTTCGAGCGAGAGAATCTGCTGATTATTCATAACCTCTGGCACGCAGTCTGGAATCATACCCAAATCCTCGCCACAGGTAAGCATGCGAGTAGTCTCAACAAGCATTGAGAGGCGAGACTCTGCTATACCCTTCCAGAAGTCATTATGGCGGCGGTAGTAGAACTCGTTGTGAATCTCTGCAAAAGCGTGTTTCTGGTCGTCAGAGAGGTTTGCAAAACGCTCTGTATTAAACGGAGTGATACGAGGATAGTAGTAGCCTGGCTTATGGCGGTACTCAAGCCAGAGAACATTGTCTGAGCTATAGTCGCAAGCCACATCGCGTGATACATCGAAGTTAAAGCCTCTGTAGCGAATTTCGTCTGCTGTATAAGGCAGTGAAGGGTTAAACTCGCCAAGGAGTGCATTTATAGCATCCAAAGGCACCTCCCAAATGCGGAAGAAACCAAGGATGTGGTCAATACGGTAGGCATCAAAATACTCCGCCATCTTACGGAAACGGGTCTTCCACCAGCCGTAGCCATCTTTTGCCATCTCCTCCCAATTGTAGATAGGGAAACCCCAATTCTGACCTGTAACAGAGAAGTCATCAGGTGGAGCACCTGCTGAAGATTTCATAACAAACAGCTCTGGAGATACCCACGCATCAACGCTAATTGGGCTAACGCCAATAGGAATATCGCCCTTAAGAGCCACGCCTACAGAGTGTCCATACTCAATTGCGGCATGAAGCTGACGGTCAAGGTGGAACTGAATAAAGCGGTAGAAGTCAACAGCCTCGGCGTTCTTCTCTGCAAAGGTTGCGCACTTTTTAGCATTATACTCTGCATAGCTCCCCCACTTCTTGAAGTCGGCAGTCTTGTACTTGTCCCTGAGCACAGAATAGACAGCATAAGGGGTCAACCAACCCTCATTAGCTGCTATAAACGCCTTATACTCCTTGCTTGCAAGGGTCTTTGCGCCACTCTGCTCAAAGAGCAGGTGCAGATACTCAAATTTGCCATTAAGAACTCTCTCATAGTCAACAGCTGGCAGAGCATTAAGTTCGGCAGCAAGTGCAGCAAAGCGGTCTCTATCTGCCTTTTTCTTTAACTTACCAGCAGCCTCAAGGTTGATATAGAGAGGGTGCAGAGCGATTGTAGAGTTTGCATTGTAAGGGTATGAATCCTTCCAAGTGCGAGTCATTGTAGTATCGTTGATAGGCAGAATCTGGATAATATTCTGACCTGTGCGAACACACCAATCGGCAAGCAGTTTCAGGTCGCCAAAGTCGCCCACGCCAAAGCTGCTGTTGCTCTTGAGTGAGAACATCGGCACTGCAACACCTGCACCACGCCATGTAGCACGGTCTCTGAGGCGTAAGCCGCGGATAATATACGCAGCACCCTGCACGCCAAAGTATGGCAAAGTGCGATTCTCGCCCTCCTCCCAACGCAATACGCGGGAGCTCTTGATGTCAACAACAACAAACTTATACTCAGCTGCGCTCTCTGCCCTATCCAACACAACGCTCCAATGAGCATCGCCTGTGTGGACCATCTTGCGCAGATTTGTGTCATCCCACTCGCCCATCTGAGTTGTAGAGCCTACAAGAGCAAGAGCCTCGCCCCTGCGAAGTGTCGGAGCCTCAACCTCTACCATCACACCACCTGCGCTAAGAGAGTCAGCAGACTCTGAGGCGTGAGAAAATATGGTATCGGTAAACATTGATGTATAGAAGGCTCTGTTTGCAGGTCTATCAGACCAACAATCCTCAACAACAAGATATTTTGCAGATGATGTAAGAGAGCAGCTGTGCACTCCGCCCCACTCGTTTCTCAGCGTGTTGCCACTATCATCCACAACCTCAAAGTTGTAACTAATACTCTTTGCACTCTTAGGCATCGAGAGCATTGCCACCCATTTTGCCCCTGAATAGGTCATATCTACCCTTTTACCATCTGACAAAACAAGCACAAGTTTCTCGCCCCAAACAGTACGATAGTCAATACTTATTGTAATATTCATAATATTATAGTTTTAGCTGTAACAAATATACAAATAAAAATGGAGGTTCTGCCACATAACCATCCATTTTTCTACGAACTGTAGGTTTTTGACCATGAGCAGCTAAAAGCGTGCTATGGATTGAGTATGGACTAACAGATGTAGCAACCTGCAAAAAACTGCATATTTTTTTTGCAGGTTAGAAAATATTACATACCTTTGCGCTAACAAAATTGTTAAACAATATTGTTGAATAGAAAAATATGAAAAATACAGAGAAGCAAAACAAAGAGCAACTGATACTTGCAGCGGCGGAGCAGGAGTTTTTAACCAAGGGCTATGATGGCGCAAGGACAACCTCTATTGCCAAGGCTGCTGGTGTTACACACGCGATGTTGCACTACTATTTCCGCACAAAAGAGCAACTCTTTGAGAGGATTGTTGACGAGAAGTTCAAACTTATGTCTCACGCTACTCTGGCAGCGTTTGGAGATCCTAAGCTGCCGATAGTAGAACGCATCCGCAGCGGCGTGGGGCTACATTTTGACTTTATTGCCGACAATCCACAACTCCCACTCTTTGTGATAAACGAGATTATCTCTCGCCCAGAGAGATATGAGGTGTTACACAGTCGTCTAAGGGGTATTATAGGTAGTCTGTATGCCGCCTTGCAGCACGACCTAAACCAGGCAGCCGAGCGGGGAGAGATTGTGCAGATGGATGTAAGGATGTTGCTAATCAGCATAATGTCGCTCAACATCTTTACTTTTGTAGCATACCCATTTATGGAGCCTCTGCTGGGAGATTTTATGGCAGAGCGTACAGCCTTTCTTGAGGCTCGCAAGGCTGAGAATATTGAAACTATCATGCGTAGAATCAAAGCAAAACAATAGTTATAGTCATGAAACGGTTTTTAACACTTTTTGCCCTATTGGGTACAGTGATTTCGGCTGGGGCGCAGACGCTTGAAGAGTGCCGCCGCTTAGCGCGAGAACACTACCCCGAAATAAGGCAGTACAAACTTATTGATGCCACAGAGCAGTACAACCTATCCAATGCCGCCCGCGCATGGATTCCACAAGTCGTACTATCAGGGCAGGCAACATATCAATCGGCAACGCCTACATATCCTGACATCTTCCAAGACATGCTTACTGCAAATGGTATAGAGATGGCAGGCATACACAAAGACCAATACAAGATTGCCGTTGATGTTTCGCAACATATCTGGGATGGCGGTCAGTCGAAAGCTGACAAGGCTATTGCTGAGGCGGAGGCTGCCGAGCAGCGCAGTCGTTTAGATGTCTCACTCTACGACTTGCAGTCAAGGGTGGACAACCTCTACTTCGGCATCCTGCTACTCGACGAGCGTACGGCTGAGTTAGAGGCAATGATTGGAGTTTTGGAGAGCAATCTGTCTCGGATGCGCACCTATTATAATAATGGAGTGGCTATGCAGGCAGATGTAGATGCTATTGAGGCTGAGATGCTCACTGCTCGCCAGACTTTGGGGCAGGTTAACTCCTCAAAAAATAGCTATCGCCGTATGTTGGAGATTTTTATCGGTCAGCCACTTACTGACAAACTCTTAGTAAGACCCGCAATGCCACAAATTGTCTCAAGAGAGACGCTCAGACCTGAGCTAAAGATGTTCTCTACCCAAGAGGGTAAAATTGAGGCTCAGCGCAGGGCGATTACAACCTCTACCATGCCACGATTTAGTCTCTTTGCTCAGGGCTACTATGGCTACCCTGGTATGGATATGTTCAAGAGCATGGTATCTTCAGCATGGACTCCAAATGCGATGATTGGCGTGCGCATGTCTTGGAATATCGGGGCTTACTACACAAAGCGTAACAACCTCGAAAAGCTAAACACCGCACAGCGACAGATAGCCGTTCAGAGGGATATTTTCCTGTTTAATACTCAGATGCAGACGGCTGAGCAGGATGGCGAGATTGCCCGTCTGCGCCGTGCCGTGGAGGATGACAACCGTATTGTTGAGCTGCGTAGGTCAGTACGCATGGCAGCTGAGTCAAAACTCGAAAATGGAGTGATTGACTCAACAGACTTACTGCGAAAAATCGCAGACGAGACCACTGCAACCCTTAATCGAAGCACACATGAAATTGAGTTATTACAAGCAATATACAGATTAAAAACCACATTAAACCAATAAAGTTTATGAAACGAATTATATACATCGCCATTGCTGCTCTTGCAGTATCATGCGGCAGTGAGGCAGAATTTGATGCACAGGGCACATTTGAAGCCACAGAGGTTGTAGTCTCAGCTGAGGCTATGGGCAAAATTCTCTACTTTGCCGTTCAGGAGGGGACTACTGTTAAGGCTGGCAAGGTTGTCGGTACAATAGACAGCCTACAACTCCACCTACAGCGCAAGCAACTTGTAGCACAGCAGTCGGCTCTGCTTGCCTCTCGACCAGATATTCAGGCGCAGGTTGCCTCATTAAGGGAGCAGATTGCCAAGCAACGCACAGAGTTACAGCGCATTGAGAGTATGCTCCGCGATGGTGCTGCAACAACAAAACAGAGAGACGATATTGAGTCTCAGATACGCATCTTAGAGGGTCAACTATCGGCAACACTCTCTACTTTGGATAAGAACACAGCCACTATTAACAATAATGCAGCGGCTATGGAGGCTCAGATTGAGCTACTGAGCGACCGCATTGCAAAGTGTAAGATTGTATCGCCTGTTAGTGGCACGGTGCTGGTTAAGTATGCCGAAGCGGGCGAATTAGCAACAGCAGGCAAGCCTCTGATGAAGGTTGCAGACCTTGATAACATATACCTGCGTGCCTACTTTACATCCGACTACCTTGCAAGCATCAAATTAGGCGATAAGGTTACTGTTACTGCCGACTTTGGCGGCGAGGAGCGTTACAACTATGAGGGACACATTGCTTGGATATCTTCAGAGAGCGAATTTACACCAAAGACCATACAGACACCAGACTCGCGTGCAAACTTGGTCTATGCCGTAAAAATTGCCGTAAAGAACGACGGCAAACTGAAAATTGGTCTTGCAGGAGAGGTAAGTTTATAGTGATGTATGCTATCGAAGTAAATAATCTTGCCAAGAGTTACGGGCAGGTTAAGGCTCTTGACGGTGTATCGTTTGCAGTGCGCCGTGGCGAGCTATTCGGTCTTATCGGACCAGATGGCGCGGGCAAGACCACCCTCTTTCGGCTCCTCACAACGCTACTAAAGCCCGACAGCGGAGAGGCAAAGGTTGATAGTCTTGATATTGTAAAAGACTACCTTAAAATCCGTGCGCGTGTGGGCTATATGCCTGGGCGTTTTTCGCTCTATCCAGATTTGAGCGTAGAGGAGAACTTGAGTTTCTTTGCGGCACTATTTGGTGTTACGGTAGAGGAGTCATACGACCTTGTAGAGCCTATCTACAAGCAGATTGAGCCTTTCCGTAAGCGTCGCGCAGGTAAACTGTCGGGAGGTATGAAGCAGAAACTCGCCCTCTCATGTGCCCTTATTCATCGCCCAAGTGTACTATTTCTTGACGAGCCGACTACAGGTGTTGATGCCGTATCGCGCAGTGAGTTTTGGGACATGCTTGCAGGGCTTAAAGAGCGAGGAATTACCATTTTGGTCTCAACCCCATATATGGACGAGGCTTCGCGCTGTGACCGCATCGCACTCTGCAACGAGGGGCGTATTCTGGGCATTGACTCTCCTACAGATATTGTCCGTGGATTTAAGTCAAGGCTCTATGGCATAAGTTCTAAACGCACATTTGCTCTGTTAGAGGCGGCACGAAAACAGCGTGGAGTTATTGAGTGCTACCCATTTGGCGAGTGCCACCATTTAGTTGTGGATGAGCAGTTTGACAAGGGGCAGTTTGCAGCCTCGCTTAGTGACTTTTCTGACCTTACAATAAAAGAGGTCCTGCCAACCATTGAGGATGTATTTATTAAATTGATGAAACGATGAATGATGTTGTAATATCGGTACGCGAGCTAACTAAGCGTTTCGGCGACTTTACGGCAGTGGACAGTATCTCGTTTGATGTACATCGAGGCGAGATTTTCGGTTTTCTCGGTGCCAATGGTGCGGGAAAGACTACGGCTATGCGTATGCTCTGCGGGCTAAGTTTCCCAACATCGGGTAGCGGAAATGTTGCTGGGTACGATGTAATGCACCAGGGAGAGGAGATAAAACGGCATATCGGCTATATGAGTCAGCGATTTTCGCTCTACAACGACCTTACCGTATGGGAGAATATAGAACTCTTTGCGGGCATCTATGGACTTACAAAGAAGGAGGCAGAGAGTCGCGCCACAGAGTTATTAGAGCGGCTTGACTTCCTCTCTGAGCGCAATACCCTTGTCGGCTCACTGCCACTTGGCTGGAAGCAGAAACTATCCTTTGCTATTGCTACAATACACAACCCTGAGGTTGTCTTTTTAGACGAGCCAACAGGTGGCGTTGACCCAATGACCCGCCGACAGTTTTGGGAGCTTATCTACCAGGCTGCCGAGGGTGGTACAACAATATTTGTAACAACCCACTATATGGATGAGGCGGAGTATTGTTCGCGCGTATCTATTATGGTCGATGGGCAGGTGCGGGCTCTTGATACCCCCCGCTAATCTCAAACAACAATTTGCCGCAGAGTCTATGGACGAGGTTTTTCGCACATTGGCTCGTGGTGCCAAACGAGCAGAGTAGGTTATGAGAGGTAATTTTCTATCATTTGTAAAGAAGGAGTCGCTGCATATTCTGCGAGATAGGCGCACAATGCTCGTTGTGATGCTTATCCCCGTAGTACTGATGATACTCTTCGGTTTTGCAATATCTACAGAGGTAAACAATGTCAATGTTGCCGTTGTAGCTCCTCAGCGCACCGATGGTGTTAAAGATGCAGTCGAAAGAGTATCGCAAAACAGTTATTTTACCTTTCGTGGGTATATTAGCAATGACCAGATAGACGAATACTTACGCGCAGGCAAGGCTACAGCTGTTGTGGTCTTTGCTGCCGACTACGACCGCCGTGCAGCACAAGCAGCGGCAGGAGTAGAGACAAAGCCTATAATACAACTTATCCTTGATGCATCAAATGTCAACACAGCAGGCTCTGCTACAGCATATTTGCAGAATATTCTGCTTGGTCAAGCCTCTGCTCAGGCGATGTTTGAGACAAGGATGTTGTTTAACCCGCAGATGAAGAGTGCATACAACTTTGTACCAGGCATTATGGGACTTATTTTCATACTTGTATGTGCAATGATGACCTCAGTATCTATTGTGCGCGAGAAGGAAGTGGGCACTATGGAGGTGCTGCTTGTCTCGCCTGTAAGACCGTTTAAGATTATCTTTGCCAAGATGATTCCATACTTTGCAATCTCTTGCATCGTACTTGTAACTATACTACTTTTGGCTCGCTACCTATTAGGCGTACCAATGTCGGGCGGTGTTGCGGGTATATTCACTCTCTCGCTTCTCTACCTTGTACTATCGCTTGCTCTCGGACTGCTTGTATCAACAATTGCCTCAACACAGGTTGCGGCACTGCTTGTCTCGGCTATGGTTATGATGATGCCTATTCTGATGCTCTCAGGCATGCTCTTCCCTATTGAAAACCTGCCTGCCTTCTTCAGAGTGGTGTCAAATATAGTACCTGCACGGTGGTATATAGATGCTATTAGAAAAATGATGATTCAGGGACTGCCAATTGTGGCGGTATGGAAAAATTGCGTGATACTACTTAGTATGACAGTGGTGCTGCTTGGCGTGTCTCTCAAAAAGTTTAACGACAGATTGGAGTAGAGTATGCGTACATTTATAGTATTATTCAAAAAGGAGTTTTTGCAGATTCGCCGTAACTCTTTCCTGCCAAAGTTGATAATCGTATTCCCAATTATGATTATGCTCCTTATGCCATTGGTTATGACGATGGATGTAAAAAATGTCAATGTGGCTGTTGTTGACTCTGACCGCTCAACAACCTCACGCCGCATAGCATCGCATATTGAGGCGTCTGAGTACCTAACACTTACCACCGTAACGGCTGAGTTTCAACTTGCTATGGGGGCTTTAGAACAGGGTTATGTGGATGTAATTGTGCAGATTCCAGACCACTTTGAGCGCGATATGCTAAGTGGTAATGCCGAGAAGATTAGCATTTCAGCCAATGCCGTAAATGCAACCAAAGGCGGTATGGGTATGCAGTATGTAGTGCAGACTATCGCCCGCACACTTGCTGAGCTGCATGGCGAGAAATCGGCTACTGAGGTTTCGGAGTTGGTAACTATCGAAAATCGCTACAACCCTACTCTGAACTACCGCCACTATATGATTCCCGCGCTGATGATTATCCTCTTTATCCTTATCTGCGGTTTTCTGCCAGCTCTGAGCATCGTTGGCGAAAAGGAGGTGGGCACTATTGAGCAGATAAATGTTACACCCGTCTCGCGCCTGACTTTTACCCTCGGAAAACTTGTGCCCTATTGGCTTATCGGACTCTTTGTGCTTACTATTGCAATGATTGTTGCCCGCCTTGTATATGGTCTTGCCCCTGTAGGCTCGGTAGGATTGATATACCTCGGCGCAGCACTCTTTATCCTTGTTATTTCGGGCTTCAGCCTTACTATAGCCAACTTCTCTGAGACAATGCAGCAGACAATGTTTGTCATGTTCTTCTTTATTATGCTCTTTATGCTTATGAGCGGACTGCTTACCCCCGTGGACTCTATGCCTCAGTGGGCGCAACACTTCACTATAATCCTACCTCCGCGCTACTTTATAGATATACTGCGCTCAGTATATCTCAAAGGCACAACCTTTATAGATATGTGGCAAAACTTCGCTGCTTTGGCTATTTTCGCAATAATTTTCAACACCCTCGCAACCCTAACCTATAAAAAACAAGCGTAGAGAGCTGATAGAAGAAGTCCAAAAAGGCAAAAAAGTTCTTCGGGATATAAATCCACGAAGAACTTTTTGCTTGTGCTGTATTATATACAGTTAAAAAGCAGCAACGGCACGAACATAGTAGCTATCAAAGTCCTTATCGCCGTAGGTAATTTTGCCATTGTTCATTCCAATGCACAGCATACAGAACTCATTGCCCTCTGTTGATGACCAGTAACACCCAGGCTCTTTTTTATTATACAATCTTGTACCGCCTCTCTCTGCAAGAGTTCTATTAACCATAGCGCGTACCGCATCATCCGTAGTAAATCTTTTTAACTCCTCAATTGCTGGCATATACCATCCATCGCCAAGGTCTGCACACCAAGCAAAAGCAGGGTATTTTGTCTGCCAATCTGCAATATTTTTACAAGCTGCGTATTATGCGCGCCATCTGTTTTACTATCTGCGCCAATCAAGCGTTTTCGCTCCACTTTATCTGATGTCAAACGGGATTTCTCACTCTGCCCTAAGCTCACGATTTTGCCATGCTTGCCATCGGGGGTAACTTCAAATACAACACCCGCTTTTACTCCATCATGATAGTAGTCGCCAACCTTATACTCTACAGAGTTTGTAGATACGGGCAGATTGAGCTTAAAGAAGATTTTTCCGCTGTGTACCTCAATACCACTCTGCTGCATAACTGCACCACTCTGAATCCTCAAATTGTGCTTACCTGGTAATACATCTTTTATCGAACACTGATTATTAGCATCTGTCCTACCCTGCAAAACATCATCAATAAAGACCTCCGCATCGGCAATATTTGACATCACAACAATCGAATACTGTTGATTCAAATACGCCTCAAGGTAGTATTCTTTATCCGCTTCAAGATTTAGGCAGACCTCATTTGAGTCGCCAAATTCGTCATGATGGAAGTAGAAACGAGTCTGAGGTTTAGCGGTCAACTCCAAAATCAGACCATTATCATATTCCGCGGTTTTATTCTTTGTGAGTTGGTTATTTGTGATAATTTTGACTTCAATGGCGTTGATTTCCTCGCGAGTCATGCGGTTGATTTTGACCTTTAGGCGCGCACATGGTCGCTTTGAGTGGTCCAAACCAATCGGGTCAATATTTACACCTGTCAGTGCATCTTTCTGCACAGGGCGGAAGGTATTTTGGTCAATTATGATGCTCTTTTCGGCTTGCGCAAAGGCAGTAGAGACTGCAAAAATTGCCAGAAATATTGCAAATAGCTTTTTCATAACTTCATATATTTTCACAAAGGTAGTAAAAAAATTGCAATAGCGCACTTTTTAGAAAAATTTAGGGAGATTAAGGAGCGTGCGCTTTACGCATCATCTGTTAGTAAGGGAGTAGCGCGAACAAATGACAGAGAATAGCACTTAATGACATTTAATGACAGCGGGGCTTTCAGTCCCCTTAATAACCAAGCGCGATAAACTCTTGTGCAGGGTATCGGTTTACTTTACGCCGAGGCGTTTAAGAGCATTTTTACAATAGGTATCTCCGTTTTCTGCACCTTTGCGGTACCATGATATGGCTGTTTTTTTGTTTTTAGCTACTCCCCTACCATTTTCATAGCACCAACCCATATTTCCGTATGCTGTTACATGCCCTTGGTCGGCAGCTTTTTTAGTCCAGTTAAAACCTTCTGTAAAGTTCTGCGTAACGCCATAGCCGTTAAGATAACATACAGCTAGATTATGCTGTCCATGCGCAGCCCCCTGCTCAGCAGCTTTGCGGTACCACTTTGCAGCTTCCGTATAATTTTTAGTAACTCCGTTACCTGTTTCATAGCACCATCCTAAATTTACCTCACCCCGTGCATATCCCTGCTCTGCTGATTTACGATACCATTTTACAGCCTCTGCATAATCTTTTGTCACGCCTAAACCATGAAAATAGCAATAGCCTAAATTATTTTGGGCTAATGAATTTCCCTGTTCCGCTGCTTTTCGGTACCACTTTACAGCCTCTGCATAATCTTTTTCAACACCTTGCCCATATTGATAGCAGATTCCTAAATTGTTTTGAGCAAGCGAACACCCTTGTTCTACCGCTTTATTATACCATTTTACAGCCTCCGTATAATCTTGTGCAACTCCTCTAGCATAATGGTAACAATATCCTAAATTATTTTGAGCATATGAATACCCTTGTTCAGCAGCCTTGCGATACCATTTTGCAGCCTCTACATAATCCTTTGTTAAACCATGCCCCAGTTCATACAACACTCCCAACTCGTTCATAGCTTCGATATTGCCTTTCTCTGCTGAGGCATAAAAGTATTGTGCTGCAGCGTTATATTCTTGTTGGCTTTTGAGTATCATACCTCTATTGTACAGCACCTCTTTTGATAGTGAAATGTCAATATCTATCGGTGTAATACCCTTAAGTGGCGCAAATTTTGACAAGTTTACATTTATATCTAATCTCTCGTTATCTACAACTATCACATTTTGGGTATAAGTGTTATACCCCTCTTTTGAAACAGTTACAGTGTGTTCGCCGATAAGGACATTATTCAACTGTAGCGGAGTTTGACCAACGGGTTTGCCATCCAAAATAACATCTGCCATAAGTGGCGTGCCATCAACCATTAGCTTACCGTAAATTGGGGTTGGTGCTGCCAGGGTGTAGTTCTGATGCGGATTATCCGAGGTAATATGTTTTGAAACTGAACTGCTCTTATGTCCCGCCTTACGAGCCTCAAAGATATATGTTCCAGAAGTAAGTGTGCCACTCCAACTGCCCACGCCTTTCCGCTCCTCGTTGACCCAAATTTCAGAATTATCTGGAGCTGTAAGAGTCACTGTGGCTGCATCCGCGCTAAGATTGATACTCTTTGTAACCTTCTCGCCTGCAACAGTAAAAGTTCCACTCTGAGGATGATAGCCCGCAGCAGTGACAGTGTAGTTATAAGTTCCACCGTCAAGCACCACGCGCATTGCTCCATCTTGCAGGGTATAGTGCTTGTTATCAATAATCACAACCGCACTCTGCGGCTCAACAGCAAAGACTACAAACTGTGGCTCAGATGCCTGAGTATTAACATTTTGACGGAAAGATATTGAGTTTTTATTAACATCAATACTCTGCTCGCTACTCACGCTGCCATAGACAACTTTAAGAGTGTGATTGCCAATCATAACATCAGCAATTGTGCAGCTCATATTACCACCTGTCTGCCCCTTAAAAGTGCCATCCAAATAGACATCCGCACCCTCAATATTACTGTTTACAACAATTGAAAAAGTCTGGTTTAAGTACGCCTCAAGGTAGTATTCTTTATCCGCTTCAAGATTTAGGCAGACCTCATTTGAGTCGCCAAATTCGTCATGATGGAAGTAGAAACGAGTCTGAGGTTTAGCGGTCAACTCCAAAATCAGACCATTATCATATTCCGCGGTTTTATTCTTTGTGAGTTGGTTATTTGTGATAATTTTGACTTCAATGGCGTTGATTTCCTCGCGAGTCATGCGGTTGATTTTGACCTTTAGGCGCGCACATGGTCGCTTTGAGTGGTCCAAACCAATCGGGTCAATATTTACACCTGTCAGTGCATCTTTCTGCACGGGGCGGAAGGTGTTTTGGTCTATGATGATGCTCTTTTCGGCTTGCGCAAAGGCGGTAGAAACTGCAAAAATTGCCAGAAATATTGCAAATAGTTTCTTCATAACTTCATATATTTTCACAAAGGTAGTAAAAAAAAATTGCAAAAGCGCACTTTTTTTAGAGACTTTAAGGTCAATAGGGTCTCAAGAGTCTCTAGGGAGCGGAACGAAAAAGCCAGCATAGCTACGCTGGCTTTCTGCTTCGCAGTTGTCTTGTACGGAAAAAAGTTGACTCATAAATTTAGTTTTTATGGGATCAG
>CAZIPR010000052.1:0-13352 GCA_964541245.1 uncultured Alistipes sp.
ATGTACCGCCCTTGACAAAGACCATCTCGATATTGCCGATATTTGAACTGCTACCACCGCTTTGGGCTGTTTGTGTAGTTGCAGAGGCTGTCTTGGTAAGGGTTATATTTATGCTTGCGGTTTGAGCCTCTGAGACAGTAACTTTCTGAGTTTTAGGAGTATATCCCGACTTTGAAACAGAGAGGGTATGCTCACCAATAAGGATATTATCCAATTGTAGCGGGGTTTGACCGACATTTTTGCCATCAATGGTTACATCTGCCATCAGCGGCGAGCCATCAACCATAATTGCACCGTAAATCGGTGTTGGTGCAGGAAGTGCGTAGCTCTGTTGCGGATTATCCGAGGTAATATGTTTTGAAACAGAACTGCTCTTGTGCCCCGCCTTACGAGCCTCAAAGATATAAGTTCCAGAGGTAAGTGTGCCACTCCAACGACTTGTGCCTTTCTTCTCGTCATTGACCCAAATTTCAGAATTATCTGGAGCTGTAAGAGTTACTGTGGCTGCATCGGCTGTAAGTTTTATATTTCTAACAACCTTTTCTCCAGCAACGCTGAAAGTTCCACTTTGTGGATGATAGCCTACAGCTGTCACTGTGTAGTTATATGTACCACTCTCAAGCACAGCACGCATTGCGCCATCTTGCAGGGTATAGTGCTTGTTATCAATAATCACAACCGCGCTACTTGGTTCAACGGCAAAGACTACAAACTGAGGCTTAGATGCCTGAGTGTTAATATTTTGGCGGAAAAATATTGAGTTTTTATTAACATCAATACTCTGCGCGCTGCTCACGCTGCCATAGACAACCTTAAGAGTGTGGTTGCCAATCATAACATCAGCAATTGTGCAGCTCATATTACCACCTGTCTGCCCCTTAAAAGTGCCATCCAAATAGACATCCGCGCCCTCAATATTACTGTTTACAACAATCGAAAAAGTCTGATTAAGGTACGCCTCAAGGTAATACTCTTTATCAGCTTCAAGGTTAAGGCAGACCTCATTTGAGTCGCCAAACTCGTCGTGGTGGAAATAAAAACGAGTTTGAGGTTTGGCGGTTAACTCCAAAATCAGACCATTGTCGTACTCCGCGGTCTTATTCTTTGTAAGTTGATTGTTTGTGATAATTTTTACCTCAATAGCATTGATTTCTTCGCGGGTCATGCGGTTGATTTTAACCTTTAGGCGCGCACAAGGGCGTTTGGAAGAATCCAATTCGATTGGGTCAATATTTACACCTGTCAGTGCATCTTTCTGCACGGGGCGGAAGGTGTTTTGGTCGATTATGATGCTCTTTTCAGCCTGCGCAAAGGTGGTAAGAGTAACAAAAGTTGCAACGAGTATTGAGAATAATCTTTTCATGGCTTAAATATCTTTTTACAAAGGTACAAAAAAATCTGCTGTGGTCAAACCTCAGCAGATTTTTTTTAATGTTAAGATATACTACTCCTTGGAGATTTTTCTTAAGGCTTTTGCAAGCTGGTCGGGGCAGGAGGTGCCTCTACCGGCGCAGTCAATGCCTTCGAGTTTGGATATAGCCTCCTCGATTTTCATGCCTGCTACAAGGGCGGCTACGCCTTGGGTGTTGCCGCTACATCCGCCTACAAACTGCACGCGAACAACTCTATCCCCATCAATCTCGGTAAGGATAGCCTGAGAACAGGTGCCAGAGGTGTAGTATATATTGCTCTTTGTTGCCATTATTTCTTCTCCTCGTTCTTCTGTGTAGAAGGGTCAGCAACAACCATATTCTTCTCTATGCGCAGGGTAACATTGCCGTCAACCTCAATAAGAAGAGTTGTCTCCTTTACCTCCTTAACAGTGCCGTGGATACCGCCAGCGGTGATAATCTTATCGCCTTTCTTAAGGTTTGCGATAAACTCCTGCATCTGCTTTCTACGCTTAGACTCTGGACGCCACATAAAGAGCCACATGATAAGAATCATTGCTCCAATCATAATCCAAAATGACATGCCTGCGCCCTGTGGCTGCTGTGCGGCTGCCTGTAACATTGTAATCATAGTTGTCTTGTTTTATAAAATTTTAGTAAAAATAATCAAAAAATATCTACCGACAAAAAAATAGACCTTTTAGAGCAGACCTTTACCCATTTTAACTATTTTTCCCTCGGCTACGCCCTTAGAGATAATCTTGTCAAGCACTCCGTTGATAAACAGGCTGCTGGCAGGGGTAGAGTAGTATTTTGCAATATCTATATACTCGTTAAGGGTAACCTTCACAGGTATTGATGCAAAACTCTGAGCCTCAGCAATAGCCACGCCAAGGATAACATTGTCCATCAGCGCAAGTCGCTCTATATCCCAGTTGTTTGTATAGCTATCAATCAACTCTCTATTCTCTGCAAAGTGGATAATAGCCTCGCTGAGCAGCTTCTGCGCAAAGTCAAGGTCATCCTCGCTCTTGAATTTAGGCAATAGCTTAATCTCTGAGTGGCTCTCGCGCATAGAGGTCACTGTGCGGCCTGCCATTGTAAGGATATAGCCCAAATCGTCTGACCAGAGAATAGACTGCTCCTCAAGCGTACTCTCAAGTAGCTCGTTCTGCTCTAAAATATTAAGAAGAATATCAGCAGCCAGCTGAGCATCCTCTCTGAAAGAGGAGGTGCTGCTTGCCATATACTGCTTGTAGAAATCCTGCTCAATAAGCTCTGTGTAGATGTTTTTAATCAAATCCTGGCAATCTCTCCACTGTAAGTGGTGGGATGCACAGTAGTTGCTTATAGCCTCACAGTTCTCGATTTTAGCGATGGCTCTATTCTCTACAAACTTGCGATTTGGATTAAGGTCTTCGTATGTAGGGAGCATCTTGTTGAGTGCAATCTGCTGACGAGACTCTGCATAGCGTACAATTTCGGGTAGCAACTTCAGGATATGGAAATAGAGGTCGTAAGCCTTGTCTATAGATGCTGTCAGGCTCTTTTTTGAAGCTGGGATATTGTCCGACTCTGTTTGCAGATGGGCATATACGGCTTTTACAACCTTAGTTCGCAATAATCTTCTACTTAGCATAAGAACAATTTTATCAAATTCGTCGCAAAGGTAGCAAAAATTACTGACTCGCAACACTTTTTTCTATTTGAAAGCACTCCAAAGTGCAATATTTTTCTGCTCCTTGACCTGTTTTGCCACTTTTGGATTGAGATTTCTAAAGAAATTAAAGCCGCTCAGTTGCTCAACCTCGGCAATAGATACCACCGCCTCTGCTGGCTCAACATTGCCTGATGATGAATTTTCAAACAGAAAACCTATTGCCATTATCTGCTCTGGGTCGGTAATTTCGGCTATACTCTTGCCTGTATTTCCACTGCGAGTTCTGAGCAGTAGCTTATAACAGTGCGAGGGGCGTGTAATTGTACGACCGCGGCTTGAAAACATCGTTGCATTTTCAAATAGCGTACCTACAACAACATAGAGCGTATCTGCGCACATCGACTTGCGGGCAGAGTTCTCAACCTCAGCCCAATTCTGCTGGTTGAGCTTTGAACTCTGCGGAAAGATATTTGTGGCATAGAAGGTCTGCGCGTTTGTCTGCCAAGAGTTGTAACGCGATGCCGAGGGGAGCATGTGACCCCTGTCAAGCATACGATTTTCGCCATCGTTAAAGCCTCCGCGTGCTACATTTGGCTGAAAGTGCTGCGGAATCTTAGGCTCGCACTCTTGGTAGCCTATAATCTCGTAGCCGCCCTCGCCATACTTTGTTATAGCGTCGTCAAACGCCCAAGCGTCAGCTCTGTCAATCTTTGGCGTGGTGTAGATACTATGCAGAGGATATGCAACCCACTGTGGAACCATCTTGCGAGTATCGTAGCAGACCGAGTAGTTGCGCACCCGTGAGCCATCGGCAAGGGTTGTAAAGTAAGTTTTGTGTATCAGCCCCTCCTCTGACTTAAACTCTGGTTGCTCTGCCCATGCGCGACAGTAGGGGTCAGAAGCCTGCTCTGAGGTAGGGTATGCCTCGCAACTTGGGGTTACTGCTTGGGTGTTATCAACCTGGATGGCTGCAATAGTCTCGCTACTCTTCCACACCTCATAGATGGCAAAGGCGAGGATAATTATAAATAGTATCTTCTTCATAGTAGGGCAAAGATACAAATATTTGTCAGTCTAAGCAAAAAAGAGTACCTTTGTGGCAAACATTGTATCTATTGAGGCAAAAGTTATGATTCCAAAAATTATTTTGCGTCGCGGCAAGGAGGAGTCTCTGCTCAGACGCCATCCGTGGGTCTTTTCGGGTGCGATATACTCTATTGATAGCCAGAGCGATATTGCTGAGGGCGATATTGTTGATGTATATACCTCAAATGCTCAGTTTATCGCGCGTGGACACTACCAGATAGGCTCTATAGCTGTCCGTATCCTCACTTTTGAGCAGCAACAGATTGATGCTGCATGGTGGCAGGAGAGAATACAGAGTGCCTATACAGTGCGTCAAACTCTGCGCCTTACCGACTCAGAAGATACAACATGCTACCGCCTTATTCACGGCGAGGGAGACAATCTGCCAGGTCTGGTGGTCGATATTTACGACACTACAGCTGTCGTTCAGTGCCACTCTGTGGGCATGTACCGCTCTCGTCAAGCTATTGCAGATGCTATTGTGGCTGTCTTTGGCGATAAAATCAAAGCTATCTACGACAAGAGCGCGCAGACAGTGCCATACAAGGCAAATCTTAATCCTGTTGATGGCTACCTATATGGTCAGGCAGAGAAAGATAATATTGTGCTTGAAAACGGGCATAAGTTCCTCGTTAATTGGGAAGAGGGTCAAAAGACGGGATTTTTTATTGACCAAAGATTTAACCGCGAACTTGTTAAAAGATATGCAGCAGGCAGAACTGTCCTTAATACCTTCTGCTATACAGGAGGCTTCTCTGTCTATGCGCTGGCAGGTGGTGCGAAAGAGGTCTGCTCAATTGATGCCTCAGAGAGGGCTGTGCGCCTTGCAGATGCCAATGTAGCCCTAAATTTTGGGGACAATGCACCTCATAGCTCTATAGCTTGTGATGCTGTGGAGTATCTGAAAAATATCGGGGATAAATACGATATGATAATCCTTGACCCACCAGCTTTTGCAAAACACCATAAGGTGCTTGGAAATGCTATGCAAGGCTATAAACACCTAAATGCCAGGGCACTATCTCAAATCAAGAGTGGCGGCATACTCTTTACCTTCTCCTGCTCGCAGGCTGTAAGCAAAGAGCTATTCCGCACCACCGTATTTACCGCTGCTGCCATCGCTGGTCGTAAGGTCCGCATCCTACACCAGCTTACTCAACCTACCGACCATCCGATAAATATCTACCATCCAGAGGGAGAGTATTTGAAGGGGTTAGTTTTATTCGTTGAATAATTTTAGCGTGATAGCGGGGTATTTCCTGCCGCTAACAAAAAATCCTATCAGTGGCTGTACGCTTTGGTACTATCCACCGATAGGATTTTTTGCCGAGCGTGGTAAATACCCCACTCTGACGCTAAAATACGGTGCTTTAATTTTGGCGCGCAGTTTTAGAGAATTTTAGGGAATTTAAGGAGTTTAGTGAGGTTAAGGAGCGCGCGCTAAAGTTCAAGGGGACCCAATGCCCCGAAGAACTTTAATTGTTCCGCTCCCTAAGTTCCTTAAAATTCACTAATCTCCCTAAACTCCCTTCTGCAAAGCAGAAAGCCAGCGTGGGCTCGATGCCCATGCTGACTTTTCTATTGCGCTTGGCTATTAAGGGACTTTAGCCCCACTGTCATTAAATGCTATTTAGTGCTATTCAGCATCATCTGTTATTTTGCACCCTGCTCCTCTTTTATCTTTTGCAGCTCGTACATGCGGTCACGGTAGCGGGCTGCGGCGAGGAAGTCAAGTGAGGCTGCTGCGCGTTCCATATCTTTGCGCGCTTGGTCAATAAGGGCATTGATATCCTCTTTTGAGGTATATGGGGTAGAGATATCTGCGGCGATATTTGGTTGCGCCTCAGAGGTTGTCAGTATCTGGCTATTTCTGCTCTTATGTGCCTTGCGAGGCATCTTTTCATGCTCTATATTGTAGCGAATCTGTTTGTCTCGGCGGCGATTGCTCTCCTCGATAGACTGTCGCATTGTCTTTGTGACAACATCGGCATACATAATTACAAGCCCGTTTTCGTGTCTTGCTGCACGACCAGCAATCTGGGTTATAGCCCTTACATTTCTGAGCATACCCTCCTTGTCGGCATCTATAATTGCAACAAGCGATACCTCTGGCAGGTCAAGACCCTCGCGTAGCAGGTTTACACCTATAAGTACATCAAACAGTCCTCCTCTTAAATCCTCAAGAATCTGTACACGCTCAAGGGTGTCAATATCTGAGTGGATATACCTGCACCTCAGACCCATACGGTCAAAATATGTGGCAAGCTCTTCGGCTGAACGCTTTGTGAGGGTTGTAACAATAACCTTTTCGTCCTTCTCTGTTCGCTTGTTTATCTCCTCAATAAGGTCGTCAATCTGATTCTCACTGCTACGCACCTCCATAGGCGGGTCGATAAGACCTGTAGGGCGAATAATCTGCTCAACAACAGAGCCCTCAGACTTTACAATCTCATAGTCGGCAGGCGTAGCACTAACATACAGAGTGCGAGCTGTCAGAGCCTCAAACTCCTCAAAGCGCAGTGGGCGATTGTCTCTTGCTGCGGGCAGACGAAAACCGTACTCCACAAGATTCTCTTTTCTTGCCCTGTCACCGCCAAACATAGCCCTTACCTGCGGTAGGGTAACATGGCTCTCATCAACAATAAGCAGAAAATCCTCTGGGAAGTAGTCAAGTAGGCAGAAAGGTCTTGTGCCAGCTTGCCTACCGTCAAAGTAACGCGAGTAGTTCTCAATTCCAGGGCAGTAGCCAAGCTCTTTAATCATCTCAAGGTCATACTCAACCCTCTGCTTTATACGCTTAGCCTCTGTGGCTCTGCCTTCGCTCTCGAAAAATGCCACCTGCTTACCCATATCTATATATATCTGGCTAACAGCTTGAGCAGCCCTCTCTTTTGTAGTTACAAATAGGTTGGCAGGGAAGATGCTAACCTCCTCTAAAGCCTCTATTCTGTGCCCTGATATTGGGTCTATAAGGTGTATAGCCTCAATCTCGTCATCAAAAAATAGTATGCGGTAACAGCTACCACCAAATGCCGCCATAATATCTATAACCTCGCCCTTTACGCGGAAAGTGGCAGGTGTAAGCTCAATCTCTGTGCGGGTATAGAGCGCATCTACAAGGCGGTAGAGTATCTGTTTGTGGTTTATAATCTGCCCAACCTTTAGGGTAAGCGTATTGGCGTGAAAATCGGCAGGATTACCAATACCATATAGACACGACACGCTTGACACTACAACCACATCCCTCCTGCCAGAGAGCAGTGTTGCCGTGGTTGAGAGTCGCATCTTCTCAATCTCGTCGTTTATAGAGAGGTCTTTTTCTATGTATGTATCCGTTGCGGGCAGATACGCCTCTGGCTGATAGTAGTCGTAGTATGATACGAAATACTCAACGGCATTGTCTGGAAAAAAGTTCTTAAACTCGCTGTATAGCTGCGCAGCAAGGGTTTTGTTGTGGCTTAGTACCAGCGTTGGAACTTGCAGACTCTCAATAACATTTGCCATTGTAAAGGTCTTTCCAGAGCCTGTTACACCCTGCAAAGTGCAACACTCAACCCCACTCTCAAAGGTCTTGAGAATCTCCCTTATCGCCTCTGGCTGGTCGCCTGTGGCACTATAATCCGATACAAGTTTGAAAATCATTTTACAAAAGTACAACACTTTTTTTGAAAAAAAAAGGGTGGTCGGGGCGTACACGCATTGCGGCGTGTACTGGTGTGCAAACAGAAAATAAACAGAAAGATGTGTAAAACATATCAAAGATAAAAGAATCAGTTATCTTGACCGACCACCCTTCACGCCTTTTTGTTGCAATATTTGTACCAAAAGTGGTATGGTGTAGTGCAGTATAGAGATAATAAAAGTTCTTCGGGGCAATGAGTCCCACGAAGAACTTTTGTTATTCCGTTCCCTATAGACTTAGAGACACTACCCCCCCCTATACTCTAAAATTCTTGCGCTAATCCCATACTGATTAACGGTACAAAGAGCGGCGGTACTTAGTTTGCATTAAACTGCTTACCCATAAACCAGCGAGGGGCGTTGCAGCCGATGTAGTTACCAATGATAGCCCAGAGCCATGCTATGAGCAGGCTCAGTTCAAATTTGCCGTAGAGCAGTGCTGCTGCGTAGTAGAAGGCATCAGCTACACAGTGGGGCAGACCGCAGAGGATAAACACGGGCACACCAAATAGCAGTGGCAGATAGTGTTTCTGGCGTGCGCCATACACGGCAAGGGTCATAATCATACCCGTACCTGCCGATGTGACAAGTAGCGCATGCCATGAGGCGGCAAGGCGAACATTGATTATAGTCTCAAGATTTGCGGTGAAAGCCTCTGAGCCACAGTAAGATGCGATAATTGCGGCAATAAAACAGCCCACAGCGTTACCTGCAAGCATAATTATCAACTTAAGTAAATCTTTGTAGGGCAGAAGTCCAGCTTTACCTGTAAAGAGCTGCGCACCGCACATTACTACCGACAGCAAGCCGAAGGCAAATAGCACTGCGCCAGCTACGCCACCTACACGCAGATATACAAGCCCGCCTACTCCTATAAGCAGACCTGCGAAAACGGACATTGATATAAAACTCCTCATATTGTTGTTGCATTAAATATATAAGAGCCTGCCCAGCAGACTCTTATATGTTTTGTATGTTTTATGTAGCCCTTTACTCTGGTTTTACAAGCGACAGGTAAAGCTCATCAAGCTGCTCCTGTGCCACCTCTGATGGACCGTCGAGCATAACATCACGGCCGGCATTGTTCTTAGGGAAGGCAATATAGTCGCGGATAGACTCTGAGCCACCAAATAGTGAGCAGAGACGGTCAAAACCGAAGGCGAGACCTCCGTGAGGTGGTGCACCGTACTTGAAGGCGTTGATAAGGAAGCCAAACTGAGCTTCAGCCTGCTCTGGGGTAAATCCAAGGCACTTGAAGATTGTCTGCTGCAACTGTGCATCGTGGATACGGATACTACCGCCACCAAGCTCTGTGCCGTTGCAGACAAAGTCGTAAGCGTTTGCTCTCACTCTGCCAGGGTCAGACTCAAGATACTCTACATCCTCTGGTTTTGGAGATGTGAACGGATGGTGCATAGCGTAGAAACGCTCTGTCTCCTCGTCCCACTCAAACATTGGGAAGTCAACAACCCACAGTGGCGCAAACTTCTTAGGGTCTCTGAGTCCGAGCTGCTCAGCAACCTCAAGACGCAGTGCGCAGAGCTGCTGCAAAGCCTTGTACTTCTTGCCACAGAGGATAAGACACAAATCACCCTCCTTAGCTCCGAGACGGGATGCAATAGCTCTGAGAGAGTCGCCGTCGAAGAACTTGTCAATAGAAGACTTGATACCTCCACCCTCCTCAAGGCGAATCCATACAAGACCCTTAGCACCCACCTGTGGACGCTTTACAAACTCTGTAAGCGCGTCAATCTGCTTGCGGGTGTATTTAGCACAACCTGTAGCCGCAAAACCAACAACATACTCAGCATCGTCAAATACAGAGAAGTTGTGACCGTGGGCAAGGTCGGTTATGTCGTTAAACTCCATGCCAAAGCGGAGGTCTGGCTTGTCTGAGCCATACTTCTCCATAGCCTCGCTCCAAGGCATGCGACGCAGAGGCTCGTTAAACTCAATACCAAGCACGCTCTTGAACATGTGCTTAGCCCAACGCTCGAAAATTGAGAGTACATCCTCCTGCTCAACAAATGCCATCTCGCAGTCAATCTGAGTAAACTCTGGCTGGCGGTCTGCTCTAAGGTCCTCGTCGCGGAAACAGCGTACAATCTGGAAATAGCGGTCATATCCCGCAACCATAAGCAGCTGCTTAAGGGTCTGAGGCGACTGTGGCAGGGCATAGAACTGATTAGGATTCATACGACTTGGTACGATAAAGTCGCGTGCACCCTCTGGAGTTGACTTGATAAGATATGGAGTCTCAATCTCAAGGAAGCCCTCGCTGTCAAGGAAGCGACGAATCTCCTGTGCCATCTTATGACGCAGAATCATATTGCGCTGAAGAGGTGGACGGCGTAGGTCAAGATAGCGGTACTTCATACGCAAATCGTCGCCACCGTCTGAGTTCTCCTCAATGGTAAATGGCGGAGTTACAGCCTCAGTGAGGATTGTAATCTGCTCTGCAACAAGCTCAATATCTCCTGTAGCCATCCTTGGATTCTTGCTGCTACGCTCGATTACGCGACCTGTAACCTGAATTACAAACTCACGACCAAGTTTGCTTGCAGCCTCTTTGGTCTGCTCTGAAGAGCCCTCCTCAACAACAATCTGAGTAATACCGTAGCGGTCTCTCAGGTCGATAAATACCATTGCTCCGAGGTTACGCACCTTCTGTACCCATCCGGCAAGCGTAACGGTCTGGTTGATATTTGCGGCACGAAGCTCGCCGCATGTGTGACTTCTGTACATATTTTTTGAAATAATTATTACCTTTGCGGTGTTTTAACCCACAAAGATATAAAAAATATGGATAGTGCGCTCCAAACAGACGAAAAATATATGCGTCTTGCAATAAAAGAGGCTCAAGAGGCGTTTGATAGTGACGAAGTTCCTGTCGGTGCAGTGATAGTTGCAGGGGGTAGGGTGGTAGGCAGAGGACATAACCTTGTTGAGACCCTTACAGATGTTACAGCACATGCCGAGATGCAGGCTATAACAGCTGCGGCAGATACTTTGGGCGGTAAATATCTGCAAGATTGCACACTCTATGTTACCGTTGAGCCTTGCACTATGTGTGCAGGTGCCCTCGCGTGGAGTCAGATAGGCAGAATTGTCTATGGCGCAGCCGATGCAAAGCGTGGTTACTCCCGTTTTGGAGGGGAGTTATTGCATCCGCGCACAGAGGTTACTAAAGGCGTGCTTGCTGCGGAGTGTGAGAAACTTATGACAGATTTTTTTGCAAAGTTGAGGTAAAAATATTACCTTTGCGACTTGTTGAGAGAAAAAAAGAATTTTTAATTAGAAAACTTAATAAATTACCTAAAAAATTATGAAAAAACTTGTTTTGATGGCTGTTGCAATGTTCTCTTTTGCAATGGTATCGGCACAGAGCGCAAGCGAGATTACTGCAAAGTACAACGAGGCAGCAACTGCACTTCAGGCAAAAGATTGGTCTAAGGCACTTGAGAATTTCGAGGCAGTTGTAAAGGGTGGTATGGATTCTGAGGATAGCAATGTTCTCAACTGCGTAGCTACTGCTAAGAAGTACATCCCTACATGTTATCAGCGTCTTGGTCTGCATGCTGCAAGCGCAAAGAATTGGAACGAGGCTGTAAAGAATCTTTCAACTGCAGCTGAGAAGGCTGAGCTTTGGGGTGACAGCAATGCTAAGATTAAGAGCAACCAGATTCTTGCCAAGGTATATCAGGCACAGGGTGGCGAGGCTTTCAATGCTGGCGACTATGCTGCTGCTGTAGCTGTTTTCGAGAAGGGTTATGCTGCAAACAAGCGTAATACCGAGATGGCACTCTTCCTTGCAGAGAGCTACTTCAAGCTCGGCGAGTATCAGAAGGGTATGGATGTTTGCTCGAATATCTGCGGCATGAACGCAACAAAGTATGCTGACGCTATTGCTGAGGCTAAGGGTAAGATGGATATGTACACCAACAACGAGGTAGCTCGTCTCCAGCAGGCTGGCGACCACGATGGTATTATCGCAATGGCAGACTCAATGCTCGCAACTGACCCTACATCTGCTCTTGCTGAGAAGATTCGTATCCAGGCTTACAACAACAAGAAGGAGTACGACAAGGTTATCGAGCTTGGCGAGAACGCAGCTGCTGCTCAGGCAAATGATGAGGAGAAGAGCGATGTATATTTCATCATCGGTGCTGCTTACAATGCTAAGTACAACGCTGGTGGTAACAAGGATGTAGCTCTTAAGGATAAGGCTGTATCTTACCTCCAGAAGGTAACTGCTGGTAACAGTGTTGATGCTGCTACAGCTGCTCTTACTAACCTTAAGTAAGATTATCGCAATTTTTCAATATGAGCCTGACTTGTCAGGCTCTTTTTGTATCGTTTTATGAAAAATATACTATTACTTCTGCTTCTACTATGCTCTGTGGCTTGTAGCGGCACAAAGAGCAAACAAAAGAGTGTAGCTAAACCTCAAAGTTATACCTTCAAGCGCGTTCTGCCTCCTGCGCAGGTAACGCCAGAGGCTCAGTTTGACTATATGGTCGAACACTATTGGGATAGGTTTGATTTTGCAGATACACTCTTTCTTGAAAAAGTTGATAGTATGGAGATGATGCGTGCCTACATAGAGTATATTGCAACCTATGTCGGTCCATATAACGGCACTCCTATTGCAAAGCTGATGAAAAAGGCATCAGCATCTCGCAAGATGCTCGACTACTTTGTCACAATGTCCGAGAAGATTCTGCACGACCCAAACTCGCCAATGCGCAGCGACGAGTTGTATATTCCTGTACTTGAGGCGCAGCTCTCCTCTCCATATTACGACGAGTATGAGCGTCTTGTGCCACAGTTTGATTTGCAGCTCGCCTCGCAAAATCGAATCTTTCAGAAGGCAAACGACTTCTACTATACCACCTCGTCTGGGCGTAGCTCAAACCTATACTCTATCAAGGCGGACTATATACTTATATATATAAATAATCCAGGCTGCCCTATGTGTGGTCAAATTCAGGCACAAATAGAGTCCTCCGAACTGCTCAACTCTCTTATAGCCAAAGGCAAACTCAAGGTACTTGCCATCTATCCCGATGCCGACCTTGCCCTCTGGCGCAAACACCCTCTCCCAAAGAGTTGGATTAGCGGCTACGACAAAGGTTGCACCATTGAGAAAAACCGCCTCTACGACCTGCGTGCCATCCCATCCCTCTATCTGCTTGATAAGGATAAGAAGGTGTTGATAAAGGATTCGACATCGGTAGTTGACATTGAATCTCTATTTTAACTAATTTTAACTATTTTAGCGTGATAGCGTGCCACCTACGGCACATCCCTTAAATTCCATCAGCAGCTGTACCTTTTAGGTACTATCTGCCGATGGAATTTTTCACGATGCACCGTATCTGGCACACTCTGACGCTAAAATTGGGAGGTGCTTTAATTGAGCGGAGGGGTACTTTAATTTGGTGGATAGCGCATTCCTTAATCTCGTTAACCTCCCTAACCTCCCTACTTGTCGTTTCCTGAAATAGGTTGACAGTATAGTCTTGATACAAGGA
>CAZIPR010000053.1:0-13031 GCA_964541245.1 uncultured Alistipes sp.
GACTATGCCGAACTGCGAGGAGGAAAAGACATCGAAGATGGCTTAAAAGACTTTCGGCAAAACTGCGTTTTGCTAGTGGCTGACGCGGATTTAGGATAGCTTGCAGCTATTACAAATAAAATAGTCCATCATCGGTTTCGAGCAAGCTCGACCGTGAGGACTATTTTATTTGTACCATCTTCGATGGCAAGGAAATGGTTTCCAACTTGTCTGCTTTGTTCTTTTAAGTTTCTTGCGACTCTTTTTCCTTGTAATTTGTCGTTACATAGTATTAAACTATGCGCCTAAAATTACAAGCAAAAATAGCCTGCAATAACTCTTAAAATAACTGCGCAAACAAATTGGAAGCCATTTCCCCTAAATCCGAAAACAGCGAAACTAAGTTTATACACTCTGCGCGCAACCCTAATTTCCTCTAATTGCCCCTAATACCCTCTAAATCCCCTACTAAATGCGCGCTGCCATTGTATGCCATTAAGGGCGCAGCCCGTTGCTATTCTTTGCTATTTCTGTTATTAAAACCGCGCTCTTAATCCTTAACTTCTACTAAAAGACAAGGTATCTCAGAAAATATTTATACCTTTGCACTTCACACTACACTATTAGATATGAAGGCAGCTGCGGATAGAGAGAAAAAGATTTTCAAAGTGACAATAGTTGGTAGCATTGTCAATCTGCTATTGTTAGCATTTAAGTTTTTTGCTGGCATTGTTGGTCATAGTGCGGCAATGGTTGCCGATGCAGTACACTCGCTGTCAGATTTTGTGACCGATATTGTGGTTATTGTCTTTGTCCGAATCTCTGGAAAGCCAGAGGATGAGGGGCATGACTACGGGCATGGCAAGTATGAGACCTTAGCCACGGCAATTATCGGCATTATCCTCTTTTTTGTCGGCGTAGGCATACTTGTCAATGGTATAGAGAGCGTTATTGGGGCTCTGCAAGGGCAGACTCTTGAGGCTCCGAGCCTGCTTGCCTTTGTAGCAGCGGTACTCTCTATTGTTTCAAAGGAGATTTTGTATCGTTATACTGTTAAGGTCGGCAGCTCGCTTAACTCCTCCTCTGTTGTGGCTAACGCATGGCACCACCGTAGTGATGCCTTCTCCTCTATTGGCACTATGCTTGGCATTGGTGGTGCAATATGGCTTGGCGAGCAGTGGCGAATACTCGACCCGATAGCAGCCGTTGTTGTGAGCATATTTATTGTAAAGGTTGCCGTTGAGCTGCTCAAACCTTGCATAGACGAGCTTTTAGAGCGTTCACTACCAGCAGATGTTGAACAGAGAATCTACGAACTGATACTCTCCTTCCCGCAGGTCTCCTCGCCGCACCATCTGCGCACTCGCCGAATCGGTAGCCATATCGCCATCGAGGTCCATATCCGTATGGATGGCGCAACACCGCTCTCCGAAGCTCACAAAATCGCAAGCAACATCGAAAAACGCCTTAAGGATGAGTTCGGCTCCGACACCCATATCGAAATCCACATGGAGCCCGTAAAAGGGTAGATAGAAGTTCTGGCGCATCTTAATAGCAGAGAATAGCAATGAATAACAGCGCGCGGTTTTTAGAGAATTTAAGGAGGAGGTTAAGGAGGTTAAGGAGCGCGCGCTAAAGTTCAAGGGGTTCGATGCCCAGCAGAACTTTAACTGTTCCGCTCCCTAAATTCCTCAACCGACGACAAGCCGAGCGCAGAGTTGGGCTTGCTTGAACTATGCCGAGGTGCGAAGGAGGGAGGGTCGGCGCAGCCGAGCCAATCTCCTTAATCTCCCTACAATTTTTGCGCTTCCCTTACTGACTGACAGTACAAAAAGCTGCGGTGCTTAGGGTAGCACTCAAAGCTATATTGGCAAACCGCTTGATTATTCGGCGGTTTTTTTGTAATTTTGTCGCGTGATATAAGAGGTATAGAAATGGATATAAATAAGCTCTTCAGATTTGGATTTAGTCTCTCGTCGGGCAGCAATGACAATGGCGGCTACTATTTCCGCGATTCTATTGATACAAAAGATGCCCCTATAGTTCTGGTCTCTGCGCCGTGGGCTGTAACTTCGGCGGCGGGTCAGGGTGCTGCATACGCGCCTGATGCGATAATAGATGCCTCGACCTTTGTTTCGCTCTACGATGTGGTCTCTGACACCTCTATTGAGGGCAAAGTGGCTACGGCAGAGGTTGACTATGACCTTCAGGAGAGTTCTCTGCAACTTGGTGGCGATGCAGCCAAGGTGGTTGCGCATATTGAGGATGGCGGCGTGCTTTCGGGGGACTATTTTGCCCGTAAGGTGGTAAAAATCAATCTCGGCTTTAGAGATATGCACCGCAGCGTGGGCAAGAGGGTGTTCCGCTTTGCCGAGAAAGGCAAGATTGTGGGCGTTGTTGGTGGTGACCACTCCGTTACCTTCGGTGCTGTGCGCTCAATGTCAACGGTCTATCCAGATATGGGCGTGCTGTTTGTTGATGCACATAGCGACCTGCGCCCAAGCGGTAAGATTTTTGACTATTCGCACCTCTCTGTGGCTCGAAATATCGTTGAGGAGATTTCACAGGTCTCAAAGCTCGTGCAGGTTGGTGTAAGGGATATGTCAAAGGACGAGCTTGATTTTGCAGCCTCAAGTCCGAGAGTTGTCATGTTCTGCCACGAGAAACTTGCCGCTGAGAGATTCTCTGGTCGCAGTTGGGCAGATGTGTGTGACGATGTTGTGGCTGCGCTGCCTGAAAATGTCTATATCTCACTCGATATTGATTCACTCTCCCCTGAGTGCTGCCCTCACACTAAGCGACCTGTTGCAGGTGGCATGACCTTTGATGAGGCAGTATGCCTTATAAATCGTGTGGCAGAGTCAGGTCGAAAGATTGTTGGTTTTGATATAACCGAGATTGTCCCTGTTATGGAGTCTAATGTTGATGCTGTTGTCGGCGCAAGGATGCTTGTAAAGCTCTGTGCAGCAGCTCTTAAATCGAATAAGAAATAGTATGAGAAAATTTGCAGCATACCTTTTCGCTTTTGCTCTCTTCTGCTCTATGGCAGCAAGTTGTAATAGGGGCAAAAATGTTGTGGCAACAGAGGCTGACTCTCTGAGCTATGTTATCGGATTGAGCGTGGGTAGTTCACTTATAAAGATGGACTCAACCCTTAATGTTGATGCCGTATGCCAAGCTATCAGAGATGTGTTCCACTCTACACAGATGATGACCCTTGAGGAGGGACGCGACTACTATTTGGGTCAAAAGACCTACTTTGTTCACGAAAAGGCAGAGGCGTATCAGGAGCAATTTCTGTCCGATTTGCGAAAAAAGAGTCGTGAATATGTCCGCCTGCGCAATGGCGTAACCTATAAAATTGTTACGCTCGGAGACCAGAGTGTGCAGTCTTTGGTTTCGCGCGATACGCTTACTCTTGCCATGACAATCTACGACCAGAGTGGCAGTGTTGTTGTTGAGCCAGATACGCTGAAAAGTGCCTACCGAGACCTTTTGGACGGTCTTAGAGAGGTTGTACGCATTACAGGCAACGGCGGTAAGGTTGATGTTTGGGTGCCATCCTCTCAGGCTTACGGCTCAGAAGGTAATGCCGAGTTAGGCATTGGACCAAACCAACTGCTTAATTATAAAGTAGATATAGTTGACATAAATTTCTATAATAAGAAGAATAAATAGATAATTTTTACTACCTTTGCCCCGCAGAAAACAAATTAAAATAAATTTTATATCAACATGAAAAAGATTTTCAAGATGGCAGTTGCAGCTTTAGTATGTGGAGCTGTTGCCGTATCTTGCTGTGGTAACGGCAAGAAGAGCCTTCTTACCAAAGGCAGTTCTTCAAAGATGGATACCCTCTCTTACTGCATGGGTGCAAATCTTGGCGAGTTCGTAAGTACCCGCATTGCAGACATCCCATTTAACTTTGACAAACTCGATCAGGGTATTGAGCAGGCAGCCTTCAATAAGGCTAAGTGGAACGCAGAGGAGGCTCGTGAGATTTTCCAGGGCCTTATCATCCCTGTAAACCAGCGTTTCTCTGAGCTTATGAGACAGAAGCAGGATACAACTTCAACTGCTGAGCCTATCAAGATTTTCGAGACCGAGGGTCAGTGCGATAGCCTCTCTTACGCTTACGGTATCAACATCGGTAATGACTTACGCGAGGGTCGTGTGCCTATTCAGCTAACTTGGTACATGAAGGGCTTCCAGCAGACTCGTAACGGTGAGGGTCAGCTTGATGTAACTTTCATCCAGGGCTACTTGCAGAACTACTTTATGGAGGTTTATCCAGCTCAGGAGCTTGAGAAGTCAGAGGCTTGGCTTGCAAAGATGGAGAAGAAGTCTGGCGTACAGAAGTCAGAGAGCGGTCTGCTCTACAAAGTTATCAAGGAGGGTGATGTAAGCCGCTCTGTAACCGACGACCGCGACGAGGTAACTGTTCACTACACAGGTCGTGACCGCAATGGCGAGGTTTTCGACTCTTCAATCTTCAAGAATATGCCTAAGCAGCGTCAGGAGATGATGCGCCAGTACCAGCCAGACAAGTTTGACGAGAACGGCAAATACCTTGGCGACGACCCTGTAACTTTCCCTCTTAACCGCGTAATTAAGGGTTGGACTGAGGGTATGAAGCTCGTTGGTCCTGGTGGTAAGATTATCCTCTACATCCCATCTGACCTTGCTTATGGTCCTCGTGGTAACCAGGCAATTGCTCCAAATGCAGCACTTGAGTTCGAGGTTGAGCTTATTGATGTTAAGACTTACGAGGAGCCAGAGAATCCAGCTGCAGCTGAGCCTGTAGAGTAATAGCGGCACATTTTCTGCTGTAAAAACAAAGGACTGTACCGATGGTACGGTCCTTTTTGTTGTTTAGAGACATTTGGGGCGCGCTATAATAGCAGAAATAACAAAGAATAACAACGGGCTACGCCCTTAATAGCATACAATAGCAGCGCGCAGTTTTGCCGAAAGCTTTTTGCACGCTGAAGTGGTTTCAATCTCTCTTGCAAAGTTATTTGTGAGGGATTTTTAGGAGGTTGCTGCGCGAACTATGCAGACTAATAGTCCCAACTATTAGGCAAATAGTTTGTGCGGCAAGAACTAAAAATCGCCACAAAGAACGCAGTAAGAGAGGTTGGAACCACTTCTTAGCTTTTTCTCGAAAAAGCGGGCAGTTCTGCGTAGCAAAAAAAAGAGACTGACTCGAAAGTCAGTCTCTTGGGTTATTAGTCTGCCCACTGGAGCAGGGAGTCGTCATATACATCGAAATAGGTCAGCTGATCGGCTTTGTAGGTAATACCTGTTGGAGAGGTAGCCTTGATAATCAGTTTTCCACTCTTAATATCAGCATTTACAGCTTCTCGGTCAGCGTATTCAGAGGAAACCGATGCGCGGAAGATGTGTGAGCTGGTATTTGCATAGTTCCAAGCGTCGCCAAGGACGGTAGCTCCTCCACTGGCACGGCTGATAAGTCCTGGGTGGTTGTTCTTCTCAAGAGCCTTACCCCAATACCACCAATCGATATCGCCACGAACACCTGCGGCTGTACCAGAGTAAGAGGTGCTTGCCATTGTATTACCAGCATCATCTACAATATAGTTCTTGTAGTTGAAGTCGTCTCCCTTTGTAAATCCTTCAAGACCTGTAGGCACAGAGTGGCGGAAGAAGGTCTTATCAACAAGAGCCATATCTTTCCAGGTCTCACCTGAGTCCTCAGAGAGCTGAACTTTCCAGTTGCCCGCAATAGTTCCTGCAGGACCACCAAGCTGATGCGCCATAAATACATTGGCAACAATTACTGCCTTATTGCTGTGACCCCAAGTGTAGCGGTTAATCTGGTTTGCGGTGTTATAAATCTGGTCAGCAGCCCAATATACACGCAAACCGTTTTCAGTCTCACCCTTACCATCAGCTGTAACATCGCCAGAGCCAGAGGTTCCAAACGCCTTATATCGCTGGTGAGAGATGTCATTACCATTAAATGTATAGAGTGTATAACCTGCAGGAGTACCGTCAGAGCAGCACTTAGTATTCCAGAACTGACCACAACCTGCAGGGTGGTTAACCTCAAATACACCATAATTGCTATGGTAGTATGACTTGTGGTTGTGGCGGTGACCTGTAAAGATGTATGCATGCTCAAACTTGCTCAGCTCAGCCAGAGCCTCATCGTGGTAACGGCTCTTAAGGTGAGTACCGCTACCGCCGCCGAAGAACTGAATATGGCAGCAGAGAACAACGCACTTATCCTTGCTTACCGTAGCAAGGTCTGAACGCAGCCAGTTGAACTCCTCCTCGGTAAATCCACCCTCGTAGCTTGAGGTTGAGGTATATTGAACATTGTTCATACAAACAACATGCACATCGCCTCGGTTAAATGAGTGGCGAGTTGGACCATATACGCTCTTAAAGCCGTCAATTGTACGGGTTGTCTTGTTGTAGTCGTGGTTTCCAGGACAAGCAAACCAATATACACCTGTGTCGCCTACCTCAAGCACAGACTTCATGGTCTTGTGGTAAGCATCATCTGTAGAGTCCCAAACAACATCGCCCAGAAGCACTCCATAAGCCTGGTTTAGACCACCATCTGAATCAATAGCACTGTTGTAACCGCGAGTAACCTGCGCTCTGAGGTCTGGCACAGCAGTCTTAACAAATCTGTTGTAGCAGTTATCCTCTGTATTGTTGTGAGTCTGAGGGTCAGCCATTACAAAGAGGAACCACTTGTCAAACTTGTCAGTAGCATCGTTAAAGTTCTCATGTGTTGAGGACTTCATCTTTGGACCGAGGGTAAAGTTGTAGCCTGTAAGAGTACCCTTTGTAAATGCAATATACTGTACAGGTACACCTGCGCCAGCACGACCAATCTCGTAGTTGTGAGGAGTGCTGTAGTAGATATACTCAGGGTCTTTGGTGTAAGGAATCTTGTAGTTACCGTTTGCATCTGTAAGAACGGTTGTGTAACCATCTGTTACAGCTACATTTGCAACGCCTGCGCCACCGTCGGCATTGCGAGCAGATACTTTACCTGTAATTACATCCTGACCAATCTCCTTAACAGTTACCTTGATGTCGTCGATAAAGAAGCGAGAGTTACCTGCTGTAGGGCGGTTACCGCCAATAGCAATACGGCTGTCGCCAGAGACGCCATCAATAGTCACTGTATATTCTTTCCACTCGCCAGGGTTAGAACTAAGGGTTATGCTTACAGCATCTGTGTCATAGCCGCCATAAACCATACCAGGGTTTGCCTCGTCTGTAAGTGGCTTGATAGATGCGCCTGTAATACCACGCACAACAACATAGTCCTCGTTTACAGAGTGGTTGTAGTTCTGAGTAGAGAGCTGACAAGCCTTGAAAGATACCTCTACCTTAGAGAGCTTAGAGGTTGAAAGACCCTTAAGCTGTGGAGTTACGATTGCAGCGCGGGTATCGCTACCACCAATCTTTACATAGCCAGGCTTGATAAATACGCGGCTCGAAGAGTCAGTAGAGATATAACCCCACTCCTCAAGACCCATGTCGTCAAGCAGCCCGTTACATGTAGAGAAGAGTGCAGACTCAGTATTTGCGTCACAACGACCAAAGTCAACTGCCTCGCCGTCAATTGTCTGTGCTGACCAGCTAACCTGACCTGTTGCCTTGCAATTAACCAGTGCGCTGCTGAGTGCAGAGCGGGTGTAGCCTGCAGCGTAGTTTGCAAAGTCGCCTGTGTAGTAGAGCTTACCGAAGTTCTCAAATACAAGTACATCGCCTACAACAGCAGAAGATACTACAGGGTTGCCATCAAACGCCTTTGCAGTAGTAGAATATGCTACAGGGTCAGTGATTTTGCCTGTTACCTTGTCCTTTACTTGGAAGTAGTAGGTTGTACTTGGCTCAAGACCGCTGAAAGTAAAGCGGCAAGGGAAGTAAGAGTAAGCACCCTCAGTACCCTCACGGAAGAATGCGCCACCATAATCTCCCTGGAACTCCAATTCAGTGCAAGCAGAGTCCTTATATAAATATATGGTATAGTTCTCCTTGTCGTAACCGTTGTGGTCAAGAGCGTTCTTTGTAGGGTCATTAGGGAAGAGCGAAGTGAAGTAGTTATCAGTAGTATTGCTCTTAGTGATTGTCCAGCCGATGTTAAGCGTTGTATCGGTTGCACGCACAAGACCGGTCCAAATACCATTTGAGATAGAGAGTACCTCAATGCGGATGTCGTCAATAAAGAAACGGTTGTTGCTCTGTGTTGAGTTACCACCAATACCGATACGCGATGTAGGGGTTACATCCATCAAGTCAACACTAAACTCTGTCCACTCGGTACAAGGCTGTGTTGCGCCAAATGATACAGTCTTAGAGTCTCCAACAGTACCGCCTGTAACCTTGAAACAGGTTGTACCTGTAGGGTCTCCAGAATACTCTTCTATTGAAGTACCATCAACGGCAAAAACTTTTATATCTTTAATATCCTCTGATACAGGAGTCTTAAGAAAACCGTAAGGAGCAGCACGGAAAGTTACACGAATAGATGCTGCACCTGGAAGAGTAGAGAGCTGTGGAGTGTATAAGGTTGAAGTATTACTTCCTGTACCAATTCTTACATAGCCAGAACGAATCTCAACGGAGTTCCCTTCTGCTCCATCTTTATCTCCATACCAGCCCCATCCTGCAAAGCCGCAGGCTTCAGCACATTGCTCCCAGTTTTTGAATAGACCTACACCTGCGTCAGCTTGATAAGCATAAAGAACACGATTGTCAGCAGGCGCATAAGCAGAGTCAATAACGCCAATACCACTAACAGCTGGCTGCGATGTTGCAGAGGTGTGTCCAGAAAGGTAATAACCTGCTGCTCCAGCAGTTTGGTCGCCAAGAGCAGTAAGTTTTTCAAAGTTCTGATATAGAATAAGGTCTCCCGCTTTTGCAGTACCCGCTTCAGAAACCACCTTTGATGCATCAGCTGCGGCTGCTACGGTCTTAACCTCAAGCGGAGTGCCCATCTGTTTGTCACCATTCTTAATCATTACATAGTATGTAGTCTCTGGAGTAAGACCATTAAAAGTAAAGCGTGGCAAACGATATCCCGTCTCACTAAAAAGAGCAGTGTCGCTGCTTCCGTTATGATATTTAATGTTTTGGAACACCTGTACAGGCTCTGTACATGCTGCATCAGAGTAGATACCAGCCTCCCAAGTCTTAGAACAGTCGGTTGCAAAACCAGAAACTTTGTCAGCAAACTCTGCAACATTTGCAATGCCGATATAAGGGATGTTTGCTGTGGTTTCAGTCCAACCAACAGCAATTGTGGTATCAGTTGCGCGGACCAAAGCGGCTGTAACGCCGTCAATGCTCTCAACAGTTACCTGAATATCGTCAATCATAAAGCGGTTTGTTGAGCCAGATTCAAGATTGCCATCAAATGCAATGCGAGAGGTCTCTGTTGCACCTGCAAATACAACCTCATACTCTTTCCAAGCAGTCTGGTTACCCTCTAAGAGTATAGGATGACTTGTAACAACACTGTGACCGCTTAGCAGGTTGTATGAGCCTGATGCGGAGCTTATTGTACCGCCGTCAAGCAGGCGAACAGCGATATTTTTCTCTGCATCGCTGATTGTTGTTCCACCATAAGGGCAAGCCTTAAACTTAACACGAACAGTGGCAACATTGCTACCAAGAGCGGTAAGAGCAGGGGTTACAAGAGCTGCCTTGTGGCTTGTTATACCTATTTTAATATATCCCGCGCGAGACAAGATAGCACCCTCTTTGTTGCCATCGGCATACCAAGACCAGTCGTTCAGTCCCATAGGAGATACCAAGCCATGGATTGTATTGAACAAACCCATCTCGGTACCTGCTGTACATACATAGAACTCGTCATATTCGCCTGTTGCAGCATCAGAGAGCGTAGGAGTCTCGCCTGTTGCTTTTGCTTCAGCAAGGGTTGTGTAGGATTTGCGGTTATAGCTTGAGTAACCTGCACTACGGGTTGCCATATCGCCACCCATTATACAGTCTGCGAAGTTCTCAAAGAGGATTGTATTGCCAGCCTTTGCGCTTGAAGCAGTAACTGTGCCTGTATAAGCCTTTGCAGATGTTGTAATAGCGCGTGGCTTAGAGGTTACACCATCTGCTGTGACTGTAAAGTAGTAGGTTGTTGCAGCATCAAGACCAGAGAATACAAAACGCTGTGGATAGACATTGTCGTTAAAGAGGGTCTCCCATGTGCCACTTGCATTTTTAATTTGATTACCCACAATCAGCCAGCTTACAAGAAGGTTAGAACAAGCAGAGTCCTTATAGAGGGCGAGCTTGTAGGTCTTTGCCTTCTCAGTGTTGTGGTTGAGTGGACTTGTCTCAGGGAATACCTGATTTAGATACTGCGCATTGCTTGCAAGTGTGGTCCATGCAACACCAATTGTAGAGTCTGTACAACGAAGCATGGCGGTATAGATGCCGCTTGTGTCAAGATTCATTGTAAGGGTTGGTGTGACAATTAGGTCATTTGCATTGATTGTAATACCCGCAGTCTTGAGGGTCTGGTCCATAACACCCTCGTCGCAGATAAGCGAGATGTTAAGACCGCGAGTGTAGTTCTGTGCAGGTACTGCAACAAGGAAAGTTGCACCCGCATCGGTTACTTCATATCCCTGCTGAGTGCTGCCCTCGCCATCCTCAACGGTCTGCATGCAGTTCATTGATGCGTAGTAGGTTGCATCGTTGTCGTCGTCAAAAGCTACTGAGCAGTCGCCCGATGTAGTAGCTGTAACGGTTGCCTTGCCCCACATGTGCTCTGAGTTGCGACCTGTAATGGCGATAGAACGCAGGTGGTAGGTCTCGCCTGCAGGAGCCTTAAGGGTAAGTTTGATTGTAGCAAGCGGATTCTTGAAGAGGAACATCTTTGAGGTCTGATTCCAGTTACCTACAAGCAGTGGATAGTGGTACTCAGTCTCGCCATAGAGCTGCTGATCTGGCAAATCAAGTTTGAACTTGCGAGAAGAGACTGCTCCGCCTGCAAAATCTGCTGGCTCGCTGCACGCAGCGTCAGTGTAGAGCGCGTACTGCTCGCCGCCCTCCTCGTAGATAAAGTTGTCATCCTCATTGTCCTTAGAGTTGGATTGGCAGACAAAAGTTATTGTCTTAGCATCCTCAGAGAGTGAGTTCTCGATTGTCTGGCACTCTACAAGCACAGGTGCTGTATCTGCCGAGTCAAAACGAACAACTGTTACATCGTCGCTTCTGTGCCAGATAGACTCATTTGCATCGTTTATTCCGGCACGAGAGTCAGCCTGGCTCTCAAGGAAGTTGGCAGCAGAGAAGCTGCTCAGACGACCTATGCCAGGGTTTGTGTTTTCATCGACTGTTGGGACAAAAATCTCGTCCTCATAGTGAGAACAGGCGGCTGCACATAGAATAATACAGCCAACAAGTAGTGACTTTAGATTCTTCATAGTAGTTCTTTAGGTTAGGTCAATTTTCTACCAAGTATCTAATGTTACTACATTTGGGTCCTCAATAGTCTTACTACTTACACCCGCCTCTGTAAATGTTGAGCCCTGGAAGCCGCACTCAACTGGAGTGTGTACCTCCTCAATTGTAGGAGCGGAATACCCCCCCCTGAAACAAAATTGTTTGTCATCATAGCATAAAAGTTTTTTGGTTTTTTTGTATGTTTTTTTAGGTTTGTCTTATAAATTTAGCAAAAAGCCATTTTCCTTAGCCTGTTTATATCTATTTAATTTTAATTATACCTCTTTATGCCTCTTTTTTATTAAAAATAAAAAATAACCGAACAAAGTTATAAAACTTTTTATGAATTTCCCAAATTGCTGTTGAGTTCATCGTGCTATAACCACCGTTTTTAGCAGCAGAGTGCGGAGCCGTTGTAAAAAAACTCTCTATTATTTTGATTTTAAGGAGTTTTTTGTAATTTTGCAGCCGATTTTGAGGCATTTATAAATTTCTAAAACAATACAACTATGACAATTACTGCTGCTGATATTAAGATCGGCATGTGTATCGAGATGGACGGCAAGACCTTTCTTGTAGTCGATTTCCAGCACTGCAAACCAGGCAAAGGTCCTGCATTTGTTCGTTCAAAGCTCAAGAATCTTGAGAACGGTCGCGTTCTTGAGAACACCTTCTCTTCTGTAGGTCAGAAGATTGAGCAGGTACGCGTTGAGCGTCGCCCTTACCAGTTCACATACGAGGATGACCTGGGCGCACACTTTATGCACTGCGAGACTTTCGAAGAGATTAACATCGAGAAAGAGCTTATCAATAACTACGACCTTATGGCTGACGGTCAGATTGTTGAGGTTATGTTCCACACTGAGAAGGAGACCGTTCTCTCAGCTGAGCTTCCTCCAATCGTTGACATGGAGGTTACATACACCGAGCCAGGCATCAAGGGCGATACCGCATCAACCAACTCACTCAAGCCTGCAACTGTAAACACAGGCGCAACTATCAAGGTGCCACTCTTCATCAACACAGGCGACCGCATCCGCGTTGACACCCGCACCCGCGAGTATTACGAGCGCATCAAATAGTTTTGTCGTGATAGCGGTGCATTTGCTGCCGCTAATACATAAAATCAATAAAGGGCAGTACGAAAAGTACAGCCCTTTGTTGTTTTTTTGTGCCGAGCGTGTACTTAAAGGCATAGAATAGTAGCGCGCGCTAAAGTTCAAGGGGACCCAATGCCCCGAAGAACTTTTATTGTTGCGCTCACTAAGTTCCCTAAATTCTTTAGCCTCCTTAAATCCCCTATAATTTTTGCGCTATTCCCTTACTGACAGACGGTGCAAATAGTGGCGCGCATTTAGTAGGGGATTTAGAGGGTATTAGGGGCAATTAGAGGAAATTAGGGGTGCGCGCAGAGAGTACAAACTTAGTTTAGCTGTTTTCGGATTTAGGAAACGCCATCGAAGATGGTACGAAAAGTAAGAGAGCGGTCGTTCAAACTTGTTTGAAAACGATTGCTCTCTTACTTTTTGTAATAGCCTCAAGGCTATCCTAAATCCGCATCAGCCATTAGCAAAACGCAGTTTTGCCGAAAGCTT
>CAZIPR010000054.1:0-12738 GCA_964541245.1 uncultured Alistipes sp.
TAACGCAAAGGTAATAATTTCCACATTCGTCCCACTGGAATTTTACAGTGAGCCCTAAATCCCCCTCCTGTGAGGGGGACTTTCTCGGCAAGTTAAGCTCACTAATATTATACCTAACCTTTTTTAGTGGCTATTAGAGGTAGTTAGGCATTAAGTAGCGCGCACTAATAGCAGAGAATAACAGTTAATAGCAACGGGCTCCGCCCTTAATGGCATATAATGACAGCGCGTAATTTAGGGAGTTTAAGGAGATTAACGAGATTAGGGAGTTTAGCGAGCGCGCAAAAGATAGCAGCTGTTAGAGGTTGTTAGAGGAAATTAGGGGTAATTAGTGTTGCGCGCTTACAGTACAAACTTAGTTTCGCTGTTCTCGGATTTAGGGCTTGGTAATGTTATTGTGCGGGTACATCATGCATTGCAAAAAAAATAAAAGTTCTTCGAGGTATTAAGAGCCGTCGAAGAACTTTTACACATTTCTACACTAAAGATTATTTATTCATAATCTTAGCGGCTGGTATTGTTTTACGGGTATCAAGCTTCGTTGTATATTGATATATGCCAACCTGACGCATACATTTGCCATTAGGTATTTTTATAACTTGATCATCATAAAAATACTCTCCGTCATCGCCTATAAGCAGAATTAACAAGTCAGAAGTTATATTACCAAAACGACTAACTGATTCTATCTCTTGAGCTAAAGCCACGCCATCATCAATAACCTGGAGAATTTCAAAAGACTTTGTGCTTAAACTCTTTTCTGGTTGTTCAAAAAGAGTTAAACCTATAATTCCCATATTATTTTCTGAAGAGTTGCTAATTCCTATACCAACAATTATTAAGGAAATAATGCCCGCAATAAATCCCAAAAGGAATATAAAAAGGTTTTTCATAAAATATAGATTATAAAAACACTATAAATCTTCTCCGTTTGATTGATTTAAGATGTTGTCATAGTACATTGTAATATAATATTTACTTCCAAATTCTGAAATCATAAACCATACACACTTCTTGGATATTGTACTCATGACAGCATTGTAAGATTCATATGCTATTTCTGAGGATATTTCTTCTGTGGGATTACTTAACTGTTCTTCAGTATATTTTGTTAATAGAAAATTTCTTACTTTGGTTGCTATAGCTAAGGTGTCCTTTGGCATTTGAAGAAATGTAGCTTCATATCGTTTCTTATTTACTTTTACATTGTAAGAAATATCCTCATCCTCAGGTATTGGTGTACCTTTTAGTGTGATGTAGCGGGGATTGTTTTCAAACTGACTACACAATTTATTAAATCTAATTTTTATGTCAACTTCATCTATAGAGGGTTTATCACAAAGCATTATGCGATAGACCTTATTGTTGTTTGTTGCAATATGTACATTTACATCATAACCGTTAAATTCTCCTTCTAATATCTCATTGCTATATAAAGATGGAGTAAACCCTTTTGCTTTGAGTTTTTGAATCATCTCTGATTTCAGACCATCAACTGGGATACCCAGAAATGTGGTAACATCCTTTTCCTGTGCAGTCACAGAAAAACAGGTAAGCATGGTTAGTCCCAATAACAGCTTTTTCATTGTTTTGTGTTTTTTTTGTTGCGAGAGGCACCTACATCGCATTATAAATATAGGAAGCGTGGTGCCGAAGCCTATTTTAGAACTGTAGGTCGTAGGAGTACCCAATTAAAATAAAATAAGCGACAGCTCCCACGCCTGATCCGTAGATACGGATACGACGCGGACAGTTGTATGCCTATTCTCTTTTAATTTAGTGAGTTTCCTACATTCACAGTTCAAGAACAGACTACACTTCCGTGTTTGTCAATATGTATTACAAAGGTAGTAAATTTTTGCAATAAAAGTAAAAATCCCCAAAAGTTCAGTTAAACTTTTGGGGATTTTGTGTATATCTGTCGCTATTTAGCGGACTTTGAACTCTGGGTCTGCCTTCATTGGGATAGGCATTGAGCTATAGTAGCCAGACTCGAACTTATCGCGGACAGCTTTGAAGGCGTTGATGGTATATTCTACATCCTCCATAGTGTGAGCTGCGGTAGGGATTACGCGCAGGATAATCTCTCCCTTAGGGATTACAGGGTAGATAACGATAGAGCAGAATACGCCATAGTTCTCGCGCAGGTCAACGATAAGGTTTGTACCCTCCTCGTTACCGCCCTTCATATATACAGGGGTTACAGGGGACTGGGTTACGCCAATCTCGAAACCGTTAGCCTTAAGACCGCTCTGAAGTGCGCGGGTAATCTCCCACAGTTTCTCCTGATACTCAGGGTGGTTGCGGATAAGCTCAAGACGCTTCAGCGCGCCGATAACCATTGGCATAGGCAGCGACTTTGCATAGAGCTGTGAGCGCATATTGTAGCGGAAGAGGTTGATAAGCCAGCGTGGACCAGAGACAAATGCACCGATACCTGCCATAGACTTTGCAAAGGTGTTGAACAACACATCCACACCCTCAACTACGCCGAAGTGAGCAGCAGTACCGCGACCGCCAGGACCCATAGTACCGAAGCCGTGAGCGTCGTCAACGAGCAGGCGGAAGTTAAAGTCTTTCTTAGCCTTTACGATAACATCGAGGAAGCCAAGGTCTCCTTTCATACCGAATACACCCTCGGTAATTACCAGCACACCGCCTCTCTGCTCGTCAGCAAGCTCTGTTGCGTGCTTAAGCTGGAGGCGCAGAGACTCCTCGTCGTTGTGACCATATACGAAACGCTTGCCTTTGTGCATGCGAAGACCGTCAATAATACAAGCGTGGCACTCTGCATCATAGACAACAACATCGCGTGGGGTAAGCAGGCAGTCGATAATAGAAATCATGCCCTGATAGCCGAAGTTAAGCAGGAAAGCATCCTCTTTGCCAACAAACTCGGCAAGCTCTCTCTCAAGCTGCTCGTGGTATTTAGTCTGTCCACTCATCATGCGGGCACCCATAGGAGCTGCCATACCAAACTCAGCAGCACCTGCTGCATCTGCCTTGCGAACTTCAGGATGGTTTGCAAGACCGAGGTAGTTGTTAAGGCTCCAGTTGAGCATCATCTTACCGCGGAAACGCATGTGTGGTCCAATCTCTCCCTCAAGTTTTGGGAAAGCAAAATAACCGTGTACAAACTGCATGTACTGACCAATTGGTCCGCCTGTATTTCTTTCGAGGCGTTCAAAAATATCTACCATATTGCAATATAAAATTATGTGTTTACAATGGTTTATTTAGTGTTTATCTATGCAAAGGTAATAAATTATTCATAACATTATCAAGTAAACACCTTTTTTTTGCAAAACATTGCTAACTTTGTAGTTGGATAGAACCCTAAAAACCTGGAAAAATGAGAAAACTTAACCTAATTTTTGCAACTTTAGCCCTGGCGTGTTGTACAACAACGCCCGTTACAACCCTTAAAGAGGCTTTAGACCCTGTGCCGCTTACAGAGGCAGACAAACTCTGTTGGCAGAGTGTCAGCCGCGGGCTTAATGCTCTGTGGGGCAGTGCCGATTTGGCATATTCAAAGAGTCTTGTGCCGCAGGATTTAACTGAAAAAGTTACACTTGCCGCTTGGCGTGGAGAGAGGGTTTCAGCGCAGATTTTAGTGTGGAGTTTAGAGGACTTGAAGGGCGTAGAGTGTAAAATTTCAGACTTCAAGAGTGAGGAAGCCACCCTGCCATCGTCTATTGCTCAGGCGCGATTTGTGGGTTATGTGCTTGCTGATAAATCTGACAAAAACTGCCTCTGCGGGCGCGTAAACAACCATCCGTCAACGCTTCGTGCCGATATGCTTGATACGGCTGCAAGTCTTGATATTGAGGGTAAGACCACCCGTCCTGTGTGGATTTCGATAGATATTCCCCAAGATGCCGCACCTGGCATTTACAAGGCTACAGTAAAGGTCTCTCACAGCGGTTTTGGCTCGGTAAAACTGCCTTTAGAGTTGGAGGTTATAGACCAGCAGCTTGCAGAGCCGAGCAAATGGAGCTACCACCTCGATTTATGGCAGCACCCGTCGGCAGTAGCCAGAGTAGAGGGTGTAGAGATGTGGAGTGATGCCCATTTTGAGGCTATGCGACCTGTTATGCAGATGCTTGCCGATGCGGGTCAGAAGGTTATCACTGCTACGCTCAACAGAGACCCATGGCGTTATCAGTGTTTTGATGACTACGAGCCGATGATTTGTTGGACAAGGTATGACAATGATGTTTGGGAGTATGACTACACAGTCTTTGATAAGTGGGTTGAGTTTATGATGTCACTTGGCATTGATAAGCAGATAAACTGTTACTCAATGCTGCCGTGGGGCGACTGTGTGCTCGATTTCCACGACAAACGCACAGGTTTTAGCGAGCGCAATCGTACTGTAAGAGCTATCCCTGGCACGCCAGAGTTTGAGGCTATGTGGGCTCCATTTCTTGCCGATTTTGCAGAGCATCTTCGCCAAAAAGGGTGGCTGCATATTACAAATATGGCTATTGATGAGCGTGCACCAGAGGATATGGACCAGGCTGCACGACTGATAAAAAAGTATGCACCAGAACTCGGTTTTGCTATTGCAGACAACCACAACTCATACAAGCGATATGCAAATATGAGGGATGTATGCGTGGGTCAGAAACAGGCGGCAATGAGCTTTGAAGAGATTGCTGCACGCAGGGCAAAAGGCTTTGTATCAACATTTTATGTCTGCTGTAGTACCCACTTCCCTAATACCTTTACATACTCAGAGCCATACGAGTCTATGTTGCTAAGCCTCTATGGCATAGCTTACGACTATGACGGTATGCTCAGATGGTCGTATAACTCCTGGAACGCACATCCAACTTACGACTCACGCTTCCGCTATTGGGCGTCGGGCGATACATACCTGGTCTATCCAGGCGCACGCTCATCTATGCGCTTTGAGAGACTTGTTGACGGAATAGAGTTTGCCGAAAAGGTGCGCACCCTGAGAGCAAAATATGGAGAGAATAACCCCGCCCTCAAACCCCTCGAAGAGTGCCTTAACAACCTGCGGACCCTAAATATTAACGATAAAACATACAACTGGAGAGAATACCTCGCTACCGCAGACTCCGCCCTCGCCACCGTCTCAAAAGAGCTGGCAAAAAGTCGCTAATAGAACAGTACCGTCCCTTTTCTGAAGAAAAGTGACCCAACCGACGCTGCTCGTGAGGGCAGAGGCTGCTTGCAGACTATGCCGAACTGCGAGGAGGAAAAGACATCGAAGATGGCTTAAAAGACTTTCAGCAAAACTGCGTTTTGCTAATGGCAGTTGCGGATTTAGGATAGCCTAAAGGCTATACGATAAAAAATAGAGCCCTTTCACTTTCAAGCGAGCTTGAGTGAGGGCTCTATTTTTATCGCACCTCCTACGGAGGGGATATAAAGGATGAAATTATGGCGATTTTCGTCTTTTTTGCACATAGATACGCTTGATTTATAGCTATTTATGATTATTTGTGTACAATTGTGACCTTTTGTTACAATTGCATAATCTATATGAAACCAAAAGAGGGAATGTAAAGAATTAAAGAATTAGAATGTCTGTGTTGCTAGAGTCGCAAATTATTCGTAATTTTGTGAACCGAGATAAATAATAAGTTTATGGCACTAAAGAATCAATCTGGACGATTAACTAATCAGCATAAAGAATCACAAGGTGTTGTTGGTATATTTGGCGAAGAAGCTAAGTTGCATGATACTGCAGTCAGGAAAGTCGCATTATCTGTCATGGATTTTCTGAAGAAAAAATATACTCAACTAGAATTTAGGCATAGAGATAGTATTACAAAAAAAGAGATAAATAGTGCATTGAAAAATGTAGATTCAACATTGGGGCAAACTCTTTATGTGTCTAATGCTAGTATAATTCCTGATGGCGGAATTATTGAAGTTAAAGATGATAGTGGTAATTGGCGAATTGTATTAGTAACAGAGGCAAAACATCAAGGTAAGGATATAGAGAACATAAAAGCGGGAAAACTTGTCGGGAAAAACAACGATCAAGATTTGATGGCTGCAGGAAATGCTATTGAAAGATCTCATAAAAATATCTCTGAGATTGCAAATTATATGTTGTCAGAATCACATTTTCCATATATCCTTTTTCTAGAAGGGTCTAATTTTTTGACTGAAACAATATCAGTGATAAGACCCGACGGCAGAGTTGTAAAACTTGAGTATAACTCAGGAATGCTCAATAGGTTAGACAGACTTACTTCTGCGAACTATGGTATGCCGATAAATATTAACCTTTGTGAAAATAAATTTGTAAAACATAAGGATAAGTCAATAATGCTTCAAGCAACATCGATATATACTCAGGGGAAAGGTGGTAAATGGAATGCTGAAGATATGGCTAAAATTATGACAGAAGTTGCAGAAACTTCTTTGCGTGTGTTGGGAAGTGATTTATTTAAGCAATTAACGGCAGAAGTTAAAGATTAGTAATTTTTTTATAATTATGTCAAGAAATGCCAATAATGTATTATTGCGAAAAGCAAAAAAATCTAGAAGCGATGAATTTTATACATTGCTAGAAGATATAGAAAGAGAGTTGAAACATTATCCCGCGGATCAGTTTGCTGGTAAAGTTGTTTATTGTAATTGTGATGATCCGCGAACAAGTAACTTTTATAAATATTTTGCTGTAAATTTTAACAGACTTGGGCTAAAAAAGTTAATAGCATCATGTTATAGAGAATCCAACGAATCGGAGTTACCTAATTCGAATATAAATACCCAGGGCTTTTATTATGAATACTCAGGTTCTAATGAGGAAAAGGTTATACCTGAAATTTGTGATTTGATTAACTTTCAAGGGGATGGTGATTTTCGAAGCGCAGAAAGTATCGCTTTGTTGAAACAAGCTGATATAGTTATAACAAACCCTCCATTTTCTTTGTTTAGAGAATATATATCACAATTAGTTACCTATGGCAAACAATTTCTTGTCATAGGTAATATTAACGCAATAACATACAAAGAGATTTTCGGACTAATACGGGAAGATAAGGTCTGGTTAGGTGTCAATTTGGGTAGAGGTATTTCTGGGTTTATAGTTCCACAATATTACGAATTATATGGTACAGAAACTAAATTAGATAGATATGGTAACAGAATTATTTCCCCCAACAACTGCCTATGGCTAACTAATTTATATGTCCCGAAACATAATGAGTTCATATCTCTAACAAAACAGTATATTGGGAATGAGGGCATGTATCAACGCTACGATAATTACGATGGAATAAATGTAAATAGGACTCAGGACATTCCTTCGGATTATATTGGATATATGGGTGTCCCTATTACATTTTTACATAAATTTAATCCTGCTCAATTTGAGATTGTTGGTTTCCGAAAGGGATGTGATGGAAAAGATCTTTCAATTAATGGACGATGCCCTTACTTTAGAATTTTGATTAGGAAAAAGCAAATAAATTCTGCCATATAATACTTATCTGCCCATCTCGACAAAATGAGACAGAAGGTGGTGGGCTTATAATGAATAATATATTGCGAAGTAGACGATATGCTCGGACGATTTACGCCATTTGGATACACTGAGATGGGGTCCCAAAAATCCGAAAACAGCTAAACTAAGTTTGTACTGTTAGCGCGCACCCCTAATTTCCTCTAATACCCTCTAACTGCCTCTAATAGCCGCTATCCTTTGCGCGCTGCTATTCACTGTTAATCTCTGTTATTGGAGCGCGCCTCAAATTCTCTAAAAACGCAGTATTTGTATTTTTTTACAATTGTTGTGAAAACTCATTTTATTTTGTAGTATCTTTGTAGGTCAATTTATGGAGATATGAAAAGATTAACGATATTTGGTTTATTGGCGTTAGTAGCCTGCTCGGTTATGGCGCAGAGGGTTTATCGCAGTGAGTTTACTGTTTATGATGTGAGGGATGATGCTCTGAGTCGTGACCACTCGCGCACAGTAAATCACATTGCCTACATGCCTCTGCCGCTGGGTAGTGTCGGTAATATTGAGTTGATAGGTACAAAAATAGAGATTCCAGCCTCTTGGAAAGACTACAATGTATATCTGCACATCGAAAACACCATAAAGGCGTATGATGTAGCGGTCAATGGCAAACTTGTCTCATCGACCTCTGACCCATACACTCCAGCGGATTATCTTATCTCGCCCTACCTTATTCAGGGTGTAAATGAGGTAGTGCTGCTGTTGCGCACCTCGGAGCATGGCGAGCTTAATGCAGATGCTCAGAACTCACTTCGTGCGCAGGCTGAGGGGTGCTATCTCTTTGCGCAGCACCGCACCTCTGTCTATGATTTTGATGCGTCGATAACTGCCGACAATGAGGGTAAACTGCACCTAAATCTTGATGTTATTGTAGGCAACGACTTCAACTACGAGGAGCCTATATCTGTTGGCTATGACATCTACACGCCAGAGCGCAAGTTGGTAGATTATGCTGTCCGTGAGATTAAAGTGGCTGGCAGAAGCAGAGATACGCTTAAAATCCGCCTCAATTTGGGGGCTGAGAGCAGGTATCTGTGGAGCAACAAGCAGGCGGGACTATATCGCACAACGCTCTACATTAAGCGCAACGGAAAGCCGTTTGAGTACCTTACAACCCGTGTTGGTGCGGGCGTGACCACATACGCAGATGGTAAAATTTTGCGCAATGGAGAGCCGATAGATATCTCGCTTAGGGAGTACAATGCCAGAACAAACCGCAGCGAGTGTCGCAAGGAGATTCTTGCCTTCAAGGCTGAGGGTATAAATACCCTTATGCCATCAACACCGCAGCCATCGTGGTTTTATGACCTATGTGACGACTTAGGTATGTATGTTATTGAGAGTGTGAGCATTAACCCTAAAGATAAGAGCAATGACCGCACCATAGGCGGCACTCCGTCAAACAATCCAGAGCTTGTGGATGAGTACATTAAACGAGTGAAAGGCATGTACTACCGTACTCGCAACCGCGCTTGTATTATTGGCTACTCTTTGGGTGGCAGAAATGCTGGCAACGGCTACTGTATGTACAAGGCTTATGAGTGGCTGAAGAGCGTTGAGAAAAATCGCCCTGTAATATGCCGTACAGCCGACGGAGAGTGGAATAGTGATGTTGTGCTACCAAAAGCGAAGTAGCACCTGCCGAGCTATCTCTATGTCTATCCCTGCAACCATATTCAAATGCGCACTAAATGCTGAGCAGAGCCTTTTTAAGACTCTTCGTGGAGTAATCCCTCTTTGTGGCAACGAGATAGAGGTGCGCAGAACAAGCCTATTTGCTGAGGCTCAGGTGGTGCTTGCCGACTGGGGGCTCTCGCTAATATTTATGCCTTTGCGTCACTACGATAGGGCGCATGTAGAGCAGCTGGCAAATCTGAAAAGTGAATATTTGTGTCCCTATATCTTGCTGTAAGATGAACTCTCTATAGTTGATAGCAACGGCAAGAGACTCTATAGCGATATAATTGTACAACCAATCCCTCATGGCGAGTTGCTGCGCTATACCATAGTCTCAGGTAAGCAGATGGCAGATATGATTGACTGCCTGCACAGCGAGTGCAAACGGCTCAATTTCAGCCACAATAACCTCACTCCGGATAATATCATTGTCGGCAATGATGGCAGACTGCACCCTATACGCTACCACTATGCCACTTTGGATGGTTGCTTTGATAACTTTGAGCTGCTGAAGAGTGAGTTTGCAGAGGAACAGACCGTTTTGCACGATGTTGACTCTCTGTATATGGAAGATTGTGAGTTGGAGGGACCTACACGCTTCTGCCGTAATAGACGCTATGGCTTTATGAATAGCAAAAAAGAGGTCGTTATCCCACCGCAATACCTCTGGGCAGAGGAGTTCTGCGAAAATAGGGCAGTTGTCGAAACCCGCACGGGCTACGGCGTAATAGATGAAACGGGCAAAGAGATTATCAGCTCCGTCTTCGACTATATCCGCTACGACAAAAACAAAACCCTGTTCTATGTCACCTGCAACCACCAAACCGCCTGCATAGACTACAACGGTCGCATCATCTCAAAACTCAAATAACCTAATACTACCTGTTTTGTTAGAGGCTCCCTATAGCTACTACTAAAGGCGTATTGAGTTTTGCCTCCGCGTATCAAATAAAAAAAGGCTGCATTTGCAGCCTTTTTTGTTGTGGTGGATGAATACTAATAGTTCTCAGCCTTGATTTCGAAGTATGCCTGTGGGTGAGCGCAGATTGGGCAAAGCTCTGGAGCCTGCTTGCCTACTACGATGTGACCGCAGTTTGAGCACTGCCAAATCATATCGCCCTCGCGTGAGAATACAACGCCGCCCTCTACATTTGCAAGAAGTTTGAGGTAACGCTCCTCATGCTCCTTCTCAATCTTTGCTACGCCGTCAAAGAGAGCAGCAATCTCAACAAAACCCTCCTCGCGTGCCTCCTTTGCAAAGGTTGCGTACATATCTGTCCACTCGTAGTTCTCGCCCTCAGCAGCAGCCTTAAGGTTTGCAGCAGTATCGCCAATACCACCAAGGAGCTTAAACCAAATCTTAGCGTGCTCTTTCTCGTTTGCAGCAGTCTCCTCAAAGAGTTTTGCAATCTGAACAAAACCCTCTTTCTTTGCCTTTGATGCAAAGTAGGTGTACTTGTTGCGTGCCTGGCTCTCGCCTGCAAAAGCGGTCCACAAATTCTGCTCGGTGCGTGATCCCTTCAAATCTTTCATAGTTTTATTAAATTTAATTGTTAGTTGTTCTGTTTCTCTAATGCAAAGGTACAACTAATTTCGATAATAGCAAATACTAATTTCTTATCGTACTATAAATATAAACTATACTTTTGATTTTTAATGTATATTCCGTATATTTGTAGAGTGTACCCTTAATTTTGTGCCGTATAGAGGCTAATCAGGAGACTGACAGATGGACCACATGTTATGTGACAGGCTATATTGTAGCCTGCGACCCTGGTCGTAATAACCTATAGAGGTAAATTCTAAAAAGTAGAGGCTGACCGAGAAAATTGGTCAGCCTCTGAAGCAATTAACTAAAAGTCGTAGCCGTAAATATCTGAAGCAAAATCACTCCATCTATACGCGGTTTTATAACTATCAACACTTGCTATTGGTACATAGAACTTACGACCAGACGCATTGCCTCTAAAGGCATCTTGATGCACCAACTCAGGAGGTGTCGTTGCCATACAATAAATAAGTCCAAGAGATGCACAATTATTGAAAGCATAATCTTCGATTTTGGTAATACCACTACCTATAGATACACTTGCAATAGCTCCACTATCTCTAAAAGCAGAATTGCCGATAAATGTAACGCTATCAGGAATAGTAATAGCTGTAATACCATCACAATCATAAAAAGCACGATCACCAATTGATGTTGTGCCATTAGAGAAAATAACCCTTTTTAGACAATCGGCGTTGTAGAAGGTGTATGGAGCGATTGCTGTTACAGATGCAGGTATTGTAAGGTTTGTAACGAGAGTATTATTCAGATATAAGTTCTTTGCATAATAGAGTGGATTTGACTCTTTATAATAATAATTATTATATTTATAGTTAATCTGCGCCCAGGCTGCAATATCGGTAATATTTACTCTGTTGAGCGCAGAACAATTACTGAATGCACCTTCCCCAATATTAACAACGCTTTTACCAATTGATACACTTGTCATTGAAGTACACTCATTGAATGCGTGCTCTCCGATAGACTTGACACTGTCTCCAATAACCGCGCTTCTTAGAGCATAACAACCAGAGAAAGCAAAATCTCCAATAGTCGTTACGCTATCTGGTATATCTATTTCAGTGAGAGCAATACATAAATCAAATGCGTTATTTCCAATAGTGGTAATACTATTTCCAAATGTTACACTTACTAATCGATCACTATCGCGGAACGCATCATAACCAATAGAGGTTATATTATTGTGCAGTGTTACACTTGTCAAATTATCACAGCTGTAGAATGCGCGATGTTTGATTGAGGTAGCAGTGCTTGGAATTGAGTATTCAGCAAGACCATTAGGTGCAAAATACTCAAGTACACCGTTGATAATCATACAACGCTTGTCAGCAGACGAGAACTTGCCATAAAAGGCGTTCATGCCATAGCAGTACCAAAAAGCGCCCTCGCCAACAGTGGTTACACTATCTGGAATATTAACACTCTCAAGAGCTGTGCAGCTTTGGAAAGCAGCAGCTCCGATAGAGGTTAAACCACTACCGAGGGTAACACTTTTAAGAGCTGTACAGTTATAGAAAGATGATGTGCCAATGGTTTTAATGGTATTAGGAACTTCAATAGCTGTAAGAGACTTGCATCCAGAGAATGCCTCGTCTGCAATTGCTGTAGTAGAGCCAGGGATGGTAATTGAAGTAAGAGTAAGACAATCCTTAAACGCCATGATAGCAATCTTTGTTACATCGCCATCAAAAACAATAGTTCCTGTATCTGTAATTTTGTCATACTCGTTTGAAACAATGTTTGCACCAAAGCCCATCTCTGTATAGAGAACGACAGGGTTAGAATCGGTTGTGGTGTAGGTAATGCTGTTGTTTGGACCTGCAACAATCTCAGGAATCTCTGGGTCTGGGATAACAGGCTCACTTGGCTGCTCTGGATTTTCTGTATCGCCGCCTGTGGTATCATCATCCTCTCCAATAGTAGCTGCGACGGCGAGTTTTACGAACTGTGAGGTTGCAGAGTCGCTGGCGGTAAGAATTGC
>CAZIPR010000055.1:0-12594 GCA_964541245.1 uncultured Alistipes sp.
GACCAACCCTACAGGTCCAAGCGGTGGCTCTATCCGCGTCTTGCGTGGCGGTAGCCGGGGCGGCGGTGCCGGGGGCTGTCGTGTCTCTAATCGCAGCTACTACAGTGCGGACTATCGTGGCAACGGCTACGGCTTCCGCTTGGTGTGTTCCCCTGAGTAAGACTTGGAGAAATACATTATCCGCAACCTAAGCAAAAAAAGAAAAAGGAAAAAGAAAAATAGAGAAGTTCTCGGCTGTCGGAAAGCGAGCAGCGCGTTAAGCGCGCCGCAAACCGACTGCCGCAGCGAGGAAAATATTTAGGCATGTTCTATAAATTAGGTCGAAGCTCAAAGCGACCGAAATAGAGTTTGTCTTAAAACGAAAATAATTGATTACTAATTTGTAGAATATGCCTAAAGAGGTATGCAAATAAAAATATTTACTGTGCCGGTCATATCTGGCGAGCAGTTAAACGAAGAGTTGAATCGTTTTCTGCGCAGCCAGAAGATTGTGGAGATAGATAAACAGGTGGTTGTGCAGGGCGGTAATACTTATTGGAGCTTCTGCATAACATATTTGCCTGTTGCAAATACAACTGTCATGGATTCAGAAAGACGCGAAAAAGTTGACTACAAGAAAGTGCTTGATGAGAGGGCTTTTGGGGTATTTACCATTTTGCGTACGCTGCGAAAGAGAATTGCAGACAGGGAGGCGATTCCTGCGTATGCGGTCTTTACAGATGCAGAGTTGGCTGAAATAGCCAAAATTGAGAATCCCGATGCAAAAAAGATTAGAGTAATTCCTGGAGTAGGAGAAAAAAAGATAGAGAAGTACGGCGCGGAGTTGTGCCAAATGTTAGAGCATGAAAAGGGTGGGTTATCTGATTGAGAAGATTGCAGAGTTAGATAATCTTTATCTTGCTTATACCAAAGCTTGTCGTGGAAAACGAACAAAGGTGGAGGTGGTAGAGTTCTCGAAAAATCTCTCAAAAAATCTTGCCAAGATGCGGCAGGAGATTATTGAGGGAAAGGTTAGTGTGGGGAATTATACATATTTCCAAATACGAGACCCTAAACCTCGGATGATTTGTGCAGCATCGTTCTATGAGCGGGTTTTGCATCATGCCATAATGAATATATGCCATCCATATTTTGAAAAAGGGCTGATTTATGATACCTATGCAACAAGACCTGGTAAGGGTATATATTCTGCTTTGTCAAGGGCTGGAAAGGCGATGCCAAAGTTTAGATATGTTGCAAAATTGGATGTGCGCAAGTATTTTGATTCGGTGCAACACTCGGTATTGAAATCGGAGTTGAGGCATATTTTTAAGGATGATAGGCTGCTAAAGATATTTGATTCCATAATAGATAGTTACAGTGTTAGCAATGGTTGCGGCTTGCCTATAGGAAATCTTACAAGTCAATATTTTGCCAATCTTTACCTGTCAAGGGTTGACCATCAAATTAAAGAGCAGTTTCATGTCAAATCTTATGTACGGTATATGGACGACATGTTGCTCTTTTGTGATAGTAAGCCTGAGTTGCAAAATATTGTGAAAAGAGTTGAAACTTTGGCTGCTCAGCGAGGTCTCAGACTTAAAACTCCGCAGATAAAACCAACAAATTGCGGAGTCTCTTTTTTGGGTTATAAGTTGATGCAGCATCATTTGTTGCTTGGTAGAGCATCTAAGCAGCGTTTTTGTGCAAAAATGAAGGACTATGCTCGATTTTTGTCTCTTGGATTATGGACCCAACAGAGGTATGCAGAGCATATTACGCCGCTATTGGCTTTTGTGGATAAAGCCTCTACGCATGGTTTTCGTAGGGGAGTGATGGAAAAGGTGGCAATCGGAGGGTGGCTCTAACCGCGTCTTGCGTGGCGGTAGCTGGAACAACAATGCCGGGAACTGTCGTGTCTCTAATCGCAACAACAACAGTGCGGACAATCGTAACAACAACAACGGCTTCCGCCTCGTTTGTTCCCCTGAGCTTAGGTTGCGGATGATGGATTTCTCCGAGTCTAAACAGATTGCCCTCTTGGTATAACAGAGTTTATACGAAAAATGTTCGATTGTATATCGTGCTCAGTGTCGATTTTAGTAGGGCATAAGTCTTGAATAAATCGTTCTACATTATAGAGTCTGTTTGGTAAATTAAATAGCCAACAGACTATTTTTTTGGTCTATTTTCCTAAAGGAAAATTAGGATATATCTCTGATAATTGTTACCTTTGCAATGATTGTATGGTTATAAAAATTATATTATAGTAGAAATGTTTAGAAAGTCTATCATAGTGGCTGCCTTTGCGCTGTGTGGTATTTGCAGTGCGGGGGCTATCAATCCGCCAGTGGTGGAGATTGATTTTGCCAGGGCGAAGAGCCTGTTAGAGCATGGTCGTTGGAGTGATGCGGCAGGGGAGTACAAGCGTCTGTTGGAGATTGTGCCCTCTGGCGATGTTGCTGCTACAGAGCAGATAGAGTATGCCCTGACCCTCTGTGCTGCCAAGTTGCACGATAATATTGCAGAGCAGCGCATGGAGGCGTTTTTGAGGCGTTATCCAGGCTCTGTGCATGCTACAGATGTCCGTTTTCTGCTTGCCCTGCACTACTGCGAGCAGGAGGAGTTTGACAAAGCAAAGACTCAGTTTGCGGGTGTTCACTACAACGCACTTACCCGTGCCGACCGCGAGAAATATGATGTGCGCATGGGTTACATTGAGTTTTTGGATGGCAATCTTGAGAGCGCGTATGAGTATTTTGAGCGTGTACCATCCTACAGCCAATATATTGACCATGCCACATACTACAAGGCTTACATCCACTACACCGAAGGGGAGTATGACAAGGCGTACAAGGGCTTTACCTCTCTTCAGAGCAGTCAGGCGTACTCAAAGGTTGTGCCTTTCTACCTCTTGCAGCTTGAGTTTGACCGTGGCAACTACAAGTATGTTATTGACAATGCCGATGCTCTGCTAAAGAGTACAACCGAGGCTGAGCGCGGTGCAATACTTCGTATGGCGGCAGAGTCGTGGTATCGCAATGAGGACTACGAAAAGACCCTGCACTACATCACAGCCTACAAAAATGGCGGTGGCAAGATGGGTCGTGAGGAGAACTACATGCTCGGCTATGCAACATATCGTACAACAGACTACGCAGGTGCTATTGATATTCTGAAGAGTGTCTGCAACGGCACTGACGATATTGCTCAGAACGCATCATACCACCTTGCAGACTGCTACATCCGCCTTGGCGACAAGCGCAACTCTATCAACGCCTTTGCTATGGCGGCAGATGAGAGGTACAACAACGATATTGCCGAGGATGCACTCTTCAACTACGGCAAGTTGCTCTTTGAGACAGGCGGTGGAACTTTCAATGGCTCAATAAATGTGCTGACTCGCTATATTACCCGCTATCCAGACTCAGACCGTGCCTCAGAGGCTCGTGAGTTGCTTATTGCAGCCTACTACAACTCTAAGGATTACGATATGGCATACGATGCAATCCGCTCGTTCCCTAATCCAGACGGTAATATGCGTACTGCGCTACAGAAGATAGCCTATTTTAGGGGTATCAATGCCTTTAAGAACGGCGATGATGCTGTGGCAAAGAGTTCGCTTGAAGAGGCTCTTGAGGTAGGCGTTAGCCCTAAGTACAACGCTCTGTGTGCCTTCTGGTTGGGCGAGATTGCATACAAAACTGCAAATTATACTGAGGCTTCAAAGCAGTACAACTACTATCTCAAGCGCGCCCCTCGTACAGCCAATGAGTACAAGATGGCACTCTACAACCTCGGTTACACAAATATCGCCCTTGGCGACCCCGCAGCGGCACAACGCTCTTTGGAGGGCTTTATTTGGCTCTACAAGAACAGAGATAACTACCGTGCCGACGGTTTTAACCGCCTTGCAGATGTGCAGTATCTGCAACGCAACTATCAGGATGCTGTCAAGAACTACGAGAATGCCGTTGCCCTTAATACCGAGCAGAGCCACTACGCACGCTACCGCAGAGCTGTGGCGTTGGGTCTGTTGGGCAAGGAGACCACAAAAATAGAGGCTCTGAAGCGCATCATCACAGCAGCCGATGGCGATTATGTTGACGATGCCTCATACGAACTTGGTCGTACACACCTTGCAGCCGAGAGGTATAGCGACGGTGCTACAGCTCTTGAGAAGTTGGTAAAGAGCTATCCTACAACTCCTTACATGACAGCAGCCATGCTTGACCTTGGTCTGGCATACTTCAATATGGGCAATACAGAACGCTCTTTAGAGTGCTACGACTCTGTTATTGCAGCCTCTCCGCAGTCTCAGGCTGCTAAGGATGCAATGCAGGCAGTGCGCGAGATTTATGTCTCTCGTGGCGATGTAAACTCATATTTTGCATACGCCGAGAAGACAGGCGTAGAGTGCGATTTGAGCGTACTTACCCGCGACTCACTTAGCTATCGTGCTGCTGAGAAGATATACCTCGCAGGCAAGACTTCAGAGGCTGTGCCACACTTTGAGAGCTATATTGAGAGCTATCCAAAGGGCTACTATATAGACGATGCACTCTTCTGTCTGTCAGATAGTTATCTCAAGTGCGACTCGCTTGATAGGGCTTTAGAGAGCATGAAACTGCTTGCTGACCGTCCAAATAACCGCTACACCGTGCCTGTGCTTGAGAAGTTGGGCGGTGTAACCTTTGATAAGGGTATGTATGCAGAGTCTGCCTCGGCTTATCGTCGTCTCTACGACCTCTCGCCAGAGTCAGAACAGAGAGTGTCGGCTTCAAAGCGTTATGTAGATGCGGTTATTGCCTACAATGATGATGAAAAGACCCTTGCCATGGCAGAGGATGTTGATTCGCTTATAGATGTAGAGCAGTCTGCCCGCCGTAAGGCACTCTTTGGAAAGGGTAAGGTGCTGCTTGCCAAGGGCGAGAAGAGTGAGGCACTTGCCATTTTCGAGACTCTGTATAGCGATAAGAGCGATGCCGTTGGAGCAGAGTCAACTTACCACATTATCTGCCACCACTTTGAGCGTGGCGACCATGCTAAGGCAGAGCAACTTGTCTATGAGCTTGCCGAGAGCAAGACTCAGCAGACCTACTACTTAGGTCGCGCATTTATCATCTTAGGCGATATTTACGCTGCCAAGGGGGATGCTTTCCAGGCACGCGCAACATACCAGAGTATCATAGATGGCTACTCTCCTGCTGACGATGGCGTTGTTGCCGAGGCAAAGGAGCGAATTACAAAGTTGTTATAGAGTAGAACTTACCCATAGGTAAATTATATAAGACCATGAAAAGATTATCACTTACAATATTGTCGCTGCTGTCACTGCTCTCAGTTTCAGCGCAGGTACATAGAGAGGTTGAGGTTACAAAGCAGTACGCCCCAGCCTTGCAGCAGTCGCGTAAGCTCGCTATTGTTCCGGACGAGGTTGACACGGTTACAATCCGCCCAGAGATAGACTATACCATAACCCCAAAGGCTTGCTCGGCAGCTTTTAAGACAGAGAAGTTCCGCCCTGCCTCTGTAACCTATTGGGAGTTAGCGCGCAAGTACCCCTTCTACCTTAAAGCAGGTGTTGGTTATCCTTTAGCTTCGGAGCTTGACTTCTATGCAACTACCCAGCGTGCAGATGTGGGCTACCTGACAGCCTTTGCTAACCATTTGGGACGATTTTCAAATATCAAGGTTAGTGATGCTGCGGGAGAGATGCTTAATAACAACTCTCAGCAGATGGTTAACCGTGTAGGCTTGGGTGGCGGTAAGTATTTCGGCAAATATACCCTTGAGGGTCTGCTGAACTACAACGCAAGCATGTACAGCCGCTATACATACAACGCCTCAGAGAGGGATAATAATCCAGAGAGGGTCGATTTTGAGACTATGGGGGTCAATCTCTCCTTTGGTGACCAATTTGCCGACCTTACAAAGTTGAACTTTGCTGTATATTTGGATGCTGATTTTTATAACGATAAGTCAGACCAATTCTACTTCTTCAATTCAGAGAACAATCTTGTCTCAGAGATGAAGCTTCAGCAGCTCAACTTTAATGGTGGGGTGCGTTTTGCTCGCAATATTGCCAAAAAGTTTGATTTTGCAGCCTCTTTGGGCTATCAGGGCTACTACGGCATGCAGAATATGGAGCAGTACAGCAATACTATGGTCTCAGCCTCGCTGATTTTTGGCTACCATACAGGCTCGCTGCTTGAGCTCAAAGCTGGTCTGTCTTACTACTATGACAACCTTGCGCTGGCTCATGCAAAGAGTGTAAATCACCTGTTGCCATACCTCTATGTGGGTCTTAATATCGGCAGTGGAGTGTTTGTGCCATACTTTGAGGTTGATGGTAATGTAGAGAATAATAGCTACTGTTCACTGCAACAGCGCAACCCATATATCGCCATTATGGGCTACGAGGCGTTGCCCACAACCTCTACAGACATTGCTCTGCCAAATACCAGAAACTATAATGCTCGCCTTGGTTTTATGGGTCAGATAAATAGTGGCAAACTCTCTTACCGCCTCTATGCAAATCTGTCGCTTGCCAAGAATGCACTCTATTGGTACTGTGTAGATAGGGCATTTTTTGGTGCAGAGACTGCTCGACTTGATACCTACTCGCTCAATGCAGCAGTTGAGTATAAGCCAATCTCGTCACTCTTTGTTGCGGCAAATGTCAAGGGTATGATTCATAAGAAGTATTCAGACATAGAGGTTGCCCGCCCTGCATTGGAGGCAGATGTGGCTCTGCGCTATACCCATCGCAAATTTGCTGTTGGTGTTAATGCCGCACTTGTAAGCAGCACAAAGTGGAGCGTTGTCAGCTCTAATGAGCAGAGTACAACAGCTTCTCATAACCTCTCAGATATTACAACTAAGAGCTTTGGTACCTATGTAGATTTATCTCTTAGTGCAGATTGGTTTGTCTCTAAGCAGTGTACACTCTTTATCGAGGGTCGCAACCTTGCAAACTCGGATATATACCGTTGGGCGTTCTATCGTGAGTATGGCGTAGGCTGTCTGCTCGGTTTCAAAGTTCAGTTCTAAATGGAGCAAACAAAGGTCTATACTCTTCCCTTTATCTGGGGCAGGACTGTGTGGATTATAACCTGGCTATATTTTATTTTGGCTGTGGGGATAATCGCGCTGCTTGTCCGTGTTATTGCTATGGGCGGAGTTGTAGGCGGGGTTATAGGGCTTGTTATTGCACTGCCCATATTGCTTGGAATTGTGATTTACTGCGAGGGTTACTCTCCGCAACGGCTCGAATTGTGGCAGGATAGGGTTGTTGTGCTGCGTAGGTATGACAGCGTAACAATTCAGCGTAGCGATATACTCTCTGTTACACCTCTGACAAAGAGGGATATGCGCTGTACATACAATATGGGTGGCTGTGGCGGACTGTTTGGCTACTTTGGCAGATTTACAAACCGTAAGTTGGGAGAGTTTGATATCTATTCGACAACAATGAGTAATCTCTTCCTTTTTAGACTTATTGGCAATAAACAGATTGTTGTAGAGTGTGCAGAGCCTAAAAAAATGGAGAGTTTTATTGCCGTTTCTGAATAGTTTTATAACTTTGCGGTGTATATTGATAGACTATGAAATCGTTTTCAACAGTTAAAGAGTTAAGAGCGGCTCTTGAGCCACTCAGAGCAGGCAAAGTAGGCTTTGTGCCTACTATGGGCGCACTACATCAGGGTCATATCTCACTTGTAGAGCGTGCACGAAAAGAGTGCGATACTGTGGTTGTCAGTGTCTTTGTCAACCCAACACAGTTTAATGATAAAAACGACCTTAAAAACTACCCTCGCACCCCAGAGGCTGATGCAGCTATGCTTGAGGCTGCGGGTGTTGATTATGTCCTCTTCCCAAGCGTAGAGGAGATATATCCAGAGCCTGATACCCGACAGTTTGACTTTGGTTTGGTTGACAAGGTTATGGAGGGTGCAACTCGCCCAGGTCACTTTAACGGCGTAGCTCAGGTTGTAAGCCGCCTTTTTGCCATTGTAGAGCCTGATAGGGCATATTTTGGCGAGAAAGACTTTCAGCAGATTGCAGTTATTCGTGCCATGGTGGCGCAGCTTGGTTTGAGTGTTGAGATTGTTGATTGTCCTATTATCCGTGACACAGACGGTCTTGCACGCTCTTCAAGAAATACACTGCTTACTGTAGAGCATCGTGCAGCGGCACCACATATCTACAGTGTACTCTCTAAGGCAGTAGAGAAGGTAGGGCAGCTGACCCCTTGTGAGCTTACAGAGTGGGTAACAACCCAGATTAACTCTAATCCACTCCTTAAGGTTATCTACTTCCAGACTGTTGATGCTCTGACTATGCAGGCAGTTGAGAGTTGGGAGGAGTCAGAGCGCATCCAGGGCTGCGTGGCAGTTCAGGCTGGGGAGATTAGACTTATTGACAATATTAAACTCAAATAGTGAAGAGATGACAATCGAGGTACTCAAATCCAAGATTCACAGAGTAACAGTCACAGAGGCAAATGTTGACTATGTTGGCAGCATAACTATTGATAGCAACCTGCTTGAGGCGGCTAATATTATTGTAGGCGAGAAGGTGCAGGTTGTCAATGTAACCAACGGCGAGCGTCTTGAGACCTACGCCATTGCAGGCGAGGCTGGCAGTGGTGTTATCTGCCTTAATGGCGCAGCGGCACATAAGGCGAGTGTAGGCGATGTTATAATTATTATCTCCTACGCCTCAATGGACTTCGAGGAGGCTAAGAGCTTCAAACCGTGGGTTATATTCCCTCAGACAGCAACAAACACCCTTGTAAAGTAATAATTGTGGATATACTACTCTCAATACTCGCAATACTCTTTATTGTGGTCGGTATTATCGGCTGCGTAGTCCCTGTGTTGCCTGGCGTGGCACTCGCTTTTGTGGGTTATCTGTGCTGCTACTTCTGCTCTTTTGCCCAAATCTCTACATCAGCAGTGTGGATTTACCTCGCACTCACTGTAGCAGTCTCTATTTTAGACTATATCCTACCAGCATATATGACTAAGATTTCGGGCGGTAGCAAAGCTGGACAGCGAGGTGCAACTGCGGGTCTTATTGTGGGTATGCTCTTAGGCAGCATCGTGGGGGCTATTATTGGTCCTTTTGTGGGTGCTGTTGTGGGAGAACTTATAAACGATAGCAAGGATAGCTCGCGCGCAATAAGGGTGGGCATCGGCTCCTTCTTCTCCTTTATTGTCGGCACAGGTCTTAAGGTTATACTGAGCTTTGCAATGTTGCTTGCGGTCTTTAAGACTATATTCCCAGCTCTGAAAGATTGGTTTGTAAATCTATTCTAATAAATACATTATGAAACAGTTGAGGTTAATTTTGATGGCAGTAGCACTATTTGCACTGTCATCCTGTTCTAATTACAGCTATGAGAGTGTAAGTGGCGACCCACTGAACTGTCGCATATACACCCTTGATAATGGGCTTAAGGTCTATCTGACAGTCAACGACGAGCAGCCTCGTATTCAGACCTTTGTGGCAGTCAAGGTGGGTGCTAAGAACGACCCAGAGCAGACCACAGGTCTTGCTCACTACTTTGAACACCTTATGTTCAAGGGTACAGACAAGTTCGGTACTCAGAATTATGAGGCAGAGAAGCCACTGCTTGACCGTATTGAGCAGCTCTTTGAGGTTTACCGCGTAACTACAGATGCTTTGGAGCGCAAGGCTATCTATGCTCAGATTGACAGCCTTTCACAAGAGGCGTCAAAGTATGCAATTCCAAATGAGTACGACAAACTTATCCAGAGCATTGGTGGCGATAACTGCAACGCTTGGACTTCGTATGACGAGACTACTTACATGTCTGAAATTCCATCAAATCAGGTTGAGAATTGGGCTAAGATTGAATCTGAGAGGTTTAAGAACGCCGTTATCCGCGGTTTCCATACCGAGCTTGAGACTGTGTATGAGGAGTATAATATGAGCCTTACACGCGACAATAACAAGGTTATCGAGCGTTTTCTCAACCTTATGATGCCTAATCACCCATACGGTCAACACACTGTTATCGGTAAGCAGGAGCATCTTAAGAATCCGTCAATTACCAATATCAAGAACTACTACTCAACCTACTATGTGCCAAATAATATGGCAATCTCCCTCTCTGGCGACTTTGACCCAGACCAGGTTATTGAGATTATCGACCGCTACTTTGGCGATATGACTCCAAATGAGCAGCTCCCAGAGGGCGTTGATGGTAGTATAACCCCTGTAACAACACCTAAAAAAGCCGATGTTGTAGGTCTTGAGAGCGAGACTCTATTTATGGGCTGGCTTACCGATGCTGCAAACAGCAGCGATGCACTTATGCTACAGATTGTGCCAAAGGTGCTTAGTAACGCCTTTTGTGGCATTATGGACCAGACCTTGATTCAGACTCAGAAGGTACTCTATGCCGACGCTTCAGGCGACCAGCTCTCAGATGCAGGCTTTTTGATGCTTGTTGGTATGCCTAAGCAGGGACAGACCCTTGAGCAGGTTGAGTCTCTGCTGCTTGAGAGCGTTGAGGCTCTGAAGAGGGGCGATTTTGAAGAGGATTTGCTACAGGCTATCATTGCCAACTACAAGCGTGACCTTATGGTCTCTTACGAGGATAACTTCAGCCGCGGATATGCTATGGTGCAGTCGTTTATCAACGCCCAGAGCTGGCAGGATGTGGTATCTACACTTGACCGCGCTTCAAAACTGACAAAGGCAGATGTTGTTGCTTGGGCAAATGAGAAACTTGCTGCAAACTCTGTTGTTACAGTCTTTAAGCGTCAGGGCGAGGATAAAAATCAGAAGAAGATTGACAAGCCACAGATTACCCCAATCTCTACAAACCGCGATGCTCAGTCAGAGTTCCTTAAGGCTGTAGCCTCTTCAAAAGTGACCCCAATTCAGCCTCGCTTTACCGATTTTGAGCGCGATATGGATATTCTGACAATGGATAATGGCATTGAGGTACTCTATAAGCAGAACGAGCTAAACGAGCGTTTTGAGCTTGTCTATCTCTACGACTTTGGCACCGAGTCAGACCCTGCTCTATCTGTTGCAGGCAACTATTTTACTCTGCTCGGCACAGAGAATAAGAGCCTTGCTCAGTTGCAGCAGGAGCAGTATAATATCGCTTGTAGTGTAACTCTCTCGCCTACAAGAAATAACCTCTATGTGACAATAAGCGGTATTGCCGAGAATATGCCTCAGGCAATAGCTCTTGCAGAGGAGTATCTGACAAACCTCAAGGGCGATGAGGCTGTACTTGCTGAGGTTAAGCGCGATATACTTAAGGAGCGCGAGAACGCAAAGGCAAACCAGAGGGCAAACTACTCGGCTCTTCAGCGTTATGCAATCTATGGTGGCGACTATATCAGCCGTACAACACTCTCTAATACAGAGTTGCAAGCCCTTACCTCAGAAGAACTTGTCTCAAAGGTGCGTAACCTTAAAAATTACTCTCATCGTGTCCTCTACTATGGTCCAGAGGGCAAAAAGTCTATCGTAAAGCTGCTTGACCAGAATCATAAGACTGCCGAGAACCTTATCCCTGTTGAGTATAAGAGTACCCCTACACAGGTTGTCACAGAGCCAAAGGTTATCTTTGCACAGTACGATGCAAAGCAGATTTACTATATGCAATATACCTGTGGCGGCGATATGTTTGATGTAACGCTCGACCCTGCTGTACGCCTCTATAACGACTACTTCAGTGGTGGTATGAACGCTATTGTATTCCAGGAGATGCGCGAGGCTCGCGGTCTTGCATACTCTTCATACGCATATCTTGGTCAGGGAAACACTTGCCATGAGCCATACTACTTCTACGCCTTTATCGCAACTCAGAACGATAAGATGCAGCAGGCTGTAGAGGCGTTTGACTCTATTATTGAGGATATGCCACAATCCGAGGCAGCCTTTGAACTTACCAAGCAAGGCATCATTACAGGTATGGCAACAAGCAGAACGACAAAGATGGATGTGCTTTGGAAGTATATCGGCGATATGCGCTTTGGTATCACAGATATAAACCGCACAGAGGCTGTTTATAACGCTGTTCAGACCATGACCCTCGCCGATGTGGTAGCCTTCCAGCAGAGCCATGTTAAGGATAATAAATACACCTACTGCATCCTTGGCGACAAAAACGACCTGGATATGAAATATCTCAAAACCTTGGGCAATATCGAATTTGTAACCTCCGAACAGATTTTTGGCTACTAATTTATAAAACATGTCTTAAGATAGCGGCAGTAGTTCTGTCGCTATCTTATTTTTTTGCCAAAGAGTAATAGCTCTATTCGGTATTATCTGTTATTTTTACCATTTATGCATCTAAACTCGCTGTATAATGTATAGATAAAATGCATTTATAATAATTATAAACGGCTTAAAAGTAGGAATTTTGCAAAAAACTTAAAAAAGTTTTGCGAAAAATTTGGCAGTTACAAAAAAAGAGACTACTTTTGTCCCTGGAGAGATGGCAGAGTGGTCGATTGCGGCGGTCTTGAAAACCGTTGAGCTGCGAGGCTCCGGGGGTTCGAATCCCTCTCTCTCCGCTGCAAACAGGCAGGTGGCTGATTCCAGCCACCTGTTTTGTTT
>CAZIPR010000056.1:0-12199 GCA_964541245.1 uncultured Alistipes sp.
ATGCTGATCCCATAAAAACTAAATTTATGAGTCAACTTTTTTCCGTACAAGACAGCTGCGAAGCAGAAAGATAGCGTAGGCTCGATGCCTATGCTATCTTTTTTGCGCTTCCTCTTCCTTGCAAAGCAAAAATCCAGCGTAGGAGCCTACGCTGGATTTGGTTATCGTGCGACTGTTTGTTAGTCAATCATATCGAAGCCTGTGTAAGGCACAAGCACCTCTGGGATGCGGATACCGTTAGGGGTCTGGTTATTCTCAAGCAGGGCTGCTACGATGCGTGGCAGGGCGAGGGATGAGCCGTTGAGGGTATGAGCCAAGCGGGTCTTTTTGTTCTCGTCCTTATAGCGGAGCTTGAGGCGGTTTGCCTGGAAAGACTCGAAGTTTGAGACTGAAGAGACCTCCAACCAACGCTTCTGAGCCTCTGAATAGACCTCAAAGTCGTATGTCAGAGCAGAAGTGAACGACATATCGCCACCACAGAGGCGGAGGATTCTATATGGCAGACCGAGTGACTTTACAAGACCCTCTACATGTGCTACCATGCCGTCAAGTGCTTCGTAAGAGTTCTCAGGCAGGCTAAGCTGCACAATCTCAACCTTGTCAAACTGGTGCAGGCGGTTTAGTCCGCGCACATCCTTACCGTATGAGCCAGCCTCACGACGGAAACAAGGGGTGTATGCAGTAATCTTTACAGGGAACTGCTTGCTATCAAGGATTACATCGCGGTAGATGTTTGTCAGCGGCACCTCAGCGGTAGGGACAAGGTAGAAGTTGTCTGCTGTGGCGTGGTACATCTGACCCTCCTTATCAGGTAGCTGACCTGTGCCGAAACCTGATGCCTCGTTGACCATAATTGGAGGCTCAACCTCTGCGTAGCCAGCCTTGGTATTGTAGTCGAGGAAGTAGTTGATAAGTGCGCGCTGCAACTTTGCACCCTTGCCCTTATATACAGGGAAACCTGCGCCTGTGAGCTTTACGCCAAGGTCAAAGTCGATAATATCATATTTGCGAGCAAGCTCCCAGTGTGGCAGAGGATTCTCAGGCAGCTCAGAGTAGTTCTCCTCAAGTTTTACAACAACATTATCCTCTGCGCTTCTGCCCTGAGGGACAATATCAGCAGGGAAGTTTGGCAGCAGCACAATCTGGGCATTTAGCTCGGCTGTCGCTGCGTCATGCTCCTGACTAAGCTCAGCTGAACGGGCCTTAAGAGCTGCAACCTGAGCCTTGCGCTCCTCTGCCTCCTCTCTTTTACCCTGACCCATAAGCTGTCCAATCTCTTTGGCTGCTTTGTTCTGCTGTGCAAGGGTGTTGTCAAGCTCTGCCTGTAGAGCCTTTCTCTTGTCGTCCAGCTCCTCAATCTTTGCAATAATAGGTGCTGCATCAACACCCTTCTTTGCAAGTTTTGCTATCGCAGCCTCTTTGTCGCCGCGTAATTGTTGAAGTGTAAGCATATATAGAATCGTTTAATACTTTATTACAGACCACAAAAGTAACAAAAAAAAGTGTAAATGTTTCACTTGCCACCAATAAATTCGTATATTTGTGGCAAATGAATAGAGTTGTCAGAAATATAGAGCTGCTTGCACCTGCCAAAGACTATCTTTCGGCTGTGGATGCTATTGACTGCGGAGCAGATGCTATCTATATCGGCTCTCAGAGGTTTGGTGCCAGACATGCTGCAACAAACTCTGTAGAGGATATTGCCAAGGTTGTGGAGTATGCCCACCGCTTTGGTGTTAAGGTCTATGTAACTCTCAATACCCTTATTTTTGATAGCGAGCTTAGTGCTGCCCAGGCTCAGGCTGCGGCTCTTGTTGCCGTTGGCGTAGATGCACTTATTGTGCAGGATATGGCGTACTGCCGTATGGGTCTTGATGTGGCTCTGCACGCCTCTACGCAGACAAATTGTGCTACAGCAGAGCGTGTAAAGTTTTTTGAACAGCTTGGCTTTGAGAGGGTTGTCCTTGAGCGCAATCTCTCTAAAAATCAGATAGCCCAGATAGGCAAAAACTCCAATATTGAGCTTGAATCCTTTATCCATGGGGCAATTTGTGTCTGCCATAGTGGTCGCTGTTTCCTCTCTCGCTCGCAGTCGGAGCGTAGTGGCAACCGTGGGCAGTGTAGTCAGCCGTGCCGCCTGCCTTACGACCTTACAGACGGTAATGGAAATATATATATAAGAGGTAAGCACATGCTCTCAGTCTGCGACCTTGACCTGTCACACAGAATTGGCGAACTGATTGATGCGGGGGTTAACTCTTTCAAGATAGAGGGTCGCCTGAAAGATAGAACATACATCCGCAACATAGTAAGCTACTACCGTCAGCAGTTAGACTACCATATAGCCTCGCGTACAGATTGCAAAAGAGCCTCTGTGGGCACATCTAAGGTCGAATTTTTCCCAAATACCGTCAAGAGTTTTACCCGTGGCGGGTCGGAGTATCTCTTTGATGGCAAGAGCGCAGGCGTGGCATCTTTTGACACCCCAAAGGCGTTGGGCGAGAGAATAGGCAGAGTGAAAAATCTCTCAAAATCCCGCTTTACGCTCGATTGCAAAAGTGATATTGCAACGGGCGACGGAATCTGCTTTATTGCTGATAATCAGGCTGTTGGTACAAATATAAACGGTGTTGAGGGGGAGTGGATAACCCCAAATCGCATTGAGGGTATCAGAGTAGGTACTACTATCTACCGCAACTACGACCGAAAGTTTAGTCTTGCTGTTGAGCGCAGCCGCAATCGCAGAACTATAGAGGTTGATATGCAAATATCCTTTGATAATCAGGGCATATCGCTAACAGCCACCGACTGCCAGGATATAAGTGTTACACTGCATAGAGCAGTTGCTACAGCAGAGGCGCAAAACCTCTCTAAGATGGAGGCAGTTATCTATTCAACCCTGTCAAAGAGCGGCGATACTATATTTACAGTGCGAAATATAGAGATTGAAAACCTGCGTTTTGTCTCGGCTTCTGAGCTTACAGCACTACGCAGAGATGCCCTTCAGGCTTTAGAGCAGAAGAGGGTTGAGAGTCATCCTCGCAGCAAGGGTTTTGTAGAGAATACCTCGGCTTGCTACCCACAGACTGTACTAACAGAGCAGGATAATGTTACAAATGCACTATCTGAGGCGTTTTATAGAGACCATGGGGTTGAATCTATTGCAGAAGGTCTTGATTTACAGCAGAGTACAGCAGGCTGCCGTGTTATGATTTCAGACTACTGCATCCGCCGCGAGATAGGGGAGTGCCTACTTAAAAAGCCGACGATAGCGGGGGAGTTATACCTTGAGCGTGGGCGCAAAAAGTATCGCCTTGAGTTTGACTGCAAGGCGTGCCAAATGTCAATTTACGATACAATATGAATATAAAGACTGTTTTTCCCGACTACGCCCTTATAGATACGGGTGGGGGAGAGAAACTTGAGAAGTTTGGAGACTACACTCTGCGTCGCCCTGAGCCACAAGCTATATGGCGCAAAACCCTTACCGAGGAGCAGTGGCAGAGTGCTGCCGATGCCTCTTTTATAAGAGATAGCCGCAGTGAGGAGCGTGGCGAGTGGCGACTTAAAAAGGGTATGCCTTCGCGCTGGGTTGTAAAGTACGACTATAAGGATATGCACCTGAAGATGAGGCTCGGACTGACCTCGTTTAAGCATGTAGGTCTCTTCCCTGAGCAGGCTGCCAATTGGAACTTTATCTACGACAGCTGCAAAGAGATTAAAGAGTGTAAGGTGCTAAATCTCTTTGCCTATACAGGTGGAGCAACCCTTGCTGCAAGGGCTGCGGGGGCTACAGTGACCCATGTTGATTCGGTAAAGCAGGTGGTTACATGGTCGCGTGAAAATATGGAGTCAAGTGCGCTGGATTCGGTGCGCTGGATTGTTGAGGATGCGCTGAAGTTCGTCCAGAGAGAGGTGCGCCGTGGTAGCCGCTATAATGGTATAATTCTTGACCCTCCAGCATACGGCAGAGGTGCTAATGGCGAGAAGTGGGTGCTTGAGGAGAATATTACCCAGATGCTTGAGTGTTGCGCAGAGTTGCTTGAGAGGAGCAACGCCTTTTTGGTGCTTAACCTCTACTCTATGGGTCTCTCTTCAACCCTCGCCCGCACGGCTGTTAGACAGTGTTTTGGAGCCCCTAAAATGGAGGAGTGCGGCGAACTATATTTTGAAGATAAAGCTGCAAAACAGCTACCTTTAGGAACTTATTACCGATTTAAGAGATAGATATGATTGCAAGTTTGATTATTTTTGGAGTGTTGAGCGGAAGCCTCTTTGCAGTGCTTGTGGGTATTCTGGGCGCAAGCCGTAAGATTGGCTTTGGCTGGTCGTTTATCCTCTCGCTAATCTTCACACCCGTCTTGGGTCTGCTCTTTACCCTAATCTCCGACCCACTGCCTTCTGGCACTCGCCGTTGGGGCTGCATCGCAAACTTCATCCTCGCCGGCGCAATTGCTACCTTGGTATTGTTTATCCTTGCCCTCCTCTCAGTCTAAAGAAGAGTCGCGCGCATTTTTTTAGTCTTTAGTGACTATAGAGTCTCTAGAGACACTAAGGTCTGCGCGCAAAAGTCGATACCCTGTACAAGATTTATTGCGCTTGGATATTAAGGGGACCGAAAACCCCGCTGTCATTAAATGCTATTCACTGTCATCTGTTCGCGCTCTGTTTTACTGACAGACGGTGCGAAATGTGGCGCGATTTAGTAGGACGGTACTGTGTTAGTAGATAATCACGCCGGCGATGGCGGAGAGGATGATAAGCAGGATGGGGTTGACTTTTTTATAGCTGGCGGCGAGGGTTAAGCCGAAGATTATCCAGCTATAGTGGTCGATAAAACTTGCATCTTTGCTATTTTGTGGGAAGATAAGCAGCAGTGCGGCTGCGGCAATCATACCTACAACGACGGGTTTCATGCCCGATATTACGCAGTGTACCACTTTGTTGCCTCTGAGTTGTATAAAAAACTTTGTCAGAGCAAGCATTATTGTCATAGCGGGCAGGCAGACGGCAAATGTTGCCACTATAGAGCCCCAGAAGCCAGCTACGGTGTATCCTATATATGTTGCTGAGTTTATGGCTATTGGTCCTGGGGTCATCTGCGAGACAGCGACAATATCTGCAAATTCGGAGGCTGTAATCCACCCCTGCTGCTCGACAATCTCGTTCTGTATAAGCGAGAGCATAGCATATCCGCCACCGAAGCCGAAAAATCCTATCTTGAGATAGGAGATAAAGAGTTGCAAGTATATCATTTTTTACCCTCCTCTCCTGTTAAGAACGCACTACGGATAATACCCGCCACAGCCCCTGCAAGTAGCAGATATACAGGCGATACGCCTGCCCACCAGATTGCCAAAGCTACGGCAACGGATACTATAATCAGCCACCTATTCATGCTCTTTGCCAATCCTATAATTGGAGCAACGATAAGGGCTACAACGGCGGGACGCATAGCCTTAAAGGCTGCATCAACGGTGCTGTTGCCACGAATATCGGCGAAAAATATCGCCACGGCAAGGATTATTGTAAAGGCGGGGATGACAATTCCTAAAATTGAAGCTATAGCCCCGATAAACCCCTTAATTCTATACCCGACAAATACGGCAGTATTCAGCGCAATAGGTCCTGGGGCTGACTGTGCAAGGGTTAACAGCTCTAAAAACTCTTCAGATTTGACCCAGCCGCGCTTCACAATTACCTCTCGCTCAATAAGGGGCACCATGGCATATCCGCCACCGAAGGTGAAGGCTCCGATTTTAAGAAAAGATATAAATAGCTGCCAAATCATACAGTGTTAATTATCAGTCGTTTATGGTATTTACTATAGCTACTGCCGCAACAGCCATCACAGCCGCCGTCTCTGTTCTGAAACGCTGATTGCCGAGTGTTATCTCCTCAAAACCGTGCTCTACGGCAAGAGCCACCTCTTCAGGCGAGAAGTCTCCCTCTGGACCGATAAGTATAACAGCATCCTCGCCCGCCTTAAGGGTTGAAGCGAGATATTTTTTTGTGGCAACTGCCTCCCCACAGTGGGCTATAAATTTGCGGGCAGAGAAACTGCGTGTAACAAACTTTTTGAAGGCAACCATATTCTCAAGAGTAGGGTGGTAAGCCTTAAGCGACTGTTTTACAGCCGCAGTTATAACCTTTGTCTCCCTTTCAACCTTTATAACCTTGCGCTCAGAATGTTCGGTTTCGAGTGCGACAAAGCTGTCAACGCCAATCTCTGTAGCCTTCTCTAAAAACCACTCAAAGCGGTCTATGTTTTTTGTCGGAGCCACTGCCATTGTAAGGTTGTAGCCTCGCTTTTCAAACTCCTTTATACTCTCTGTAACACGCACAGTGCAGTGTTTTGCGCTGTCTGAGATAATCTGGCACAGGTGCAGATTTCCTCTGCCGTCGGTAATATGCAGACTATCCCCGATGCTGAGTCTTAGTACCTTTATTGCGTGCTTTGACTCCTCCTCAGATAGGGTATATTCGGGTAAAGTTATGTCGGGAGCATAAAATAATTGCATGACCTGAAAATTTTTATTACTTTTGTAGCTACAAAGATAACAATTTTTTAGAGATATGAAGCGTTTATCGGTTATATTATTAACAGCAATGGCAATGATTTGTTGTACAAAGCAGAGTGAACAGCTGCCAAATCCATTTTTTGAGCAGTGGACAACCCCGTATGGTGTTCCACCGTTTGACCGTATCAAGGCATACCACTACCAGCCAGCATTTGATAAGGCACTATCCCTTCATAATGAGGAGATTGAGGCTATAGTTACAAACGCAGCAGAGCCTACCTTTGAGAATACTATTGCGGCTATGGATAGAAGTGGTCGCATGCTCTCGGATGTCTCAAATGTCTTTGGGATGATTTGTGCCGCTGAGACAAATGAGGAGTTGCAGGCTTTGGAGGAGAAGATTATGCCTCTTTTGGCTGCGCACAGCGACGCAATACTTATGAACGACAAGCTCTTTGAGAGAGTTAAGGCTGTCTATGATTCTCGCAAAAGCTGCGACCTTGATGGCGACCAAATTCGCCTTACAGAGAAGATTTACGACGACTTTGTCCGCAGCGGTGCGCTGCTTGGTGCAGAGCAGAAGGCTCGCCTGAAGGAGGTAAATGAGGAGCTTTCAACCCTCTCTGTCCGCTTTGGAAGCAATATTTTGGCGGAGAATAACAACTATGTCCTCTATCAGACAGATAAAGATGTAGCAGCACTGCCTACCCCTGTTCGTGATGCAGCAAAGGAGAAGTCTACAGAGCTGGGTCAGAAGGGTAAATATGCCTTTACACTTCATAAGCCGAGCATGATTCCGTTCCTTACCTACTCTCCAAATCGCCAGGCGCGCGAGGAGATTTACAAGGCGTATATCAACCGTTGCAATAACGACGATAAGTTTGATAATAAGCAGATTATCAACGATATGATTCGTTTGCGCTGTGAGAAAGCTCAACTTTTGGGCTATAAGAATTATGCCGAGTATGTTGTCTCAGACCAGATGGCTGCAACTCCAAAGGCGGTATATAAGCTGCTTGACGAGGTGTGGACTCCAGCTCTTGAGCGAGCTAAAGAGGAGCTTGCTGAGATGGAGAGACTCTTTAGGAACGACCATACTGACGAGGAGTATAAATTTGAGTCATGGGATTGGTGGTACTACTCTAATAAGGTGCGCCAGCAGAAGTATGCCCTCAATGAGGAGGTTATCCGCGCCTACTTCTCGCTTGACAATACTCGCCAGGGTATCTTCAACCTTGCAAATCGCCTCTTTGGTATCACTTTCCGTCCTGTTTCGCTGCCTGTTTATCATAATGAGGTTAGCGCGTATGAGGTTTTGGATAACGACGAGTCACACCTCGGAATCCTATACTTTGACTTCCATCCTCGCGCAGGTAAGGGTCAGGGTGCTTGGTGCGGCTACTATAGGGAGCAGCGTTATGAGGCAGATGGCACCAGAACAGCCCCTGTAGTTGGTATTGTCTGCAACTTTACCCGCCCTGCAGCATCTACTCCGTCACTGCTTACTCTTGACGAGGTTACAACGCTTTTCCATGAGTTTGGACACGCGCTCCACTTCCTCTTTACCGATGTTAAGTATAACGGTCTTATCGGTGTTGAGGGCGACTTTGTAGAGCTGCCATCGCAGATTATGGAGAATTGGGCTCTTACCCCTGAGATGCTCAAAACTTACGCTACACACTACCGTACAGGTGAGGTTATCCGCGACCAATTTATCTCTCGCATAGAGAATAGCTCGCTCTTCAACCAGGGATTCAATACCACAGAGCTTATTGCTTCGGCTCTGAGTGATATGGATATTCACTCTACAGAGAAGTATTCGACAATTGATGTTGACGGCTATGAGTACAATGCCCTCTATGAGAAGAGGGGTATGTTGCCTCAAATTGAGCCACGCTACCACTACACCTACTTTGCACATATCTTCTCAGGTGGCTATTCGGCTGGTTACTACTTCTATATCTGGGCAGAGGTGCTTGATAAGGATGCCTTTGAGGCGTTCTGCCAGACAGGCGATATATTTGACCGCAAGACGGCACACTCTTTCAGAGAAAACATCCTCTCAAAGGGCGGCTCAAGGGATGGTATGACCCTCTATAAAGCCTTCCGTGGTGCAGAGCCGGATAAGAGTGCAATGCTCAAGGCTCGCGGTCTGTGGAAAGAGCCAGAGGTTGATAGCTTGCAGAGCGCAGATGCTACAGTATCTCAAATGTTAAATATGAAGAAATCTAAATAAATAGAGTTATGAAAAAAACACTTTTTACGCTTATGTCAGTATCACTGCTTGCGGCAGGTTGCTGTGGCGATAGCATGCCACAGGTTGTACTGCCTGAAATTGACACAACCAATCCACTGCTTGCTGAGTGGGACACTCCGCATCAGACCCCTCCGTTTGACAAAATCGAGCTTGCACACTACAAGCCCGCTTTTGAGACTGCAATTGCCGTTTCACGCGCTGAGGTGGATGCTATTGTAAACAACCCTGCAAAGCCAACCTTTGCAAATACTATTCTTGCTCTTGAGAAGCAGGGCGCACTGCTCAATCGCATCGGTGGCGTATTTTTCAACCTCAATGAGGCAAATACCTCTGATGAGCTACAGAAAATAGCTATCGAGATTCAGCCACAGCTTACAGCTCTGAGTAACGATATCTCGCTTAACCCTGCACTATTTGAGCGTGTTAAGTATGTCTATGAGCACCCAGGCTGCTGTCTCTCTAAGGAGGATAAAAAGCTGCTTGAGGATAGCTACAAGGGCTTTGTTAGAAGTGGAGCAAACCTCTCTGAGGCAAATAAAGAGCTGTACAGAGAGTACACAACCGAGCTTTCAGGTCTTACCCTCAAGTTTGGTCAGAACTCACTTGCTGCAACAAACGCATTTAGCTACAATATTACAAATCCTAAACTTGTTGAGGAGTTGCCAGGCTTTGTAAAAGAGGGTCTTGCTATGGAGGCAAAGGCTCGTGGCGAGAAGGGCTGGACTGTAACACTCAAGGCTCCAAGCTATGGTCCATTTATGACCTACTCTTCACAGCGCGCAATCAAGGAGAAGCTCTGGAAGGCATACAACTCTCGCGCACTTGGTGGACAGTTTGATAACTCAGACAATATCCGCCGTATTACCGAGCTGCGCCTCAAGATTGCAAACCTGTTGGGCTACAACTGCTATGCAGACTATGTTTTGGATAACCGTATGGCTCAGAATACTCAAACCGTACTCTCTTTCCTTGAGGAGCTGCGAGTATCAACTATTGAGTATGCTCAGAAGGACTACCAGACCGTTAGTGAGTATGCTCACTCTTTGGGTCTTAAGGGCGAACTGATGCCTTGGGACTTTGGCTACTATAGCGAGAAGTACAAGAACGAGAAGTATGCAGTAAGTGACGAGATGGTAAAGCCTTACCTTAAACTTGACAATGTTATTGATGCAGTCTTTATGCTCGCTTCTCGCCTCTATGGTCTAACATTTATTCCGGCAGAGAATATCACTGTCTATAACCCAGATGTTACCGCATACGAGGTTGCAGATAAGAACGGCGAGCATCTTGCAGTCCTTTATCTTGACTTCTTCCCACGCGAGAGCAAGCGTTCAGGTGCATGGATGACCGAGTTCCGTGGCACAAGCGTTGAGAACGGCAAAGAGGTGCGTCCTTTGGTATCTCTTGTGATGAACTTCACAAAGCCAACAGAGACCACTCCGTCACTGCTTACTTTTGACGAGTTGACAACCTTCCTCCATGAGTTTGGTCACTCTCTGCACGGCATGCTTGCAAAGGGTAAGTATGAGAGCCTTAACGGAACAAGCGTATATCGTGACTTTGTTGAGCTTCCATCTCAGATTATGGAGAATTGGGCTTATGAGAAGGAGTATCTTGACCTGTGGGCAAAACACTACCAGACAGGCGAGACTATGCCAACCGAGCTTGTTGAGAAGATTGTTGCTGCAAAGAACTATCTTGCTGCATACTCAAATATCCGCCAGCTCTCATTTGGTCTTACCGATATGGCTTGGCATACACTTACAGAGCCTTATACAGGCGATGTAGAGGCTTTTGAGAAGGCTTCAATGGAGTCAACAAAGGTTGTCCCTACAGTTGCAGGAACTGCTATGGCTAACGCCTTTGGTCACATCTTCTCTGGTGGCTACGCAGCAGGCTACTACGGCTATAAGTGGGCAGAGGTACTCGCCGCAGATGGCTTCTCACTCTTCCAGGAAAGAGGTATCTTCGATACCAAAACAGCTACAGCCTTCCGCAAACTCCTCTCTTCAGGCGGCAAAGTCCACCCAATGGACCTCTATGTTGAGTTCCGCGGACATAAGCCACAGACTAAGGCTTTGATTGATCAGATGAATCTGACTAAATAATCTATTTTACCGTGATAGTGTGCCACCTGCGGCACAACCATTAAATCCCATCAGCAGCTTATCTGCCGATGGGATTTTTCACGAAGTACCATATCTGGTGCGCGGTTTAATAATAGAGAATAGCAAAGAATAACAGCGGGCTTATGCCCTTAATGACACACAATAGCAGTGCGCGTAAAGTTCAAGGGACTCGATGTCCCGCAGAACTTTTTTTGTTCCGCTCCCTAAGTTCCCTAAATTCTTTAATTTCCTTAAATATCTCTATATTTTTTGCGCTCGTCCTTACCTGCAAGAAAATATCCTCTCCGAATCGTTATACCTATATATATTATATATAAAGAGTCTGTGCTTTGATTTAGGCGTGCGCAAAGTTATGCCCCGAAGAATTTTATCTATGCCGCAACGCTATTAAGTGGGCTTTTGTCCCGCTGCTATTAAATGTTGTTGCATGTTATTCTGCGTTATTCAAAGCCATCTACCATTTCATGCCATCCATATAACGCAAAAAATCTTGTTCTATAACTCGCTGATTAGTAGGGTAGTGTGATTTTGGTGCAAAAAATATTGCAAAAAAGTTATTAAAAAATTTGCAAATCTAAATTTAATGTCGTTACTTTGCACCCGATTTCGGCTCTGATATGGTGCTGAGACGCAGAAAATGGTTCTTAAAAATTTTTGAAAACTTTTTTTTGAAAAAGATTTGGAGAATTAAAAAAGTTGTCATACCTTTGCAACCGCTTTCGTGTTAAAACGAAAGCAACTCCGATTAGGTTCTTCGAAAAAAGTTTGAAAATTTTTCCGAAAAGATTTGGAAGTTAGAAAAAGTTGTCGTACCTTTGCAACCGCTTTCCGCTTCTAAAAATCGGAGAGAGAAACAGAGAAATCGAATAGACTTCGGTCTTAAGATAGAAATTCGTTCTTTGAGGTATTTGAGCAGCTAAATGAGTTTTTTCCACACTCGCAAGAGTGTAATTTCAAAAACAATTACCTTTGAGATTAGAGCTAAGATTTAATAATTCTTTTTTTTTACTATGGAGAGTTTGATCCTGGCTCAGGATGAACGCTAGCGGCAGGCTTAACACATGCAAGTCGAGGGGCAGCGGGGATTGTGCTTGCACAATTTGCCGGCGACCGGCGCACGGGTGCGTAACGCGTATGCAACCTACCCATAACAGGGGGATAACACTGAGAAATTGGTACTAATACCCCGTAACATTATTGAAGGCATCTTTGATAGTTGAAAGTTCCGGCGGTTATGGATGGGCATGCGTTGTATTAGCTAGTTGGTAAGGTAACGGCTTACCAAGGCGACG
>CAZIPR010000057.1:0-11903 GCA_964541245.1 uncultured Alistipes sp.
TGATCCCATAAAAACTAAATTTATGAGTCAACTTTTTTCCGTACAAGACAAAATCCTCTAAAAATCGCGCGCCAAAATTAAAGTACCAATTTGTCGTCAGAGCGATGCATTTACCACGCTCGGCAAAAAAAAACAGCAATGGGCTGTACTCAAAAAGTACCGTCCATTGCTGATTTTTGGGTTAGCGGCAGCAAATGCCACACTATCACGACAAATTACTGGTGTTGTGGGCGAAGCAAATCCTGCACAACTTTCACTGGCGAGAAGGTTGAAATTGGGACATCAACGAAGATGGTGTTCCAATTTGCCATAGCACCGTTCCACAAGCCTGGAAGCTCCTGAGCACGGAGTTCTCTACCACCGCTGGACTTTGAAGAGATAAATCCAGTCTCAGGGTCTGTGTATTTGCAGAGGTCATATTTTGCGCCGTCAGCAGCATACACGCCACAAACAAGGTCAACAGGATTAAAGTGGGTCGCATCCTTCATCAGGTGCATATCCTCTGCTGAAATCTGGCTTGATTCTGCAATTTGCAGAGTCTGAGTACCATTGCTATTTGCCACCCAGAATGGACCGCCACCAGGCTCGCCCTCGTTGCGTACCATACCGCAGACACGGATAGGACGAGAGAGGATAGTCTCAAGCAGTGCTGCATCGTAGTTCTCTGGCAGTTTTACGCTGAGTTTTGAAGTGACAAACTCTGCCACAGCTGCAAGATCTGCACTACCACCCTTAAGAGCAGCCAGATGCTCAAAAGTCTGAGCCTGCAACTCAAGTAACAGACCAGCAAGAGCCTTCTTATAGAGGACTGTATCTGCGCGCAGAGCGTCGGTTGTTACATTATCAATATTCTTCACAAAGATTACAGAAGCATCAATCTCGTTGAGGTTTTCGATAAGCGCACCATGACCTGCAGGGCGGAAAAGCAGCTGACCATCATCTGTTCTAAATGGCGTATTGTCTGGATTAACAGCAATTGTATCGGTTGACGACTTTTGCTCTGAGAAAGAGATGTCATACTTAACACCAAACATCTGCTCATACTTTGCAGTGCGCTCAGCAAGCAGAGCCTTGAAAGCCTCTTTATGCTCTGGAGAGACTGTAAAGTGGAGACGAACAACGCCAGCAGCTGCACCATAAAGCGCGCCCTCTACAAGATGCTCCTCTACAGCCTTGCGTGCACCACTTTCGTAGGAGTGGAAGGTTACAAGACCCTTTGGCAGTGAGCCGTAACCAAGACCCTGCTTAATGATGGCGCTAACAACGGCTTTCTCGTCTGAGAAGTCAGAGACAACCTCTTTAAGCTCTGGATAGAAGGCAAACTTCTCGATATTCTGCAACAAAGTGTCAATACCCTTGCCACGCTTATCCTCGTTTACAAACTCAAAGAGCTCTTTGAACATACGGGTAGCCGCACCAGAGGCAGGGACAAACTTTGCAACGGTAACATCGCTACCTCTTGACTCGAACTTTGCAGCATAAGCCTCAGCCTGCTCTGGGGTAAGGACAGTTATGCCGTCAGCAGGAGAGGCTGCGCTGACAACCTTAAGAGAGGGGAAACCGCGGCGGAAATTCTCAATCTGAGTCTCTACAACCTGAAGGGTAAGACCGTGGGCTGCAATCTGTTGTAAATCTTTTTCGTTAAACATATTATGATTTGTTTTAGGTTTGTTTTCTAAGTTTTATCTATCAAAGATAGGCATTTTTCTCCAAACTTCCCAATATTTCCAGCTTTTTTTGTATCTTTACGCCATAATATACAAGATATGATAAGGGTATTTGAAAATACAGACATCTGCTCCCGCAACAGTTTCCATGTTCATCAGAGGGCTGCAAAGATTGTTGAGTTTGACACAAACAGTGAACTTCCTGAGGTCTTTAGTAACCATGTAGAGGGTGATTGGATGGCTTTAGGAGGTGGAAATAATATACTTTTCACACAAGATATTGACTGCACGCTTGTTGTTCCGTGCAACAGAGATATTGAGGTTTTGAGCCGCGAAAATGGCTCTGTAGTTGTGCGCGTAGGTGCAGGCGTAGAGTGGGATGACTTTGTAGAGTGGTGCGTAGAGCAAAACCTGTGGGGTGTAGAGAATCTATCACTCATCCCTGGCAAGGTTGGAGCTGCGCCTGTGCAAAATATCGGCGCATACGGTGCAGAGGTCAAGGATTGCATTACTCGCGTAGAGATATTCTTCCCTGAACAGGGTAATTTTATAACCCTTGCTGCGGAGCATTGTGGCTTTGGATATCGTGAGAGTATATTCAAGCACTCGCTAAAGGGCAGAGTGATTATCACATCGGTAGAGTTTACTCTCTCTGAGACTGCACAACCCAAGCTCGGATATGGCGATGTAATTAGAGAGGTTGAGGCTTTGGGCGAGGCTAATTTGCGCAATATTCGCACTGCCATTTGCACCATCCGCCGTGCTAAATTGCCAGACACAGCCGTCATAGGCAATGCGGGCAGTTTCTTTAAGAATCCTATTGTGGATAACAGTGTAGCCGAGGCTCTGCTTAGCCAATATCCAGATATGCCGCACTACCCTGGCGGGGCTGAGGGCAAAACAAAACTTGCTGCGGGTTGGCTTATTGACAAGAGTTCGCTTAAGGGCTACAGCGAAGGCAATGTTGGCGTACACCACAAGCAGGCTCTTGTACTTGTAAACACAACAGGAAAAGCCACAGGCAGTGAGGTTATCGCCTTTGCACGAAAGGTGCAGAGCATAGTTTTTGAGAAGTTTAGAATAGAGATTGACACTGAGGTAAATATACTATGAAAAACCTACTCTTAGAGCATTTTGAGCAGTACAACAAGCGTCACAACCTCTTTACTGCACAAGATAAGATTCTGCTCACCGTATCTGGCGGAGTAGATTCTATGGTTATGCTCTCACTCTTTGTAGAGGGTGGCTACAATGTAGGTGTGGCACACTGCAACTTCTCACTGCGCGGAGCAGAAAGCGACGAGGATGAGGCTACAGTGGCTCGTGAGGCTGCAAAGTATGGCATACCTCTCTACTGCAAGCGTTTTGACACTGAGGCAGAGTTGGAGAGAAGTGGCGAGTCTATGGAGATGGTGGCACGCCGACTCAGATATGAGTGGTTTGAGACCTTGTGCGAGCAGGAGGGCTACACAACCATCGCCGTAGCGCACCACACAGACGACTCTATTGAGACCTTTTTTATCAACCTGCTCCGTGGAACAGGTCTGAGGGGTCTTACAGGCATAACCCGCCAGAGAGGCAATATTGTTCGTCCGCTACTCTTTGCTGAGCGCAAAGAGATCTTGGAGTACGCCGTAGCAAAGAAGATTCCATTTAGAGAGGACTCTTCAAATCGCTCAAAGAAGTATCTGAGAAACAAAATTCGTCTTGGTCTTATCCCGATGATTCGAGAGATAAACAACCGCTTTACATCTATAATGCGTGGCAACATATATCGTCTAACAGACTCGCAGCGTTTTATAGAGGTTACAATGAAGAGGATTAAAGCCGACGCCATAGAGAAGAGTTCAGAGTGCTACCGCATACATATTGACCGAATAGATAAAGAGTACCCGCTTGAGTTTGTGATATATGAGTGCCTTAACTCAGAATTTGGCTTTAAGGGCGACACGGTTGATGACCTCTACAAGTCACTAAAGGCGGGTCTTACAGGCAAGAGATTCTACTCTCAGCGACATGTGGCATGTATTGACCGCGGGGATATTGTCGTAGCTCCTATAGAGGAGGATGACAACTGCCAGACATTGGTAAACAGAAACCAACTGCGCAGCTACTGTGGCAACTCTGTACTCTACTATGAGCATACAGATATTGACAATATCTCTGACTACAACGCTCCAGCAGAGATTGCCTACTTAGACGAGGATAAACTTGAGTTTCCACTCACTCTGCGTCGCTGGCAGGAGGGGGACACCTTTATACCTTTTGGCATGTGCGGCAGAAAGAAGGTAAGTGACTATCTTATTGACCGCAAGGTCTCACTTGTTGAAAAGTCCCGCCAATTTGTACTTATTTCAGGTGGCGAGATTGTATGGCTTGTAGGCAGAAGGATAGACGACCGCTTTGCGATTACAAGCCGCACAGAGAATGTACTAAAAATTGTAAAACACACACTATAGACAACCTCTAACTGATAGTATAATGGCAAAAAGCACCAGAAAATTCAAAGATTGTGATACCGACTTTAGGGCTATTATGGCAGATATTGACACTCGTCGCTTCAAACCCGTCTATCTGCTTATGGGAGAAGAGTCGTACTTTATAGATGCTCTGACAGAGAAGTTGGCGGACTCTATCCTTAACCCTACAGAGAGGGCTTTCAACCAGATTATGGTCTATGGAAGAGACACCGACGGAGCAACAATAGCTGCCTACTGCCGACAGGTGCCTATGATGGGCGGATATACGGTTATAATCGTCAAAGAGGCGCAGGCTATGCCACAGCTTGAGCAACTTGCCGCATACGCATCAAAGCCGTTAGAGTCAACAGTGCTTGTTATCTGCCACAAGGAGAAGAGTGCCGACAAGCGACAGGCTCTCTACAAGAGTTGTCTTGCAAATGGTGTGGTGTTTGAGTCTGTGCGCCCAAGGGACTATGAGATTAAGGATTGGCTGGGCGGTTTTGTTCGCCAAAGAGGTCTTGTGATTGACCCTTCGTGTGTTGAGATGATGATAAACCACATGGGTACAGATATTTCGCGCATCAGCAACGAGCTAAACAAACTACTTGTCTCCCTGCCTGAGAACAACCGCAGAATTACCCCTGTGGAGATTGAGACATACATCGGAATATCCAAAGAGTTTAACAACTTTGAGCTATGCCGCGCCGTTGCGGTGAAAGATATTAGCCGCGCATTAAAGATTGCCGACCACCTATCGGCAAACCCCAAAGAGTACCCGTTACTGCTTACCATTATGGCACTTTTTGGTACCTTCCGCGAGATTTTCATTGTCAACTATCTGCGTTGGCTACAACGCCAGAGGAGCATCCCTTTCCCAAGCGACCAAGAGCTACTCGGACACCTCAAGTCGAGCAACCTATACGCACTTAGGGATATTAAACAATACTCTTTAGGCTGGCAGAACTCAAAGGTATTCAATATATTAGGTCTGTTGCGTGAGTATGACGGCAAGAGCAAGGGTATTGACACAGGCGGCAAGAGCGACAAAGAGCTACTCAGAGAGTTGTTGTTAAAGATTTTTATGGAATAATGTTACACTATCTATATACCACTGAGGGCAAAATATGCCAATACGACACCTCTGAGCAGAGCGTGTTCGTATTTCAGCGTATGCGTACCCGTGGGCATAAGCTGCTCCACACTGCAGAGTATATAGAGTTGCTAAACATAGCCGCAGCAGAGCTTTTTGGCAAAAAGACAACCATCACAGCCAAGAGCGTTGAGCAGTGCTGCTCTGCCCTACTTCTTAGAGGCAACTACTCTCAGAGAGCCACGCATATCGTAGAGCTAAGAGCAGACTATACATCTAAGTTCTCGCTAAGAGTTGTCGAAACATCACTCTACAACGACTTTCAGCTACGCGTAGTACGCCCAGAGGCTGTTGTAACACACCTTGCAGGGGATATTCTAAAGTTTCCAACCTCCGCAACAGTTGCCGTAAATGATGCTTTGAGAGAGATTGCAGCCACAAAAGGTGGCGGTGTTGCACTATGTATAAATAGCAATAATGTAGTAACGAGCATAGATGGAGCAAGCCCTATTGCCGTCTTTGGCAAACAGATTATTGTATCAAATAGCATCAAGAGTGTTGAGGCAGATTTGGTCATTAAAGCCCTTAAAGAGCTGCGCGGCGACCATGTTAGCATTGATAACCTTAACCTAAATATGCTCTTAACAGCCGATGAACTCTTCTACGCCGACAGCCGCGGCATTACCACCATCAGCAACCTAAAAGAGAGATTCTACTCCGACGCCCTCGCCTACGCCGTAGCTAAGTCTATCAAAGAGTAAAACACAGCACTGTTAGTCAGTAAGGGAATAGCGCAAGCTGATGACACTCAATAGCACTGAATAGCAGTTAATGACAGCGGGGCTTTCACCCCCTTAATAACATTGCGCAACAATTTTTTACTTTTGCGCGCTGTTATTGTATGCCATTAAGGGCGTAGCCCGCTGCTATTCTCTGTTATTCTCTGCTATTAAAGAGCGCGCTACTTTTTTTTAGCGGAAGCAGGTATGCTCTTATAATGCTAAAATTATTTGCGATGTACACGCTTCGCCAACCCCCCTTCTGAAGTTTCGCGGTATAGACTTGGGAGATTGAGACCTGTCTCGTTCATAACCTCGACGACTTTGTCGAAAGAGACGAGGTGTGAGCCATCGGAGAGGGTGGCGTATGCATTTGCATCAAGAGCGCGGGCTGCAGCTACAGCATTGCGCTCAATACAAGGCACCTGCACAAGTCCGCAAACAGGGTCGCAGGTAAGTCCGAGGTGGTGTTCAAGACCCATCTCGGCGGCATACTCTATCTGCGCAGGAGTACCCCCAAAGAGCTGACACGCAGCCGCGGCAGCCATGGCACAGGCAACGCCAATCTCGCCTTGGCAGCCCACCTCTGCACCAGAAATTGAGGCGTTTGTCTTTACCACATTACCAAATAGACCCGCTGTTGCAAGGGCACGCAATACCCTGACTTTCAAAAATTCACGCGAAGTGGTCATGTGATATAGCACACCTGGCAGCACGCCGCACGAGCCACATGTTGGAGCTGTTACTACAGTTCCTCCCGATGCGTTCTCCTCTGCCACGGCAAGTGCATAGGCATATATCTTTGCGCGAGAGCTAAGAGAGTCTGTATAGCTCTTACTCTTGACATAGTATGTGCTTGCCTTGCGGGCTATCTTAAGGCAACCAGGCAGCACGCCGTCGTTATTGAGTCCACGCTGCACGGTCTGGCACATCTGCTCCCAGATATAGTCCAGAAAGTCCCAAATCTCCTTGCCTTCACACTCTTCAACATATTCCCAATAGGTTTTACCCTCATCGTAGCACCACTTTTTAATATCCTGAATCTTTGTCAGCGGATAGATGCTCTGAGGTGCTGCGGCAACGGTAGTCTCATTGGCAAGCGAGCCTCCTCCTACACTGAAAATGGTCCAACTGTCGAAAATCACACCACCACGCAGTGCCTCGAAGAGCATGCCGTTAGGATGGAAGTCGAGTACAACATCTGGCTTCCAGACAATCTCTGTTGGGGCTATCGGCTCAAGGACTGAGAGTATTGCGCTATGGGTCAAGTGACCCTTACCTGTTGCGGCAAGAGAGCCATAGAGGGTAACACGATACTGCTCTGCGCCAGAAGTGCGAGCAGAGAACTGCTCTGCGGCACGCTTAGGTCCCATAGTGTGGCTACTTGAAGGTCCGCAGCCGACTTTGTATAATTCGCGTAGTGATTCCATAGTAGAGTTTTATTATTTGACAAAGATATAGATTTTTATTAACTTTGTACAACCTAAAACGACTAAGTTATGAAAAAACTTCTTTTTCTACTACTTCTATTCTCTTTCAGTGTAAGTGCTGCTGAATTTAACCGTGAGCCGCTTGTAAAAAAGGCGTATGCCGAGCTATCTTTAGGAGAAGTAAAGGCTGAGGGCTGGCTGCTTGAGCAACTTATTCGTATGCGGGACGGCATGACGGGCAACCTTGACAAAATTATGCCCACAGTAGTTGGCGAGCGTAACTGCTGGCTTGGTGGCGATGGCGATGCGTGGGAGAGGGGTCCCTATTGGATTGATGGGCTGCTACCACTTGCATATCTGCTTGATGATAACTCTCTTAAGGAGCGCGTAAAGCCTTGGATTGAGTGGACTATCGCCTCGCAGACCCCAGATGGGCACTTTGGTCCGAGTGTTGACAGAGAGAAAGAGCCTGGGCTACAACGCGACCGCGCACGAGATTGGTGACCCAAGATGGTTATGCTCAAGGTTTTGCAGCAACACTACTCTGCCACTGGCGACCAGAGGGTTATAGAGTTGATGAGCAGATATTTCCGCTATCAACTCGCCGAGCTGCCTAAAAAGCCACTTGGGCATTGGTCATACTGGGGCAGAGAGAGGGGCGGAGATAACCTCTCTGTGATATATTGGCTCTACAATATCACGGGCGAAGAGTTTTTGCTTGAGCTTGCAGACCTTGTCTATTCACAGACATACGACTGGATGGCAGCCTTCTCGCTTGAGAACGATGTTTTGTACCGCCAGCACTCGCGCCACTGTGTAAATCTTGGTCAGGGCTTTAAGACCCCTGCAATTCGCTATCAGCAGAGTGGCGACAAGGCACTACTTGAGGCTCTGCACACCGCACGCAAGACCATCAACCGCACCTTTGGCTACCCTACAGGGCTATGGGCAGGAGATGAGCTGACAAGGTTTGGCAACCCTATCTATGGCTCAGAGTTGTGTACGGCTGTGGAGATGATGTTCTCACTTGGCGAGATACTCAAAATCTCTGGCGACATATCGTGGGCTGACCACCTTGAGAGAGTTGCCTACAACGCCCTGCCTACACAGGTGAGCGACGACTGCACCGTCAGACAATACTACCAACAGCTAAACCTGATAGAGATTTCGCGCAAGTGGAGAGACTTCTCTTCTCCACACTCAGATACCGACCAACTCTTTGGGCAGACTACGGGATATGCCTGCTGTACTGCCAACTACCACCAGTCGTGGACTAAGTTTGTGCAAAATCTGTGGTACGCAACAGCCGACTGTGGCTTAGCCGCCCTTGTATATGCCCCAAGCTGCGTTACAACCACCCTTGCAAGCGGCAGAGAGGTTAAAATCACAGAAAAGACCCTCTACCCTTTCCGTGAGACTATAGAATTTTGTATAGAGTTTACAAAGCAAAGGTCGCAGCACGAAACCTTCCCTCTCCACCTCAGAGTGCCTCAGTGGAGCAAAGGCTTTACACTTACCCTAAACGGCACAGCTATAGAGGCTGAGGCAAACAATGGCATTATCGTTATCAACCGCAGCTGGAAGAGTGGCGATAAGCTGACCCTTGCACTCAATGCCACAGTCAAGGCGAGCTATTGGTTTGACGGTGGCGCGGCTATAGAGCGTGGTCCGCTGCTCTATGCACTGAAGATGAACGAGCGTTGGGAGAGACGAGAGGTTGAGGCGGAGCGCAAAGTGGATTATGGCGAGTATTACTACGAGGTATTCTCTGATACGCCTTGGAACTACTGCATTCTGAAAGAGACACTGCGCAAAAATATTGAGCAAAACCTCAAGGTTGAGTTTAGTGACACTGTTGCAGATTACCCTTGGAATATAGACTCTGCTCCTATATCTATATATATGCCTGCACGCGAGCTGCCCCGCTGGAGAGAGTATTCAGGCTCTGTAGGTCCCGTAAACTACTATATGAATAACAAAGACCGCGGCGATGTGGGCAAAGAGGATAGAGTTATTGAGCTTATCCCATACGGCTGTACCACGCTGCGAATAGCACTATTCCCTCTAAGATAAAAAATCGTAGATAGCATTTTTTAGGATAGAGTGTTTTGTATTGCTAATTGGGCGGCTAAAAGGCAATTTAGCCGCCCAATTCCTCTTTTTTTTGAGATTTGTTCAAAAAAGTGGTGCGCAAATTTGGATGTAACAAAAATCTGTATTACTTTTGTCCCCGATTCGGAAACGGATTATATGGTGGATGTAGCTCAGTCGGTTAGAGCACTGGATTGTGGTTCCAGGTGTCGTGGGTTCGAGTCCCATCTTCCACCCAATTGTAAATGGCGATGCGAGGTAACTCGCATCGTTTTTTTTGTGTTTAGGATTACTGTGAGCAAGCTCCCAAATCTTAAACACAAAAAAATCCGAGCTTCGCTCTGCCATTTACAAGGTGCAATATAGGAGGTGGTAAGGGTTACTTCGGTCGTGATACCCCGCACCGCTCTCCGAGCGACTACGGCACTCCCTCAGTGACGGCTAAAGCCGTTCAAGTCCCCATTAAATAACAGCAAGTCTAAAGCTCCTTAATAACTAAGCGCAACTATCACTGTACAAGGTATCAGTTTTTGCGCATTGTTATTGTATGCCATTAAGGGCGCAAGCCCGTTGCTATTCTTTGCTATTCTCTGTTATTAAGCTGCGCGCCCCTCTATCCTTGGCGCGCTGTTATTTATTCCGCCATTGTGTTCTTGTTTGGCTTGGAAGTTGCACAACAGAGGCAGAAAAACTTTTTTGCTTATGGAGAATAAATCTACTTCTAAATCGTTTAGGCTCAGTGTGGCGACGCTTGCCATAATGAACATTACCGCTGTTGTGAGTCTTAGAGGACTTGCTGCCGAGTCGGTATATGGCTTATCTTCAGCCTTTTACTATCTTTTTGCTGCCGTTGTATTTTTGATTCCTACCGCACTTGTTGCAGCCGAGCTTGCTGCTATGTTTTCAGACAAGCAGGGCGGTGTATTTCGCTGGATTGGCGAGGCTTTTGGAGCTAAGGCGGGATTTTTAGCTATCTGGCTACAGTGGATACAATCTACAATTTGGTATCCAACAGTGCTGACTTTTGGTGCGGTATCTATAGCCTTTATAGGTCTAAACCAGCAGCACGACATGGCTCTGGCATCAAACAAACTCTTTACCCTTGTAGTGGTGCTGGCGATATATTGGGCGGCGACATTTATCTCGCTCAAGGGACTTAGCTGGGTAGGAAAAATCAGCAAGTGGGGCGGTATTATAGGCACAATTATCCCTGCGGGTCTGCTTATTGTCCTTGGCATAATATACTTGGTCTCTGGCGGGCACAATAATATGGATATGAGTGCAAGTTTTTTCCCTGACCTCTCGCGCTTTGACAATCTTGTACTTGCCAGCAGTATTTTCCTCTTCTACGCGGGTATGGAGATGATGGGTATTCATGTTATGGATGTGAACAACCCTACAAAGAACTACCCTAAGGCTATTATTATCGGCTCGCTTGTCACAGTGTCAATCTTCATCTTAGGCACCTTCTCGCTCGGCTTTATAATCCCTGCAAAGGATGTCTCGCTGACACAGTCGCTACTTATCGGTTTTGACAGATATTTTGAGTATCTGCATATCTCTTGGGCTGCCCCTATAATAGCTATTGCACTGATGTTTGGAGTGCTTGCAGGCGTACTTACATGGGTAGCCGGTCCTTCAAAGGGTATCTTTACCGTCGGTAAAGCGGGTTATCTGCCGCCGTTCTTCCAAAAGACAAACTCTAATGGCGTACAGCGCAATATTCTGCTTATCCAGGGCGGTATTGTGACACTACTTGCATTACTCTTTGTGGTTATGCCCTCTGTGCAGTCGTTCTACCAGATACTCTCTCAAATGACCGCCTCGCTATACCTCATAATGTATATGATGCTATTCGCTGCGGCTATAGTGCTAAGATACCGCATGAGAAACGCCTCTCGACCTTTCCGCCTTGGTGGCAATATGACCATGTGGGCAATCGCGGGAGTGGGTTTCTGCGGCTCTCTGCTGGCGTTTATCCTCAGCTTTATACCTCCAGCACAAATCTCTACAGGAAGCCCTAAAACATGGGTTACAATACTTGTCGTGGGCTGTCTGATAGTTATCGTTGTGCCGTTTATCATCTACGCCAACCGCAAACCAAGTTGGAAAAGCAACGACGCCGATGCCTCCTTCGCCCCTTTCCATTGGGAAGAGAAAAAGTAGAAAAAAGTTCTTCGGGATATAAATCCACGAAGAACTTTTGTTTTACGAAGTCACAGTCTTACTCAGGGGAACAGACGAGGCGGAAGCCGTTGTAGCGGTCACGATAGTCCGCACTGAAGAAGTAACGATAAGAGACACGACAGTTCCAGGCATCGTAGCTCCAGCTACCGCCACGCAAGACGCGGATAGAGCCACCGCTTGGACCTGTAGGGTTGGTC
>CAZIPR010000058.1:0-11633 GCA_964541245.1 uncultured Alistipes sp.
ACTTTTATCCTTGTATCAAGACTATACTGTCAACCTATTTCAGGAAACGACAAGTAGGGAGGATAGGGAGGTTAGTGAATTTAGGGAGATTAGCGAGCGCGCTAACGGTACAAACTTAGTTTAGCTGTACTCGGATTTAGGGAACGCCATCGGAGATGGTACGATAAAAGAATAGAGACCTCACTCAAGCTTGCTTGAAAGTGAAAGGTCACTATTCTTTTATCGTAATAGCCGTAGGCTATCCTAAATCCGCAACTGCCCAAAAACAGAGTTTTTGCCGAAAGTTTTTGGTGCAGCTTTTTTCAAAAAGCTGCGGTACTGCGTAGCTAACTACTAACCGCACTTAGAGTATCCGCAAGATAGGCATGTGAGGCAGCCGTTTTGGTATGCCATATTCTCCTGTCCGCACTGAGGACATTTGCCTTTTGAGCGGGTGCCATCTTCGATATACTGTTTCAGTGCGCGTTTTACGCCGTTCTTCCAAGTGTTGATATTCTCGTCGTCAAGGTGCAGACCGTCGATAAGTGATACAACCTTGTCAATAGGCATGTTATAGCGCAGAACGCCTGAGATAAGTTTTGCGTAGTTCCAGAAGCTCTCGTTGAAGAGACGAGAGATACCGCCAATGGTGTTGGTGTAGCCGTAGCGGTCAACATACTGGAAGTCGTAACGCTTTGTGCCATCATCCTCGCGTACCTTCAGGATGCTTCCCTTGGTAATTTTTGGAGGGATAAACATAGCATCATCCTCAATCTTACCTGTGAAAATCTCGTAAGGATGACCCTCATGCAGACCTACAAAGGCAATCCAGTCCTCTCTGCCGTTTTTGAAGCGTACCACATCAGCTGGCAGAGACTTAGGACGGCGATTTACATCTGTTGCGCCCTCACACTTTGCAGGGGCAGCCTTCTTAGACTTTTTGTCAACAAGAACGCCCGCTCTACAGCCGTCACGATATACTGTAACACCCTTACAGCCGCACTCCCAAGCTGTGCGATATACATCGGCAACAAGCTCCTCAGAGACATTGTTTGGAAGGTTTACGGTTACAGATATTGAGTGGTCAACCCACTTCTGAATAGCACCCTGCATACGCACCTTAGCCACCCAGTCAATATCGTTTGCAGTAGCCTTGTGATATGGAGAGGCAGCAACCCACTTCTCAAGCTCCTCGTCAGAGATGGTTGCAAGACGGGTAGTGTCGTATCCGTTGACATTGAGCCAGTCAATAAACTTGTGATGATATACATTGTACTCCTCAAAGCACTGACCCTGGTCATCAACAAATGATGTAACTGCATTCTTGTCAGAAGGGTTGATTTTACGACGACGCTTATATACAGGGCGGAATACAGGCTCAATACCAGATGTGGTCTGTGACATGAGCGATGTTGTGCCTGTAGGGGCGATGGTCAGCATGGCGATATTTCGACGACCATACTTGAGCATATCCTCGTAAAGATTAGCATCAGCCTCACGCAGACGGGCAATCATAGGGTTGTTCTTCTCCTTCTCTGCATCAAAGACACCAAATGCGCCACGGTCGCGTGCCATCATAACAGATGCGCGGTAAGCCTCAACGGCAAGAGTCTTGTGAACATTTACAGCAAACTTGAGAGCCTTCTCTGTACCATATCTCAGACCCAAAGCTGCAAGCATATCGCCCTCAGCGGTGATGCCCAGACCTGTACGACGACCCTTGAGTGCCATATCCTTAATCTTGTTCCAGAGGTTAATCTCTACCTGACGAACATCGTCATCCTCTGGGTCAGACTGAATCTTGGCAAGTATAAGGTCAATCTTCTCAAGCTCAAGGTCGATAATATCATCCATAAGGTGCATAGCTTTGTGGATATGCTCCTTGAATAGGTCAAAGTTGAAAGTAGCCTCTGCAGTAAATGGCTTCTCTACATAGCTGAAGAGGTTGATTGCCAACAATCGGCAGCTGTCGTATGGACAGAGAGGAATCTCGCCACAAGGGTTTGTTGAGACTGTTGTAAAGCCCTGGTCGGCATAGCAGTCAGGCACACTCTCGCGGATGATTGTATCCCAGAAGAGAACACCAGGCTCGGCAGACTTCCAAGCATTGTGGATAATCTTGCTCCAGAGCTTGTTTGCGTCGATATTCTGGACAACCTTTGGCTTGTCAGAGTCTATAGGGAACTGCTGCGCGTATGTGCGACCCTCTGCTGCGGCACGCATAAACTCGTCGTCAATCTTTATAGATACATTTGCGCCTGTAACCTTGTTTGTATCCAACTTAGCATCAATAAAACTCTCAGCGTCAGGGTGCTTGATAGAGAGTGAGAGCATCAGCGCACCACGACGACCATCTTGCGCCACCTCGCGGGTAGAGTTTGAGTAACGCTCCATAAATGGAACAATACCTGTCGAAGTGAGTGCCGAGTTGAGTACAGGGCTGCCAGCAGGGCGGATGTGTGATAGGTCGTGACCTACACCACCTCTACGCTTCATAAGCTGTACCTGCTCCTCGTCCATACGGAAGATGCCGCCGTAAGAGTCGGCAGGTCTCTTGTGTCCGATAACAAAGCAGTTTGAAAGCGATGCAACCTGGAAATTGTTGCCAATACCTGTCATAGGACCACCCTGCGGAATAACATAGCGGAAGTGGTCAAGCAACTCGAAAATCTGCTCTTTGCTCAGCGGGTTGCTGTACTTATTCTCGATGCGCTCCAACTCTGAAGCGATGCGCTCGTGCATCTGTGTTGGGGTTGATTCGTAGATGTTGCCATAGGAGTCTTTGAGCGCATATTTGCTGACCCATACGGTTGCGGCAAGTTCATCGCCTCCAAAATACTCTTTCGAGGCGGCTACTGCTGTTGCATAATCTACCTTTTTAGGTGTTTTACTCATTGTGTATTATCTATTTATATTATATATATCTAAATTTTGCCAAATTTAACTAATAGCACTAAGCTATATGCTGTAAATCTGTAATATAGCCCCCTTAAAATGACCCTCCCTGTATTAGGGCAAAACAGCCCCTCGAAGGGGCTCGAATTTGCTCGGAAACTGCTCCACAAAATTAGGCACTATCTTCGCCCAAATCGCAGATATTTTTCCAGACTTTTCGACAAGTTATTAACAGTTTTCAAAAAGTCGCCCCTCAACTATCTGTGAGGCTATTTCTGGCAAGCTTTCGGAGTTCGGAGGGTAAGTTCTACAACTCGGCGGACAATTTTTGCCCTCTGCTTGTCATTTACAATATAGTAGCGACGATTTGAGGCTTTGTCCTCTGTAAAGTCGGTTATACTCTTCTGGTCAACAGTCACAAAACCACTCTTTGACAGTGTCGCATAACCCCCATTTGGCTCTGCGGCAAAAAGGACAGCTGTAGGGTCCCAAAGTGGGCGGTTGTATGGCATCTTGGCATAATACTCAAAGCTCACTACAAGTGGGTGATTATCAGTGTATTTGAAGCCCTGATATACTGTCTGATAAGGGTAGAGAGTTGACTTGCCAAGCTCAAAGTCTGTGAAGTACATCGGCACAGGGCACTCAGCATAGAACTTTACTGCCGCATAGTGGTCTTTATAGACATTATACTCCTTCTTCTTCTCAACAAAGTTGCCAGCCATAATTACCACCTTATCAACCTTCTGCACCATCAGCTGTTTGCCACCAAGAGGCGAGTATTCATCCCCTTTGGAGTCAAGCAGACGAGCCATATTGGTTGAGAAGCCTACGGTTACAAAAGTGACACTCTTATCAGCCTGCGCAGCAAGTAGTTTTCGCATCAGTTTGTAGCCATCTGGAACAGCATCCCAATCCTTTATGGTGTGCTTGTAGTTGTGCTGAGAGACGGTGTAGTCGGCATAGTTGAGTCGCTTGTCTGTGCAGACATACCCCTCCTCTGGATAGGTCTTGACAATGCCAACAGGGATGTTAGGGTAGCCGTAGAGGGTATTCATAGCGTCAATAAACTTTACGCTACCTCCTTCGCGCTTACTTGATATAATGCCTAATAGGTCAATAGCCCCCTCGTCCATATATTTATATAGCATATCAAGCGCAACCACATCATCTACATCGTTACCCATATCGGTATCGAAAATAATCTTTATAGGCTCCTTAGCAGATGCTTGTGTTACACCCAAAACAGCCGCAGAGAGCAGTAAAATAGCGATAAATACCTTTTTCATAGTCTTAAGGGTTAGATTGCGGAAACAAAGGTACAATTTTCTGCAAAAAAATACTTACTTTTGTGAAGAAAAATTTTTAGAACATACCTTATGACAGCATTGTATCCTCAGATTGTCTATGGACCTGTTCGCTCGCGCAGATTGGGTATCTCGCTGGGCGTTAATCTGTTGCCTCTTCAGGCAAAGCTCTGTACCTTTGATTGTATATACTGTGAGTGCGGTTGGAACGCCGAGCGCACGGGCTCGCGCCGCTTTAACTCTCGCACTGCTGTAGCTGATGCTCTTGCCGCTGCCTTAGAGAGTATGGCAGAGAGTGGCGAACTACCTGATGTGATAACCTTTGCAGGCAATGGAGAGCCTACTATGCACCCCGAATTTGAGGGGATTATTGAGGATACAGTGGCTCTGAGGGATAGATTTGCCCCAAATGCAAAAATATCTGTGCTGAGCAATGCCACTCAACTCCATCGTGCCGATGTTGTTAGAGCCCTGAGTAGAGTTGATAATAATATCCTTAAGCTCGACTCCCTCTTTGACTCTACCGTGCAGGCTCTCAATAAACCGTGTTGCAACTACTCCGTAGCCACCGTCGTTGAGCAGCTGAAGGCTCTTAATGGCAACTTTATCCTCCAAACCATGTTCCTCAGAGGCGAGTGCGACGGGCAGAAGATTGACAACACCACCGAGGAGGAACTCTCCGCCTGGCTCAAAGCTGTGGAGTACATCTCGCCCAAGTCTGTCATGGTCTATTCCATCGCCCGCGACACCCCATGCAAAACCCTCCAAAAAGTTGAGAAAGAGGAGTTAGAACTTATCGCCCAAAGGGTAAGGAGTGAACTTAAAATAGACTGCACCGTCGCGTGATTTGTCTTGATAAGGGCATACCTACTTCCGCTAACGATTATCTCAGCAATGGGTAGTACGCTTTGGTACGACCCATCGCCGAGATAATCGCCGAGCGTCGTATTTGCACTATTTTGACGACAAATTAGGGGGTGTTGCTTTTATTTGGGTGCGCGGTAGAATAGCGGAGAATAACAGAGAATAACAGCGGGCTATCGCCCTTAATGACATACAATAACAGCGCGCAAATAAGCTGTTGCGCAACGCTATTAAGGGTCGTTAGACCCGCTGCTATTAAATGTCATTGAGTGTCATCTGCCATTTCTTGCCATCTAACTCCTGAGAAAATTTTTTTGATACTTTTTGAACAACGGTAGGATTTTCGCGTTACCTTTGCGTGGATTTTAGGTTAACGGTAGGTTCTATAAATTAGGTCGAGGCGATTTTGAGCCCAAAAAGAGTCTCAAAGTGTCCGAAATAGAATTTACACTAAGCCGAAAATAATGTATTGCTAATTTATAGAACATACCTAAATATTATGCAAAGTATATCTGCATGGTTGCTTATACCATTTGTTTTAATGCTGCTTACTATAGCTATAGCACCGCTTGTAGTTGGTAAGTGGTGGGACAAGAATAGCAATAAGTTGCTCTATGTCCTCTGTCTATCTTTTCCTACTTCAATAATTCTGATAGCCACAGGTCTGGGTGACGAGCTGTTGCATCAGATGTTGTACGACTATGTGCCGTTTATCGTTTTGCTGTGTGCACTATTTGTGGTTACGGGTGGCATAAAGCTAAGTTGTAACTCAGTTGCAACACCTACGGTAAATACGACGATGATATTTCTCGGCTACGCCTTGGCATCGTTTGTAGGTACTACGGGTGCTGCTATGTTGCTTGTTCGTCCGTTGCTTGAGATGAATAGGGATAGAGAGTGGAAGGCACACACTCTGTTTATCTTTACAGCCATGGTGGCAAACTGTGGTGGTATTCTCACCCCGCTGGGCGATCCACCGTTGTTTTTGCTCTACTTGCGTGGTGCGCCGTTTATGTGGTTTATGGAGATGTACCCTCAGTGGGTAACAATCGGTGCTATACTACTTATAGGTTACTATTTGGTAGATTTATACATATATAAATATAAAGAGCCTATTGGCGTCCGTCCATCATATCACTACGACGATGAGAGTGGTTTTTCAATCAATGTCCGCGGAGCAAAGAACTTTATACTGCTTGTAGGCATTGTACTCTCTGTTGCGATGATAAACCCAAGCGTAATACCCGCTATGGCAGAGCATGATGCGCCATTTTATATCAAATTCCTAAGGGAGATAGCACTTATTGCGATTATTCTGCTTTCGCTACGCCTGACAAAGAGAAAAGTTCGTGAGGATAACCACTTCTCTTGGGAGCCAATTACAGAGGTCGCTATTATATTTATAGGTATCTTTGTTACAATGACCCCAGCTCTGATTTTCCTAAACCAGAACGCAAATAGTCTCGGAATTACAGAGCCTTGGCAGTTCTACTACGCAGCTGGTGCGCTCTCTTCTTTCCTTGATAATGCCCCTACGGCTGTGGCATTTCATACTGTAGCTCAGGGTATTGCTCAGGGTGGCGACCTTGTCGCAGGTGTACCTGCAATGCTGCTTAAAGCAATAGCTATGGGTGCGGTATTCTTCGGCTCAATGACCTATATCGGCAACGGACCAAACTTTATGGTCAAATCCATCGCCGAGAAAGAGGGCGTCAAGATGCCAACCTTCTTTGGCTATGTCTTCTGGGCACTGCTTATTCTGCTGCCTGTCTATGCCACAGTGCAGTATCTGTTCTTGTAGAGATTTTGTTGCTTAATATGATAATTTCGCCTCTTGTTCTTTGCAGGAGGCGTTTTTTTGTGCTTCGCAGCAGGACAATCAGCCGAATAAGACTAAAATAGAGACTCAATATTTTTCCAAACTGCAAATAACAAAGTTTTGTTTCAATATTGATTTTTTGAAATGTTTGATGCAATTTTGCACCGTAGGTGTTGGTCTTTTGCGAAAAAGTTTCTAATTTTGCTCTCGCTGTGGTGCCTGTAACGGGTTGATACAGCAGACATAGAAAGTGTTTTCGCAGTCCTGAATAGAAAATCTGACAGTTTTCAAATGACTAAGGGATAACGGACAACACCTACTTTTTTGTATATGTACTATTGGCATGTTCTGTGCCAATGTGTTGCTATATACAGGTGTGGGGTAATTGTATCGTTTATTTTAGTCAGGGTTTTGTCAGAGCCTCTATTCAATAAACGAAATCGGCTCCACACTTTCTGTTTTTATATACGCCTGTCAGGAGCTCACGGGCAGAAAAAACAAACAAATGAAAAAGCTATTTTTAGTGGTTGCAGCTGTGGCAATTGGATTGTCTGGCTGTGGGAAGATTAACGATGCTCTTGATGAGTTGGACATTAGAGTAACAGAGTTAGAATCTGCTACTATTCCAACAATCAATGAGCAGATTGCTGCCATCAACACCTCAATTGCAGATTTAGAGGCAGTTGATAAAGAGCTGAAAGGGTACATTACAGCTCTACAAGGAACAGATTCAGACTTGAAAGAGTCAATTGTGGCTATCAATACTCGAATTGACGAAGTAACAAAGAGCCTTAAGGAGCAAATCGCAGATACAGAGGCTGGTGTATTAGGCGAGTTAGCAACCGCTAAAGCTGATGTTTTGGCACAATTAGAGGCGTTAAAAACTGAAATCAATGCTGAGATTGCCACTATCAACACAACAATCGCCACTCTTCAGACAAAAGACTCTGAGTTGGAGGGCAAAATTGCAGAACTAAAGAGTTATGTCGATATCGAACTGAAAAATACCAAAGATTGGGCATCTGCAACCTTTACAACCTTGGAGCAGTACAACGCTTTGTGCGCAGATATTGCAACAATTAAGACTCAGATAGAGTCTCTAAATAGCTCTATAGCAAATCTTGAGAGTCGTCTAAATGAAAAAATTGCAACTGATATAGCTACGGCTGTTGCGGGCTTGCAGGGCAATATTGCAACAAAGGCAACTGAGGTTACAGAAGCCTATACTGCCGCTATCAAGAGTGCAAAGGATGAAATTACCACCGCTTATACAAGCAGTATTCAGTCAGCCATCTCCACCCTTGAAACCTCAATGAAACAATGGGTAAATGAGCAATTGGCAAACTACTATACAATTGCTGAAGTGGATGCTGCCATTGCGACTCTAAGTGCTGAATTTGAAGGTAAACTATCTACACAAAAGACCTATTTGGAGAGCCTTGTATCATCTATGGCGGAGACCTTGACCGCAAAAATAACCTCTAATGAAGGTCTTATAACAGAGTTGCGTAACAGTCTAAACAGTTTATCTGGGGAGGTTGCTGCCAATGCAAAGGCTATAGCAAATAATGCAGAAAATATCTCAGCTAACGCAACATCTATAGCTAAAAACGCAGAGGCTATTGTTGCTAACGGCGGAGATATTGCAGCAAATAAGAAAGCTATAGAGACCAACGCTGCGCTTATCGCTGAGAACAAAAGACTTATTGCCGAGGTAGAAACTAAAATTGACAATACAAATGCTGCAAATACTAAGGCTATTGCAGAAAATGCAAAAGTTATTGCCAATAATGCAGAACTGATTGCGCAAAATAGTGTAGCGATAAGTGACAATACATCTGCAATTGCCACAAATGCTACAGAGATAGCTGCTATCAAGACAACTATTACAACAACAAAGACTGAGATTACAGAGGCTTATACTGCATTGATAAATACCTCTATAGAGACCCTTAATGGCAGAATAGACAGCTCTATAGCAACCGTTAACTCTCGCATTGATAGCTCTGTTGCCACAATAAACACGACTATTGATGGCATCAAGACAAGAATTGACACATTAGAAAGCGATGTTGCAACAATAAAGAGTACCATTTCATCAATGCAAGATGAAATTAGAGGTATGCAAGAGAATATTGCTAACCTTTTGGCTCGTATTCAGTCTGTGTCATATATCCCTCGTTATACAGATAATAAGGCTGCAATGATGTTTTTAGGAGATACAAGTCGTGTAGAGTTGGACTTTGAAGTATCGCCAAAAGATGCGGTTGTGGAGATGGCTAAGGTTTGGAGTAGTGCATTAAATATAAAGGCAGTATATACAGAAACTCGCATGGCGTTGTTTGTAGATATGCCGATTACATTATTTGAATCAGATAGTAAAACAGGAATTATTACTATTTCAGCCTCTGGAGAGAATCTGTCGCAAGAGTTTTTTGCAGGTACACAATCAGCAAGCCTGCGACTTGCTATTTCTGATGGTAACAATTCTGTCTTAAGCGACTATGTCCAAATGGTAGCAAAAGAGTATACAGCTATAGACTTGAGTGCAGATGATACATCCAATTGCTATATTGTCCCAGATACAGGTTGTTATAAATTTAATGCAAATGTAATTGGCAATGGAGATAAAGGTATTATTCCTAATGTATACTTTCATACATCTTCATCAAAAATTTCACCTAAAAGTGTAGAGGTTATATGGGACGAAAACCAAATTGTAAATAATGTTACATTGAGTGATGATGGTTATGTAACATTTTATACAAACAGTAATAAAGGTAACGCTCTTATTGCTGTTAAAAATGATAATAATCAAATTCTTTGGAGCTGGCATATATGGGCAACCGACTCTCCTGAAGAGTTGATATTCTATAATGGCGACATCGTATTAGATAGAAATTTGGGGGCAATATGTTCGTTTAGCTCTAATATGAAAGAGGTACAAGGTCTTTTTTATCAATGGGGAAGAAAAGACCCATTTGCACAAGATGGATACGACATAGTATCAGTATGTAGTGAAGTAGGTACAATAGAGTATACTATAAATAACCCAAACACATTTATTAGTGGTTATGATAGTAGAGGTATTGATAATTATAGACGCGGAAATTGGATGATGGGAGATGTGTTAAATGAACAATTATGGGGAAATGCGGATAGAAAATCATCATGTACTAAAACCATATATGATCCATGTCCTGTTGGATATAAACTACCATCTGTTAGCACTTTTGAAAATATATATTGTAATCAATCATGTGATAATGGCTGGTGGTTTAATATTAATGAGAATAATCAATTGTCTTTTTTTGCCTACGGTTATATCGAGGATGATGGAATATACTACCCTAATGGAGATCCTGAATACGATGGAGCACCATTAAGAGGTGATTACACATCTTCTTGTGTGTATGCATATAATAATTCTTTAATATCTGATATGGCTTTTGGTGGGGAACTGGGAAATAGGGTTATAAAAGATAATGGAATGCTGCGTTGTAATGGATTATTAGTTAGATGCGTAAAAGAGTAGAATGAAAAATTAACCCTTAAATATCAGATGAAATGAAATGGATAGATGCAGTTATTGAGGTGTTAAAAACATCTAAAGGAACAATGCACTATGTTGATATTGCTAATGAGATTATGACTCGCAAACTGCGAGAAGAGTGCAAAACACCCCACATATCAGTGCATGTCATAATGAATGCTCATCAGGATATTTTTATCAAAGAGAGCAAAAGTAAATATAGATTAAACCCTGCTTTTAATTATGGTAATTGGCAAAATAGCAACAAAACAACAGACAGAGATGAAGAAAAAGTGATTGAAGCACAAATCACCAAAACAAATAATACTACTATCATCAAGGCATATGGCAGGATGTGGGAACGAGAAAAAGTAGAATGGAAATGTCATCCAGTGTTATTAGGAACACCTCGAAAAATCAACAAATATATTGATTTTAACAAGATGAGGGGTGTCTATATGCTATACAATTCAAAAAATGAAATGATATATGTTGGTTTAGCTACCAATGGTATTGGAGATAGATTGCGAGAACATACCAAGGATAAGTTAGCTGACCATTGGACTAAATTCTCATGGTTTGGCATAGATGGTATTAAGCAAGATGGAAGTATTCGCAGACCTGCAAATTTGCAAACAACGATTTCAGATGTTGCAAGTGCTTTGGAATCAGTAGTAATTATTGGGCTCCAACCACCAAGAAACATCAAGAATGGAGAGAGGATGAAAGATAAAGAGTATCTGCAATACAAAATCAAATAACTTTTCATCACCCACGAGCATTTGTTCGTGGGTGGTTTTTGCAGATAGAGTTCAAATGCAACTCAGTGTGGTAAGAAATTATGTTTTTTCGATTTTTATTCTTATCTTTGTGAAGGATAGTAGAAATTACACAATGATTTCTAATTAAAGGTGGAAGGTTATTTGCAGAAATAGTAAAAAACTTTGCTGTATGGAGTCAAAAATTTTTGAAGAAGGTATTACCCAACAAAACCTATATTTGTTGCTGCCATCAAAAATGAGTTGGTTGGCGACGATGCTGTCGGAGGATAAAGGTATCAGCATTGTGGAGGCAATGAAGATACTATACACCTCCTCGTTCTATGCCCGATTGGCAGACGAGTCCACAAAATTGTGGCATCTTGGACCTGTTGCTTTATACGAGGAGTATCAAGATAGTTTGGGCTCACTGTAAAATTCCGGTGGGGATGTATCGGAAAAATACTATCTTTGTGGCA
>CAZIPR010000059.1:0-10802 GCA_964541245.1 uncultured Alistipes sp.
GAGGACTATTTTATTTGTACCATCTTCGATGGCGTTCCCTAAATCCGAAAATAGCGAAACATAGTTTATGCCCTTTGCGCGCAACGCTAATAACCTTAATAACTCTACTAACCCTAACAACCCTACTAAAAGCGCGCTGCTATTCTATGTCATTAAGGGCGTAAGCCCGCTGTTATTCTCTGTTATTCTTTGCTATTATAGCGCGCAGACCCTACTAAACGCGCGCACTCTCCGCTCCGTCAATCAATTAGCGACAGTGCAACAAAGCCCTTTACCTCGCACTTAAGTCTCTCAAGCTCTTCAGTCTTGCCTATAATATGTTCCAAATCATACTTGCTGAATATTGGGGCGCACTTTTTAAGCAGAGAGAATGCCTCTTTTGAGAATTGGGCATCGGGGACAAAGCGGTGGTTTATCTCGGTTAGGCAGTTGATGATAAAGTAGTATTTTGAGAAGACAAAGCCCTGTAGCAGCGACTCAAAGGCTATCTCGTTTGCCAAATCATAGTCATCGTGTATCGCCATAGAGGATACAAAGGCGCGCTGTGCCAGGGCGTTACGCTCCGTGATAAATGCAATATCGCCAACCCTATCTGGGTAGTTTATCTTTAGATATTGCTCTAAATAGTAGGTATAATCGGGAATAGTAAATCTCCTCTCCATAATATAAAACGAGCCCAACATTGTCAGAACCCAAGGCATCGCCAAACGCCTACTCCAGGAAACAAGTTGAGCCCGCCAGCCCACATACATAGTGCAAGCCACGAGCCTTACTTGTCTATATCCCGGATTTAATTATTGGCGATTTTAGGTTCCGCTATAAACAGTAATGCTATAAAGTATTTAGGAAGTTGTTTGGATTCTATCTTATGGTTATTTGAGAGCCCGAAGCACTAACCTCTTAACTTTAACTAAATCTGTAATAAAATTCAAACAACTTCTTACTTTGCAAATATAGTAATTTTTATCAATTGCAACAATAGTTAGACAATAAACCTATTTCAAATGCCACTATACCAACCGAAAAAGCTGATTAACGGTGTGTTCTATAAATATTCCGCGCCTTTGATTTTGATTTACGAATTACTCTGCGTATCTTTGTGGGTTAAATCTGACTAAAATATAAAAACAATATACTTATGCGTATTAACGAATTACTCAAGTCAACAGCCTACAACACCGATGTTGTTGTAAAGGGCTGGGTTAGAACAAAGCGCGGCAACAAAAATGTAGCATTTATCGCGCTTAACGACGGCTCGTGTGTTGCCAACATACAGATTGTTGTCGATTTGCAGAAGATTTCAGAGGAGAGCTTAAAGAGCGTAACCACTGGAGCTTGTATCTGCGTTAAGGGTACTCTGGTAGAGAGCCTTGGTGCTGGTCAGGGCGTAGAGGTGCAGGCTGCTTCAATTGAGGTCTATGGTACTGCCGACCCAGAGAGCTATCCACTACAGAAGAAGGGTCACTCTCTTGAGTTTTTGAGAGACATCGCATACTTGCGTCCACGCACAAACACCTTTGGTGCTGTGCTGAGAATCCGCCACGCTATGGCTTTTGCTATCCATAAGTATTTCAACGACAAGGGCTTCTACTACCTCCACACTCCACTTATCACAGCCTCTGACTGTGAGGGTGCAGGTGCTATGTTCCAGGTAACAACCCTTGATATGAACAACCTTCCAAAGGGCGAGGATGGCAAGATTGACTACACTCAGGACTTCTTTGGCAAGCCTTGCAGTCTGACCGTTTCAGGTCAGCTTGAGGGCGAGCTTGGCGCACTCTCTTTGGGTCAGATTTACACCTTTGGTCCTACTTTCCGCGCTGAGAACTCAAACACACCACGCCACCTTGCTGAGTTCTGGATGATTGAGCCAGAGATGGCTTTCTATGAGCTTGAGGATAACATGGCTCTTGCTGAGGACTTCCTCAAGTACCTTATCCGCTACGCTCTTGAAAACTGCCGTGAGGATTTGGAGTTTATGAACAAGATGTGGGACAAGGAGCTTATCGAGCGACTCAATTTTGTACTTGAGCATGACTTTGTACGCCTTGACTACACTGAGGGTATTCGCATCCTCAAGGAGTCTGGCAAAAAGTTCGAGTTCCCTTGCGATTGGGGTTGCGACTTGCAGTCAGAGCATGAGCGTTACCTTGTAGAGGAGCATTTCAAGCGTCCTGTAATCCTTATCAACTATCCAAAGGAGATTAAGGCGTTCTACATGAAGCAGAACGAGGATGGCAAGACTGTACGCGCAATGGATGTTTTGTTCCCAAAAATCGGCGAGATTATCGGCGGCTCAGAGCGCGAGGCAGACTATGGCAAACTTCGTGCAAGAATCGAGGAGCTTCAGATTCCAGAGAAGGATATGTGGTGGTATCTTGATACTCGTCGTTGGGGCTCTGCACCTCACTCAGGCTTCGGCTTGGGCTTTGAGCGACTGCTGCTCTTTGTGACAGGTATGGGTAATATCCGCGATGTGATACCGTTCCCACGCACTCCTAAGAACGCAGAGTTCTAAAGAGTTACGCTCCGTTGTTTGAGGCGAAAAAATGTTAGTTTATGGCACTTTCACAGAGACAACTGCTACTTCAGCAGCAGAAACTTTCGCCCCAGCAGATACAGATGATAAAGCTGCTGGAGCTGCCTGCCGCATTGCTTGAGCAGCGCATCAAACAGGAGATAGAACAGAATATAGTCCTTGAGGAGGACCGCAGTGAGCAGGAGGGCGAAGAGCCTAAAGAGATATCTATGGATGAGTATCTCAAGGAGGACGACACCCCTGCCTACAAATTCCACCTCAACCACTACTCAAAAGACGACCGTCCTCGAAATTTCCAAATTTCGGGCGGTCGTTCTTTGCAAGAGTCGCTCGTTGAACAGCTGGGTTTCAAAAATCTCTCAGAGAGGGAGATGAAACTCGCCGTATTTATCGTCGGCAGCATTGACACTGATGGTTACCTGCGCCGCGACCTACAATCCGTATCGGACGACATAGCTTTTACCCTTGGCATTGAGGCTGAGGTGGCAGAGATAGAGAGGCTACTCTCAATTGTTCAGCACCTTGAGCCTGTGGGTGTTGGTGCGCGCGATTTGCGCGAGTCGTTATTGCTCCAGATGGGTAGCCAAAGTCTTGATACTGAGGCAAAAGCGTTGGCATACAAGATTCTTGACTGCCACTTCGACGAGTTTGTGAAAAAGCACTACGAGAGGATGATTGCACGCCTTGGCGTTACCGAGGAACTATTCCGCAGTGCCGTACAAGAGATTCAACGCCTCTCGCCAAAGCCTGGCAACCTATTCTCTGAGGATATTGACGGTGCGCCATATATCATCCCCGACTTTATCCTTGAATACAGAGACGGCAGGTTTGACCTCTCGCTCAACTCATACAACATCCCCGACCTAAAAATCAACCGCCACTACCTTGATGTTATCCGCGAACTGAAAGGCAAGAGCGATGATAGGCTAAGCGAGCAGGATAAAGAGGCTGTGCAGTTTGTCAAGAGCAAAATAGACGCGGCAAAGTGGTTTATGTCGGCAATAAAACAGCGACATGATACCCTTATGCGAACTATGCAGACAATTCTTGACTACCAACAGGAGTATTTCAAAGATGGCGACCGCAGCCGTCTTAAACCGATGATTCTTAAGGATATAGCAGACCGCACAGGGCTCGATGTATCGACAATATCACGCGTGGCAAATAGTAAATATGTGCAGACTTCGTTTGGGATAATCCAACTCAAGTCCCTCTTCTCAGAGGCTATGCAAACAGTCTCCGGCGAGGAGGTCTCAAGCTACGAAATCAAGAATCTGCTTGAAAAGTGTATCGAAAACGAGAATAAACGCCACCCACTCACCGACGAACAACTGATGAATATCCTCAACGACAAAGGATACTGCATCGCCCGCCGCACCGTGGCAAAATACCGCGAGATGCTCGGCATCCCTGTCGCCCGCCTCCGCAAAGAGATTTAAGTACCCGCTGAGTACCGCAGCTTTTTGAAAAAAGCTGCACCAACCGACGCTGCTCGTGAGGGCAGAGGCTGCTTGCAGACTATGCCGAACTGCGAGGAGGAAAAGACATCGAAGATGGCTTAAAAGACTTTCTGAGAAACTTCGTTTCTCTTGTGCGTTGCGGATTTAGGATAGCCTAAAGGCTATTACGCTAAAAAATAGAGTCCTTTTCACTTTCAAGCGAGCTTGAGTGAAGGACTCTATTTTTCATCGCACCAACTCCGTTGGTAGTCCCTAAATCCGAAAACAGCTAAACTTAGTTTGTACGGTTAGCGCGCAACACTAATTACCCCTAATTTCCTCTAACAGCCGCTATCTTTTGCGCGCTGTCATTATATGCCATTAAGGGCGCAGCCCGTTGTTATTCTCTGTCATTTTCTGCTATTCAACCGCGCTTTCTAAACTCACATACTAAATGCAGCTACGGATAGCATTGTTAGCAAGCACGCGGCGGGAGTTAGTGAGAGAAAAGCCAATCAAGGGTATTTCTATCTATTCCGGTATGGCAGACTTCTTGGTGGGAGAGACCGAGATTTACAATAAAGCGGACATCGAAGCCCTGCTCTTTGAGTTGATAGATGCGCAGCTCCGTGCGCTCCAATTTGCGTGGTCGTCCCTCGTCTGAAGCAACACAACATATAGCAAAATCATCTTTAGTGGCATTTTGGATATGAGGGGTAGAGGCTATAATCTCTATAGCAGCGGGGATATCGGGTCGAGCTGAGGCTATTTTTGAGACGAGCATACCTCCAAATGACGCACCGATAAGGTATATTTTGTCTCTATCTATCCCCTCTTTTGCAACCAAATGGTCTATCCAACCACAAAGCGTACTAACCGCATAATCAGGGTTAGCGCGCATCTGCTCCGAGCAATGCGGGGCAGCAAATATCGCCCCAGACCCTGTTATTTGCAGGTAGTAGGCAATTTTACTTACAGCATCTGTATAGGTGCCAATATGCTTTTTATTATCAGTTCCAGAGCTATGTCCCCCATGAAACCAGACGACTAAAGCTGGAGCGGCTTGCCCTCCCTTGCCAAATCGCGCAAAGCGATACGGCAGTTCGTTAAAACTATCACTACTTAGCTCTTCAGCGCACCATTTTGTAAATTTAGAACGGCTCATGTGGGTTCTCTGAGCAGAAACACTATAGAGTGCTACGAAAGTGGCAATAAGCAGTATAGTAACCCTTTTCATAGCATTATTGATTAGCAAGTTGCTTGAGTTTACTAATCTCCTCTGCCCAGCGGCTCTCGTCGGGGGTTTCAAGGATAAGCGGGATATTATCAAAGAGTGGCGAGGTGGCGATAAACTTGAAGCACTCCCAGCCGATTGTACCCTCGCCCAAAGAGGCGTGGCGGTCAACGCGGCTACCACGAGGTTTAAGGGCATCGTTAAGGTGCATGCCGCGCAGGTATTTTAGGCTGACAATTGAGTCAAGCTCTGCAAAGACCTTTGCGCACGACTCTGCACTGCTCAAATCGTAGCCTGCGGCGAAGCTATGGCAGGTATCTATGCAATATCCGACCCTTGACTTATCCTCCACCCTCTCAATAATATGCGCAAGGTGTTCCCAAGCAAAACCGAGGTTTGAGCCCTGTCCTGCGGTGTTTTCGATAACAGCCGTAACGCCCTGTGTGCGCTCAAGAGCCATATTGATACTATCGGCAATACGATTAAGGCTCATAAGCGATGTAATCTTATTCAGGTGGCTACCTGGGTGGAAGTTCAGGCGGTCAAGACCCAAAGCCTGGCAGCGCGCCATCTCCTCAAAAAACGACTCTCTGGACTTATCAAGACCCTCAGCCTCTGGATGACCGAGGTTTATAAGGTAGCTATCGTGTGGCAGAATCTGATGTGGGGCGTATCCGCACTCCGCACACGCCTCCTTAAATCGCTCACACTGCTCGGCAGTAAGGGTTGGTGCGAGCCACTGACGCTGATTCTTTGTAAAGAGGGCAAAAGCTGTTGCGCCGATGGCTTTTGCATTTCTTGGGGCGTTTTCAACACCACCCGATGCGCTAACATGCGCTCCAAAATATTTCATGCTACTATTTATTTATTAGAAGCTATTTATATTACTTGACAAATATAGCAAATTTTTATTAACTTTGCGCTATAAATTGAGAAACCGTATGAAAAAGTTCTACACCATCTTTATCACAGCCTCTCTATTGGCTATATCAACTGCTTCGGCGCAGATTTCAGTTATCGGCGCAACGCCTAAAAAGGAGGCGACCTTTGAGGACCGCGTAAAGACCGAGGAGGTAAAGACCGACTACCACACAAGCTCTTTCCAGCGCAAGGCTGAGCGTGCTGCTATCCGCAGAGAGCGCAACAAGATAGAGTTTAACGCAGGAATCACAGGTTCGCTGAGCAACTTTAACAGCAAGTGGCAAAATGTAAACGGAACAACAAACTCTATTACAGCCATCGCCAACTTCCTCTTTACACACAACTACAAGAAAGGCGTATTTAATCTTGACAACAAGATAACAGGCAAGATTGGTGCTACAAGTAAGGCTAAGGAGTGGACAAAGAGCCAGGATGAGTGGTTTATCTCCACTGCTCCTGCATACAAGATGACCGACCAGTGGAACATTGGAGCTATTGCTTCACTGCGTTCACAGTTTGCAAATGGCGTAAATGGCAGCAACAAGCGTATCAGCCGTTTCTTCTCGCCTGCATACCTCAATGTATCTCTTGGTGTTACCTATGTATGCCCTAAGCCGAAGATTCCAATCAAGGTCAACATGTCGCCTATCTCTCTGAGTGCCACCTATGTAACCAGCCAGGCTGTTATGAATCAATACTTCTTTGACAAGTTCGGTTTTAACCGTCAGGAGTATATAGACGGCACACAGGCTCTTACCCCAGAGCAGCAGAATACCCCTTATGTTTATGGTCTGACTATTGCAAACGGCAATTCTCGCTACGAGGGTGGCTCGTCTGTTCAGGTGGAGTGTGACAAGTCGTTTGGTAAGAACAATATGTTCCGCTACCGCACAACTTTCTACTCTTTCTATGGCTGGATTAACGAAATCAGCCAGCAGACAGGCAAAAACAAAGAGCTTGATTTTGAGCATATTGCACCAAATGTGCGCTGGGAGCATACTGTAGATATTAAGGCTACAAAATACTTCTCTACACAGTTCTACTTCCAGATGTACTACAACAAGGCGCAGTGCAAATCGCTCCAGACCCAGATTGTACTCGGCGTCGGCTTGAGCTACACCTTCAAGAGTAAATAGTTATTAGGTTAGGTTAATGAAATTTTTGCAGAGATACGCCCTACCTATCCTTGTCATAGCCTCGGTATTCCTCTTTGGTTGGATATTCGGGCAAAGGCACGGTAGGCAGCTTACAGATGGGCAGATAAATATCCTTGTCGGCTCAAGGATGAACAATAAACTATCAAAGGTCGTCTCGTACATCGAACACGACTATATTGAGCCGCTTTCTGCCGACTCTATTGCCGAGCTGGCAATACCCGCAATCCTTGCCAAGCTCGACCCTCACTCAGCATACATCCCTGCGCGCGAGTTTAAGGAGGTTGAAGAGCCGTTGCAGGGCGAGTTTGACGGTATAGGCATAGTCTTTAACATGGCTACCGATACGGTCATTGTCCTCAATGTTATCCCATCTGGTCCGAGCCAAAAGGCGGGCATTATTGCTGGCGACCGCATTATCAAGGTCAACGACACCATTATCGCTGGTCAGAAGATGGCTCAGCGCGAGGTTATGAAGCGTCTCAGAGGTCCTCGTGGCTCAAAAGTCAAGTTGACACTTGAGCGAAGGAGCGTTGCAGACTCTGTGGTTGTCGAGGTTACCCGCGATGCTATTCCGCTAAACAGCGTGGAGGCAACAGTGATGCTTACTGACAGAATTGGTTTTATCCGTCTATCACAATTTGCAAAGACTTCGCACCGCGAGGTAAAGATGGCTGTTGACACACTGCGCAAGCAGGGTATGAAGGAGCTTATTCTTGACCTTAGAGGCAACTCTGGCGGTTTCCTTGACCAAGCAATACTTATAGCCAACGAGTTCCTTGAGCGCGGCAAACTTATCGTCTATACCGAGGATAGGAACAAGAGCCGACTGCGCCAATTTAGTGACGGCAACGGCAGTGCAACAGATTTAGAGATTGCTGTGCTGATAGACGAGAGCAGTGCCTCGTCAAGCGAGATTCTTGCAGGTGCATTGCAGGATAACGACCGCGGAACTATCATCGGTCGTCGCTCCTTCGGCAAAGGTCTTGTGCAGTCACAGACCCCTTTTGAGGATGGCTCGGCACTGAGGCTCACCGTGGCAAAGTATTTCACTCCGACAGGTCGCTCTATACAGAAACCATACACCGCAGGCGACGAGGAACAGTATAATATGGATATTGTAAACCGCTACAAGCACAACGAGTTCTTCTCTGCCGACTCAATAAAGTTTGCCGACTCGCTGAAGTTTACCACGCCAAAAGGCAAGGTTGTCTATGGCGGTGGTGGCATTATGCCAGATATATTCATCCCATTAGACACTACCAATATGAGCCGATACTACCTTGAGGTATCGGGCAGAAATATTCTCTACCGCTACACTATCAACTACGCGGACGCACACCGCAAGCAGCTCAATAGCGCAAAGAGCCTTGCAGAGCTTGAGGCGATGTTCGCAGGGGACGGAGATATGTTTAATAACTTTGTGAAATATGCCGCTAAAAATGGCGTGAAACCTAATTGGAAAGAGATTTCTATCTCCCGCAAGATTATGGAGGCTCAGCTGCGCGCATATATCGCCCGCAACTCTGAGTTTGACAGCAACGCCTTCTACTACTTTATCCGCCCAATAGACTCCACACTACAAACCGCTATAAACACCCTCGAAAATGATTAAAAAGAGTATCTATATACTGCTCCTCCTATCCGCCGTGACAGCCGTTGCTTTCGCCACCATAGATAGAAAAAACACCCGCTCGCTACTCCCCCAAAGGCAGACCTGCGAGCCTACCACTACCCCCAACCTCAACCCAATTGACTCTTTAGAGATGTCCATTGACCCGGTTTAAGTACCGCCTAAGTACCGTCCCTTTTCTGAAGAAAAGTGACCCAACCGACGCTGCTCGTGAGGGCAGAGGCTGCTTGCAGACTATGCCGAACTGCGAGGAGGAAAAGACATCGAAGATGGCTTAAAAGACTTTCTGAGAAACTTCGTTTCTCTATTTCGTTGCGGATTTAGGATAGCTTGCAGCTATTACGAAATATAAGAGAGCAATTGTTTTCATGCAAGCTTGAACGACCGCTCTCTTCTCTTTCGTACTATCTTCGATAGTTTTCCTAAATCCGAGTACAGCGAAACTTAGTTTGTGTCGTTTTACAGAGTATCGGTTTTTACGCGCAACGCTAATTTCCTCTAATCTCCACTAACTACCTCTAATAGCCGCTATCCTTTACGCGCAGACCTTAGTGTCACTAGAGACTCTTGAGTCACTAAAGACTCTACTAAAATCGCGCGCTGTCATTCTATGCCATTAAGGGCGCAGCCCTTAATAGCTTTGCGCGACAATAAAGTTCTTCGGAGGTTTCCCTAATAAATAACATCCGCGAAGCACCGCTACAGGTTGAAAGGAGTTTAGAAGGGAAACAAAAAAATAGGCGAGAGTCTCCCGACTATCGCCTACTTCGGAGGTTTCCCTCCTAAACTACTAACCCAAACTTAAATAAATGAAGAAACCTCACTGCGGCTTGCAGTCTTCACCGCAGCTGTTGTTTTGAAGTGCAATCTTCATACCAATAACGGTTGCTTGGGTTAAAAATTGTGCGTTATATCCAAATTGAACATCTTTTTTGCCAATTTGACTATTTTGGCTATGCCAAGACCGCAACTACAGCATAATATCGCTATCCTTGAAGTGGAGCTGCCACTCAATCTTAGCGTTCTCGTCGCTGTCTGATGCGTGGATGGCGTTCTGCTGTACATTAGTGCCATAGAGAGCGCGGACAGTGCCTGCCTCGGCTGCCTCTGGGTTGGTTGCACCAACGGTTTTGCGCAACTCGGCAACAGCATTCTCCTTCTCAAGCACGGCTGCAACAATCGGACCTGAGGTCATAAAGTCAACAAGACCATCAAAGAACGGTTTACCTGTATGCACAGCGTAGAAACGCTTTGCATCGTTGCGAGACATGCACCACATACGCAGAGCCACGATTCTAAAACCTGCATCTACAAGATGCTTAAGGATAGCAGCATGATTACCAGCACGAACAGCGTCAGGTTTAATCATTGTGAAGGTTAAATTTCCCATAGTTTATCTGTTTTAGGTATGTTATATAAATTAGCAATCAATTTTTCTGTTCTCTGGTAAATTCTATTTTGACCACTTTGAAGCTCTTTTTTAACCCTCAAAGCGTCTCAACCAAATTCTTAAGTTGTATCACACACACGAAGGTACGACATTTTTTTTTCAAATCAAAATCCCACGCCCAACAAGCAGACTATTTGTGGTGCGTATTTATATATATGTCTTACACATTGTAAAAATTCTCTTGCAGCGTAGGTTGTCTTGGCAATTTTTTTGTGTTACTGATAAACAATGTTCTATAGGGTGTTTGTTCGTTTCAGAAAATCTTTCTAATTTTGTAGTGTCGCGATGGCGATGTTACATATTTTAGTGAAAGTGTTTGCAAATTGACAAAAATTCACTAATTTTGCATATATAACTGCGCTAAATATAGCGCAACGATTTTATAAATCATTGATAATCAGTATTTTACATAGGGGGGGGTAAACTCTCTTC
>CAZIPR010000060.1:0-10481 GCA_964541245.1 uncultured Alistipes sp.
ACTTAGGGAGCGGAACAAAAAAGTTCTGCGGGATATCGAATCCCTTGAACTTTAGGCGCGCTCCTTAACCTCACTAAACTCCCTAAATCCTCTAAAAACGCGCACCAAGATTAGAGTACCGCATTTTAGCGTCAGAGTGCGCCAGATACGGTGCATCGTGAAAAATTCCATCGGCAGATAGTACCTAAAAGGTACAGCTGCTGATGGAATTTAAGGGATGTGCCGTAGGTGGCACGCTATCACGCTAAAATCATTTTACGCGGAGGACCTTACCTATCCGCAAAATCGATGTTGACTTAATTCCGTTCAGACGACAGAGTGCTGAAACGGTGGTGTGGTGGCGGCGGGCGATAAGACCGAGGTTGTCGCCACTGCGGACTTTGTAATAGCGTTTCTCTGCGGAGAGTGCATTTTCGGCTTTATCGGCAGCGTAGAGTTCGCTCTCGGCGTTAAAGTCCTGCTCATACTTAGAGTAGATGCTAAAATAGCCCTTTTTAAGGAGGAACTCGTCGCGGCGCAGCTCTCCTGTCTTAAAGTTTATAAGTCGCTCAGGGTCAAAAGATTGACCATAGTAGCGAGTCTCAAAATGGAGGTGCGGTCCTGTACTACGACCAGAGTTGCCACCCAAGGCAATAGGCTGACCTGCCACTACCCTATCTCCCTCCTCTACAAGGCGTGCAGAGAGGTGTCCATGGTAGGTCTCAAGTCCGTTATCGTGGCGGATAACAACCAGCGTTCCATAGCCTGTATCGGTAGCCTTTGAGAAGCGAACACGACCGTCAAAAGCGGCGCAAATAGTATCGCCAACCTTAAGGGCAATATCAATTCCATTATGTGCTCTGCGGCGGCGCATACCGTAGTGAGAGGTTATTCTGCCGATGATTGGATAGCGGTATTGGCGCAACGAGTCTGTAAGGTTAATGGCAACGGTAGATGGCAGCGAATCGAGCTTTACACCACGGTAGGCAGAGATATTTTTGGTATCCCAATACTTGCCAAACAGCGTTGAGTCCACCTCAAAGGTCTGGTTGCGAACATAACGCCAGGTGTTGTCATTAAAGAGGATGATAGACAGCTCTGGATTCTCTGTTGCCAGAGTATCAACAACTATAGCCGACTTAAGCGGCTCAATAGCAGATACAGAGGTCTTGACAACAGCAGTGCTATCGGCTACAGTCTCCTGTGCGTTCAAATTAAGGGTTACAGCAATGGCTGCAAGTATTAAAGTTATTTTTTTCATTATTTATTTGATTGTTTCAACAAATCTTCTGCGCACTCAAGAGCTGTGTAAAACTCCTCGCCAAAGCGACGGATAATAGGCTCTTTGAGCGATTTATAAACTGGCAATTCGAGCTTTTTACCACAACTACAAGCCGATGAGCAGATGCCCCAACGGTGGTAGTTAAGCCCAAGGCTACCATTTGAGAACTCCACAACGCGAATTGGGTAGAGGTGGCAGGAGATTGGCTTTTTGAAGGAGCATTTGCCCGCCCTATAAGCCGCCTCAATAGCACAGAGGGTTATGCCCTGCTCATTTACAAAAGAGTAGGCGCACTGGCTACCTGCGACAAGTGGTGTGGTGTAGTCGCCCTCAAAGTCAACAACCATAAATCCCTGAGACTCAACAGATTCAATACCCTCTGGAGTCATATATGGTTTGTAGTTTTCGTACTCCTCTTCCAAAATATCCACCTCCTCAATATCAAGTGGTGCGCCAGCATCGCCATCTATGCAACACTGACCTTTGCATGCAGAAATATCGCACGCAAAATACTCTGTAAGAATATCTGTGCTTACAATTTTGCCATCTATCTCTATCATCTTTTCAGTGAGTCTTCAATTACAATATCGTACAACTCGCCCAAGGTCATGCCTGCGGCGCGGACCTGTTTAGGGACAATACTGCCGCTACTCATGCCTGGGATAGAGTTTATCTCAATAAGATATGGCTCGCCAGCCTCTGTAACGATAAAATCTATGCGGACAATGCCACTACAACGGCAAGCGCGGTATGCCTCAAGGGTCATACGGTTGAGTTTTTTCTCTATCTCCTCGCTAATTGGTGCAGGGGTTATCTCGTCACTCAACCCCTCGGTGTATTTTGCCTCGTAGTCAAAGAAATCACGCTTAGAGACAATCTCTGTAATAGGCAACAGTATCTGGCGGTCAGCAGTAACCACAACGCCACAGCCAAACTCTCGACCTGTGATGCACTCCTCAATAAGCACCTGCTCACTCTCGGCAAAAGCACTCTCTACAGCCGCTGCAATCTGCTCTGGAGCTGTAACTTTGGTTACGCCGAAGCTACTACCGCTGGCATTAGGCTTTACAAAGAGTGGCAAACCGAGTTTTTCAACTATTGCACTGCTGTCAATGCTATCCCCACGGCTAAGTAGAATCTCACGCGCCAAATTGATACTACAAGAGGCAACAGCACGCTTTGTTGAGATTTTGTCAAAGGTTATAACAGAGGATACCTGAGAGCAAGAGGAGTAAGGTATGCCCATCATATCAAGGTAGCCCTGAAGTTTGCCATCCTCGCCTGGTGTACCGTGGATGATAATCAGCGCGTACTCAAACTCTGTGCGCTCCCCTGCCACGGTAAGAGAAAAGTCGTTTTTGTCAACCTCCCACTTTGAGCCGTCGGCAGCTGTATAGGTCATATTGCGATGGTGGAGGTCAATAACCTTTACATCGTACTTTGTGCTATCTAAGCTCGCTGCAATCTGTGCTGCACTATTCAGAGCAATCTCTCTCTCGGAGGAGTTACCGCCCGCTAAAAGTGCTATTTTTAGTCTATTCATTTGTCAGTTCGTCTATTAAATCCAAAATCTGTTTTGCCTCGCTATTTGACTTATCAAGGCTAAGTGCCTGCATAAAGTCTGCACGGGCTTTGGCGTACTCCTTACTGCGGAAATACCATGTTCCACGCTCCAAAAGAGCCTCAACGCACTCTGGTTGCTCTTCAAGTTTTGAGCTCAGCGCGGCGATATATAACGCAGCAGACCACAAGTTATTGTCCCTAATATATGCTGCCACGGCTGCTGGCACCATGCCCTCTATACTCTGGCGGCAAGCTACGGCATCGCGAATCTCTGTGGCAGAGATATTAAACAGTGGCGCATCTGCAAGCAGTGTTACACGGTCTGCAAACTTATCCACGCTGTAACCCTCACGAGGATAGACATATATCGGGTAGTTGTCAAGTATTGTCTGATACTCTTTCCAACGGTCAAACCTCTCAATATTATCGGCTCCCATAAGGATAGAGAAGGACATTGTATCGCCGAAGTTCTCGCTTAAGTAACGCAGCGTATCAACTGTATATGATGGGCGCGGCAGGGTAAACTCTACAGCCGAGACCAAAATACTCTCAGGGTAGCGCGAAGACTCACAGGCGGCGCTACACATCTGGTAGCGGGAGAACTCTGGAGCAAGTTCTGCTGACTCTTTATGCGGATTTTGCGGCGAGACTATAAGGATAACCTGCTCGGCAACACCCTTTTCGATAGCATACTCAGCAAGGGCTATATGACCCAGATGCACAGGGTTGAAAGAGCCGAAATAGAGAAGAACTTTTTTCATTACTCGGCTATAAACTTATCTATAATCTGCACTGTAGCCTCAATAGCGTCGCTAAGAACATCGTTGACCACAATATGGTCAAACTCTGGCGCACGCTCAATCTCAGTTGCTGCCTTGGCAACACGCTTGGCAATAACCTCTGGAGCATCTGTGCCTCTGCCTATAAGGCGGCGTTCAAGCTCCTCAACAGATGGCGGCATGATGAAAATTGAGCAAGCCTTCTCGCCAAAAATCTGCTTAAGGTTGATTCCGCCAACAACATCTACATCAAAGATGATAATGTTGCCCTTGCCCCAAATACGCTTTACCTCGCTGTGCAGCGTGCCATAGAAAGTGCCTGCATAGACAGTCTCCCACTCCACAAAAGCACCTAAATCAATGCGGCGCAGAAACTCCTCCTCTGTAAGGAAGTAGTAGTCCACCCCATCCCTCTCCTCGCCCCTTGGAGCGCGCGAAGTTGCAGATACAGAGAACTCAAACTGCGGATATTTTTTCAACAACTCATGTACTATAGTTGTCTTGCCCGACCCGCTCGGAGCTGAGAATATGATGACTTTTTCCATAACAACCAAAAACTGTATTAGTAGAGAGCTTTCAAGAAACAATATGTGATAGCGGAGTATTTACTTCCGCTATCACAACAAAACCTACAATAGGTTAAGTACCTGTTCTTTTATCTTTTCCAACTCGTCTTTCATCTTTACGACCAAAACCTGAATATCGTGGTTATTGGCTTTGGAGCCTGTGGTGTTGATTTCACGACCCATCTCCTGGGCAATAAAGCCGAGTTTACGACCCGCCATAGGCTCTGTGGCTGCAACCTCTCTGAAGTATTTGCAGTGGTTTGCAAGGCGTACCTTCTCCTCGGTAATATCGAGCTTCTCGATGTAGAAAATCATCTCCTGTTCAAGACGGTTTTCATCAACCTCAACACAGAGTTTTGCAATGCCCTCACGGATGCGGTTACGCACAGCCTCAGTGCGGGCGGTCTCAAATGGGGTTATAGCATCGCGGAAAGCCTCAATTTTGCCCACACGGTCAAGCAGGTCGGCAATAAGAATCTCGCCCTCCTGAACTCTAAAGGCATCAAGTCTCTGAGCTGCAAGTTCTACGGCTGAGACGATGGCTGCAATCTCCTCGTCTGTAGCCTCAACGCTCTCTGCCGAGAGGACATTTGGCATACGCAGCACTGCTGGCACAATGGCATCATAGGCGGCATCAATGCCTGAGTAACTGAGCGCAGAGGTTACCTGAGTAAGATATGCCTTGAAAATCTCGCGGTTAATCTCGCCCTGGGTCTCAACAGCCTCACTCTGGTAAGTGACAAGCACATCAACTTTGCCCCTAACAAGAGACTTAGAGACTACACTGCGCACCTCAGCCTCGGCTGCACGAAAAGCAAAAGGCAGCTTTACAGAGAGGTCTAACTGCTTGGAGTTGAGCGAGCGACACTCAGCAACAAATTTCTTATCTCCCACCTTGACTTCAGCCTTACCGAAGCCTGTCATTGATTTCTGCATATATTGTTTGTTTTATTTTGCGCAAAGGTAGTAAAAAAATCAACAGCTTTATATATAATATAGGTAGGGATTAAAAAAAAGTTCGCCGATTTTTTTCAGCGAACTTTTCTATATAGTTTATCTTAGACTATCCCAAGAAAGCGAGCAGGATACCTGCAGCAACTGCTGAGCCTACAACACCTGCCACATTTGGACCCATAGCGTGCATCAAAAGGAAGTTTGACTTGTCATACTCCTGACCAACAGTCTGAGATACACGAGCTGCCATAGGTACAGCAGATACACCAGCTGAACCGATAAGTGGGTTAATCTTCTTACCCTCCTTAGCAAAGAGATTCATAACCTTAGCAAGCAACACACCACCAGCAGTACCAAAGCTAAAGGCGATAATACCCAAAGCAAGGATAAAGAGGGTCTGTGCATTAAGGAAAGACTCTGCTGTAGCAGTAGCACCTACTGAGATACCAAGGAAGATAACCACGATGTTCATCAGTTCGTTCTGAACAGTCTTTGAGAGACGGTCAACAACGCCACACTCCTTCATAAGGTTACCAAGCATAAGGCAGCCTACAAGTGGAGCTGCATCTGGCAAGAAGAGTGAGATGATGATGGTGATGATAATAGGGAAGAGAATCTTCTCGGTCTTAGATACCTGACGAAGCTGCGACATCTTTATTCTACGCTCCTTATCAGTTGTCAGCGCACGCATAATTGGCGGCTGGATAACTGGCACGAGAGCCATATAAGAGTAAGCAGCAATAGCAATAGGACCAAGTAGCTCTGGAGCAAGGCGAGCAGTGAGGAAGATTGATGTAGGACCATCAGCACCACCGATAATACCGATACTACCGCACTGGTTAGGCTCAAAGCCAAGAGCATAAGCACCGATAAAGGTAGCAAAGATACCAAGCTGAGCAGCTGCACCGAGCAGGAAGCTCTTAGGGTTTGCAATCAGTGGACCGAAGTCAGTCATCGCACCCACGCCCACAAAGATAAGACATGGATAGACTCCCAACTTAACACCAAGGTATAGCACATCAAGCAGACCAGCTTTTCCAGCAGCGAACTGAGCCCAATCTACATGACCGCCTGCAAAGAACTCGGAGTGGAACATACCTGCACCTGGAAGGTTGGTAAGAAGCATACCAAACGCAATAGGAAGCAGAAGCAGAGGCTCAAACTCCTTCTTAATGGCAAGATAGAGCAGAAGACAAGCGATAGCAAGCATAATGATAAACTTCCAGCCGCCGTCATCAAAAAATGCCATAAAGCCCGAAGTCTCGACAAATTTAACGAGACTATCAAGGATGAAATTATTTGACTGTAGTAAAGCTGTCATAGCACTACTCTATTACGATTAGAACATCACCCTCCATAACAGTAGCACCTGCTGAAACAAGAATCTGCTTGACAACACCACCGCGCTCAGCGTCGATATTGTTCTCCATCTTCATTGCCTCAAGCACTACCAGAGTCTGACCAGCTGCAACAGTATCGCCCTCCTTAACCTTGATAGCGATAACTGTACCTGGCAGTGGGCAGGTTACCTTAGCTCCTGTTGCTGCAGGAACTGCTGCAGGCTTAGTTGCGATAGGAGTCTTTGGAGTTACTGAAAGACCTGTTGCCTCTGGAGCAGATGCAATCTGAGGCTTCTTTACAGCAGCAGCCTTGCCACCCTGAATCTCAACATCGTACTTTGTACCATTTACGGTAACATGAGCAAGTGTTGATGCCTCGTTAATATCGTCAATCTTTACTTCGTACTGATTGCCGTTGATTTTCAAAGAATACTTTTTCATATTGTTACAAATTATTTTTTCTCAGGTACCTGAGTCAGTCCGTGAATTTTAGAGTTCCAAGGCGAATATGCACGAGTGATGCGGTTGATGGTAAGCATCTCCGACTCCTGGTCGTGCAGTGCGCTCTTGTAGAGCTTCAGTGCGGTAATAATTGCCGCAGCAAGCTCCTGGTCGCTTATTGCGTGGTCGTGAGCGTGCGGTGTGGCAGCTGAAGCGGCAACCTTAGCCTTATGCTCACGGGCAAAGAACCAACCCATACCCTTCATAATATAGATAAGAAGGACAAGAACAACAAAGACCAAGACAAAGCCGATAAGTGCCATAAGCAGCATCTCGGACCAGCCTACATTTGCAAATTTATCCATAATTCAAACGGTTTACAATGGAATATTAGAGTGTTTCTTTGCTGGATTCTGCAAACGCTTAGTTGCAAGCGACTGCAATGCACGGATGATGCGGAAACGAGTGTTGCGTGGCTCGATTACATCGTCGATATAGCCGTAGCGAGCTGCGTTGTATGGATTTGAGAACAAATCCTTGTACTCCTGCTCCTTCTCTGCAACAAACTTAGCCTTCTCCTCAGCGTCAGTAAATGCAGCAAGCTGCTTAGCGTAGAGTACCTCAACAGCACCGCTTGCACCCATAACTGCAATCTCTGCTGAAGGCCAAGCATAGTTAATATCGCCGCGGATGTGCTTAGATGACATAACGATATATGCACCACCGTAAGCCTTACGAAGGGTAACTGTTACCTTTGGCACTGTAGCCTCGCAGTAAGCGAAGAGCAGCTTTGCACCGTGGGTAATAACGCCACCGTACTCCTGAGTAGTACCTGGGAGGAAGCCTGGAACATCAACAAGGGTTACAAGTGGAATATTGAACGCGTCGCAGAAACGAACAAAGCGTGCAGCCTTGCGAGATGCGTTAATATCGAGTACACCTGCCATGAACTTAGGCTGGTTTGCAATGATACCTACGCTCTGACCGTTGAAACGAGCAAAGCAAGTAATGATATTCTTTGCATAACCTGCAGCAGACTCAAGATAGTCGCCATTATCAACAACAGCCTTGATAACATCATACATATCGTATGCCTGGTTAGGGTTATCAGGGATAATCTCGTTGAGTGAATCCTCAAGGCGAGCGATACTGTCTGTACACATTGCAAGTGGAGCATCCTCCATATTGTTCTGTGGCATGTAAGAGATGAGCTTGCGGATAAGAGCAATACCCTCCTCCTCAGTATCAACAGCAAACTGTGCAACACCTGACTTGGTTGCGTGAACAGTTGCACCACCGAGCTGCTCCTGAGTTACATCCTCGCCTGTAACAGTCTTAACAACCTTTGGACCTGTGAGGAACATGTTAGAGGTGTTCTTCTTCATGATGATAAAGTCTGTCAGAGCTGGAGAATATACTGCACCACCTGCGCAAGGACCGAAGATAGCAGAAATCTGAGGAATTACACCAGATGACATTACATTACGCTGGAAGATGTTTGCATAACCTGCAAGAGCGTTTACACCCTCCTGAATACGCGCACCACCTGAGTCGTTAAGACCGATGCAAGGCGCGCCGTTACGCATAGCCATATCCATAACCTTGCAAATCTTATCTGCAAGAGCAAGTGAAAGTGAGCCAGCAGTAACAGTAAAGTCCTGTGCAAACACATAAACAAGGCGACCGTCGATAGTACCGTAACCGGTTACAACGCCATCGCCAAAGGTATGCTTCTTCTCCATACCGAAATCGTAGCAACGGTGAGTGACAAACATGTCAAACTCCTCAAAGCTACCCTCGTCAAGCAACATCTGGATACGCTCACGAGCAGTGTACTTGCCTTTCTCGTGCTGCTTCTCAATTGCCTTCTCGCCACCACCCATACGAGCTGTTTCACGATTCTCGATGAGTTTGTTGATTTTGTTCTGAATTTCGCTCATAATATTTTTATGAATTAAAAATTATTTCTTTTCACACAACTCTGTAAGGATACCCTGTGTTGACTTTGGATGAAGGAAGGCGATAGTCATATCGTCTGCGCCCTTGCGTGGAGTGGCGTCGATAAGACGAAGACCTTTCTCTGATGCGTCAGCAAGCTGCTCCTCAATGTTCTCAACAGCAAGAGCCATGTGGTGGATACCGATACCCTTGTTCTCGATAAACTTTGCAATGGTTGACTCCTCGCAAGTTGGCTCCAAGAGCTCAATCTTGGTCTGACCAAGCATGAAGAAAGCGGTGCGAACTTTCTGGTCTGCTACCTCCTCAATCTTGTAACATTTTAGACCCAATACATTTTCCCAGTAAGGAATTGCTTCATCAAGGCTCTTCACAGCGATACCAAGATGCTCAATGTGAGATACTTTCATAGTGATTAGTGTTTTTAAGTGTTTATAATTAAATTTATGAAATATTACTTTAGTAATAAACTTCGCAAAGATAACTCTTTTTCGTGGTAAAAAAAATTATCGAGACTGATTTTTGCACAAAAATTATCTATTTTCGTAAGCTCTTGTTTTTTTGATAAAAAATGTATATCTTCGTAGCTCCTATGGTAAGAAAGTGCATCATATTTGTTTCGGCATTACTATTTGCCCGCACCCTAACCGCTCAAGAGGTGGTTATTGCTGAGCGTGCGCCAAAAATCAAATTAGAGCAGTGTCAAGTCGCCGACGGAGAGTTTTTGTATATGGGTTTTATCCACTCTGTCAGTGCATCGTGCATCGGAACGACGATGAAAATCTTAGATATGTTCAAGTATATGTCTAAAGTCAAAGTTGTGCTATTTACAAAGGAGAGACTTGTCAATGCCGACGAGTGGTTGCAGCATATAGCCATGCAATCTGACAATGTAGTCTTTGAGGCGTTTGATGTCTTCAATCTCTACAACATTGAATATGCCCCATTTGGGGTTTTGCTAAACTCTGACCGCAAGGCTGTATGGTTTGGCAATCCTCAGAGGGTAGATAAGCAGACAATCGAAAACACTATATCAAAATGGAGTTCACAAAAATAGACCATTACGAAAAAGAGTATCTTTATACCCACCACGACAGCGCACTTGCTGTAACTACAGGCGTTGAAGACCAACCGATAGTAAATCCATACTTTGTTCGCAAGCGCAAGCGCAAACTTACAACAGAGGAGTATGTAGAGGGTATCTTGAATCAAAACATAACCATCCTCTCACAGGCTATCACACTTATTGAGAGCAACAATCCCGACAACTATGCTCAGGCTCAGCAGATTATAGAGCGTTGCCTACCATACGCAGGAAAGTCGGTGCGTATAGGCATCACAGGCGTTCCTGGCGCGGGAAAATCGACCTTTATTGAGGCTGTGGGCAATATGGTAACCTCTATGCACCATCGTCTTGCAGTGCTTGCAATCGACCCAAGTTCCGAGCGCAGTGGTGGCTCTATTTTGGGCGATAAGACCCGTATGGAGAGCATCTGCAACAACCCCGATGTCTTTGTGCGCCCTTCCCCATCTGCGGGCTCTTTGGGTGGCGTAGCTCGTAAGACCCGCGAGACAATCGTTCTCTGTGAGGCTGCGGGGTTTGATGTGATATTTATTGAGA
>CAZIPR010000061.1:0-10192 GCA_964541245.1 uncultured Alistipes sp.
GAAAACTATTTTTGCATAACTTTTTTACATCCCCACCGGAATTTTACAGTGAGCCATGGCTTAGAGGTCACGAGTTCTACGCTTTATATTCCAAAAACAATAAGAGCCACCATTTTGGATGGCTCTTGTCATTTAGAGCTGTTGACGAGGCTTGAACTCGTGACCTCTTCCTTACCAAGGAAGTGCTCTACCACTGAGCTACAACAGCATTTTGTGCTTTAAGCGGTTGCAAAGATAGAGATAAAATCTGATTCTGCAAACTTTTCGTCAAAAAAAGTGGTTGAGAAGCGAAAAGTAGTTAGGCTGCCGCGATAGGAGAAGGCAATCTCCTATCGCGGCGTCTAAGCCTAATGTGAGAGTTTGTATCTGATTGCCTCCAGCATATCTGCCACAGTGAGTTCCAAATCCCACTTTGGTTTCCAACCCCACTCTTCGCGAGCGCAGCTGTCGTCAAGGTAGTTAGGCCAGCTGCGAGAGATTTGGTCTTTGACAGGGTCGATATCGTAGTCCATAGTAAACTCTGGGATATGTTTTTTAATCTCGGCAGCGATGATTTCTGGGGTAAAGCTCATTGATGCGACATTGAAGGAGTTGCGGTGAACGAGCTTTGCAGGGTCTGCCTCCATAAGCTCTACAATAGCACGCAGAGCATCAGGCATATATATCATATCCATATACACATCGCCTGGCACGGCGCAGGTGTACTTGCCGCTACGGATAGCCTCGTAGAAAATCTCTACTGCATAGTCAGTTGTACCACCACCTGGTAGGGTCTTGTTAGAGATAATGCCTGGGAAACGAAGTGAGCGGGTGTCTATGCCGTACTTCTGGGTGTAGTAGTTGCTCAGCAGCTCGCCCGTAACCTTACAAATGCCATAGATTGTTGTAGGCTGCATGATTGTATCCTGCGGAGTTCCATCCTTTGGAGAGGTAGGACCAAATGCTCCGATTGAAGATGGGGTAAATACCGCGCAGTGGTGCTGACGAGCCACCTCAAGGGCATTGAGCAGCGCGCCCATATTCACGCCCCACGCCATCTGAGGGTTTCTCTCGCCCACGGCAGAGAGCAGAGCCACAAGGTTGAAGATGGTGTCAATATTGTGACGAGCCACAACAGATGCCATATTGGTTGGATTAAGGGCATCTAATACTTCAAAAGGACCATCCTCTGCAAGATTTTTACACTCTCTAACATCTGTGGCAACCACATTATGCGCACCATAAACAGAGCGCAAATAGGGAACAAGCTCTGAGCCAATCTGTCCGCCTGCACCGACAACAAGAATCTTTTTCATATTGTGTTATAAATTAGTAGCTGACTAAAAGAAACTTTCAATTTTCCCCAAAGGTATATACTTTTTCAGAAAATTACAAGTTCTGATGGTAAAATGGTGCGGTGGCTTAGGCTCTGCGCGCCTAAATAGCAGGGAATAACAGAGAATAGCAACGGGCTTGCGCCCTTAATGGCATACAATGACAGTGCGCTAACGGAAAAGACTAAGTTTAGTTGTGCGACCATGTTGCTACTTAATTTCGTTAACCTCCTTAGCCTCCCTAAACTCCCTTATTGCATAGCAGGAAGTCAGCTTAGGCTTGATGCCTATGCTGGCTTTTAATTGCGCTTTCCGATAGCACTATGCTACCAAAAAGCTGCGGTACTTGGTTGGTGTTATGGTCAGTTCCAGCCAGCGTCGGTGTCGCCGTCGGTATCGGGGATAAACGGCTCGTTGCTTATAGCAAAGCCGTGTTCCAGGGTAATTGTTAGGTTGACCAATACAGGGGTTTTATAGCTATTCATATCACATTATTCTGTTGTGGGTGTTGTAAATGGGTGGGTTGATATGGCACCATATATGCCGTTTGCATCGTATGCCACGGCATATATGGAGTATTCTGTGCCGCCTTGCAGACCTTCGACTGTAAGTGTGGTATCTGTTGCGGTTTTGCGTGTTCCGTAGATGTTGATTATATCGCTTGTTACAGGATAGCCCGCTCCGCCGACAAAGTAGCTATACCCGCCCTCTGCGCCGCTAAGTATTACATCAAATATTGCGCTATTGCTGCTGATACTCTTGGCTTCAAATGTAACGGTCGCATTTGAAGGGGTGTGCGTAGCGGTGCGGAAACTGTAACTTTCTATCTTTGAGTAGGATGTGTAGCACTTAGAGATATTATTAAACTGCTCGCCATTTGATATTGCGTAGTAGAAACAATACTCAGTGTCTGGCAATAGCGCGTTGTAGGCAACCTCAAGACTGCCACCCTCTGCTTTGGTATATACATCGGCTGAGAGGAGTAGGTACCTATCTATACTCTCCTGCCTCCAGCCGTTGAAGTTGTCTGCTGGCAGAAAACTGTATAACACGGTGGCATTCTCTATGCTTGGGATAAGATTAACCTTAAACGAGTTTGAGGTTATCTGTGGCGAGCCCTCCATGTTTACACTCAGAGTGTCAGAGTACGGAATCGGCTTTGGCGAGATTGTCTGCTTTGTGAGCCCTGAGATAAATACGCTGCCATCCTTCTTTGGAGCGGCAAGGATTACCATGCTGTTTGAACTCTGGTGCGTGGTGTGATTTTCGGCAAAAGAGTTGCCTTTTGAGAGTAGAATCTGCGAGTCGGTCATGCTCTGGGCATAGCTCTCATACTGCGACGGCTCGGCTATAAAGTAGGCAAAACCCTCAGCATTGTCGCTTGCATCAAATGAGCAGATGGCTGTGTTGAAGGTGCTCTTCTCTTCCAAAGATGTTACGCTGATATATGGAGCCTCAGAGGTTGTGTGGTTAAACTCTGATACAGAAGTTATCGTACTGCGTTGAACGGTAATAGGCGCGGTTGAGACCCTCTCTGTAAGTACGCCAGAGCTGTCTAAAGTCCTAACAATAAGATTGTTGTATTCGCCAACAGGAAGTACAGCATAGATGCTTACGGCTTCAGAGCTGAGGGTTATTGGCTCCTCAAGCCTTGCATAGACATAGGAGTAACGCTCACTTGCCCCCTTGACCTCAAGGGTTACAGGAGATACACAGAATTTGCCCGATAGCTGACTGTTGTCTTTGCTGACAATCTCTATATTGGTAATTGTTCCGCTGCCAGCAATTTTGAAGCAGACAATGCCGAAGATGTTGTAAAACTCAAGATTTGTATAGCTGCTCTTTGTGCTACACATAGGATTTGCTCCAGAGACAAAATTTTTCTCAGTATATACCGCCTCAGTGGGCATGGAGAAGAGAAAACTGCCATCGCTCTGCACCTGACAAAGTGCGCTGTAGGGGTAAAAAGCGTGGTAAGATTGCCCCGATAAGACCTCTCCGATAAATACGCCATCTTTTGTGTCTGCTCCTGCCTCAAGTGTAAACTCTGCTGCGCTCTGTGGCTGAGCATCTGAGACTACGGCAATTTTGTCGCCGCTGCTCCATAGTACCGCATTGTCACTACCCAAACTTGTGCGAGAGACCCCTGACATGGAGGCTGTAAAAGACTCTATAGTGGCAGTGTCCACGCGCTCTATGCTCTGGTTGCTGCACGACAAAAGGTGCAACACAGTCAGCGTTGCGGCAGTCGTTAATAGTATTAGTCGCCTCAAAGTCATACTACAAAGTTACCTATATTGTTGCACTATTGCAAATTTTTTTCAATGAACACAACAAAAAAATCAATGGATGCCATCTATAAACTCCGTTTTTATGACTCTTTTTGATAAATCTTTGTTACCTTTACACCATGAAAGCTCTCCATTTTGGCGCAGGGAAAATTGGTCGCGGATTTATAGGTGCCGCGCTTGCAAAGTCGGGCTATAGTGTCACTTTTGCCGATACTGATGCTGGACTCGTTGCTTGTATTAACCGCGCGGGCAGCTATAGAGTGCATATTGTCGATTATAATAGCTACACTGAGGAGATTTGTGGCGTTGCGGCTTTGCTGTCAGACTCTGAACAGTGTATAGCCTCTATTGCTCAGGTGCAGATAATCACTACAGCCGTAAGTATGGGGCATCTTAAGGATGTTGCACCGATTATCGCTCGTGGGCTGAGGCAGAGGTGCGTAGAGGGGAATACTTCTCCGCTGAATATTATATGTTGCGAAAATGGTATTCGTGCTACTTCGCAGCTTAAGGCTCTGGTTTTTAATTTGTTAGATGCCCAAACTATTGCATGGGCGGATAAGTGTATCGGCTTTGCAGACTCTGCGGTGGATAGAATTGTGCCTACAATCTCAACTGTAGAGGGGTTAGATGTTGCTGTGGAGGAGTTTTTTGAGTGGAAAGTTGATAGGTCAGTAGTTAGGGGAGAGATAGCACCTATAGAGGGTATGCAACTTGTTGATAACCTTGATGCTGCTATAAATCGTAAACTCTTTACACTCAACACAGCGCACTGCGCAACAGCCTATTTCGGGGCTATGGTAGGCTGTAAATTTATCCACGAAGCTATTGCAGATAGTTGGATAGAGGAGTCTGTGCGCCGAGTGATAAGGCAGAGCAGTGCCGCTCTTGTATCTGAGTTCGGCATTGATGTCTCGGAGCAAAAAGCCTATGCAGAGCGTATTCTTAGCCGCTTTGCCAACCCGCATATAAAAGATACGGTCAGCCGTGTGGCACGCGACCCAATAAGAAAACTCTCAGCTCCGCTCTACTTCACAACACCTATAAATATGGCTGTAAAGCATAACCTGCCATATAACGCCATAGCCGCCGCTGCCGCCGCAGCCCTCAAATATAGAGCTGAAGATGATGCGCAGAGCCTCCAAGTCGCAAAACTCATTGATAGTATCGGTCTTGAGAAGGCTATTTCTCAAATCACATCGCTCACAGACCTTGCTGTGATTGCGGCTATTGCAGAGGCGTATTACAGATAGGGAAGAGGTTGAATATAAAGGCTATTTTGTCGTTACACTCGCCCTCAAAATGCTCACATACGCTTTAAGTATGCTCCGCTTTTTCGGATTCGTAAGCCCGTTGTTATTTCTTTGTTATTCTCTGCCATTAAGGCGCGCAACATTGCCTTTTCAGTAAGTAGGTAAAAATACTTATTGCATTTTGGGTAGAAATTGCGATATTTGTAGCAAATTATGCACTAAAACATATAATTATGAAGAGACTTATATTTTCACTACTTCTATTTGCTTGTGCTGCAACGGCTGTGGCGCAGGATAATACTCAGGCAAAGATTGATTCGTTGCAAAATCGTGTTGCCGCACTTGAGAAGCGTTCTGCAGTGTGGGACAAGCTCAAACCTGTGTTCAAACTGTCAGGTTATATCCAGGCAGGCTATGACTATCTGTGGAACGAGGATGGCACATCAACCTCTACTCTGCATCTGCGCCGTGCGCGTATGACAATGCAGGGCGATCTGTACAAGGGTCAGAAGGGTGCAAAGGCAAGCTATCGTTTGCAGATTGATTTCTGCCGCCAACCTGTTATTGTTGATTTGTGGGCTAAGTATCAGCCTGTGAATCAGTTTGGTGTGCAGGTGGGTCAGTTCAAGGTTCCTGTATCTATTGAGAATACCGACTACAACGCCACAAAGTTGGAGTTTGTAAACTATGCACAGGTTGTTCAGCGTCTTGCACGCCTTGGCAGCGGAGATATGACAGGTCTCTCCTCAACAGGTCGTGATATCGGTCTTCAGGTAGCTGGAGGCTTTGTTAAGAAGGATGGCTATAGCATTATCAACTACGAGGTTGGTGTATTCAACGGTGCTGGCATCAATGCAAAGGATAACAACAAGAGCAAGGATATTGCAGCTCGCCTCTCTATCCAGCCACTCAAGTTGCTCAAGATTGCAGGTTACTGCATGTTTGGCGAGGCAGATGCAACAACTCTGTCAACCAAATATCCTGCAATTGTGGATGGCTTGAACGGCTACAATGCTAAGTATATCAGCTACAGCCGCTATGGTGGAGGTGCTGATTACAATAACGATTTCCTCTTTGCCCGCGCTGAGTATATTGGCGGCAAGACAGGTAACTTAACCTCACAGGGTGCCTATGTACAGGTGGGTTATAAGTTCCTCAAAAAGTGTACTGTAGGTCTTCGTTACGACTATTTTGACGAGAATACAGCAGCTGACGGTGACCAGACAAACTACTCTGTAGCTCTCTCTTACCGTCCATGGAAACACTTCCGTTTGCAGGCTGAATATACCCGTCAGCAGTATCGTAATCTGCCAAATTCAAAGAACGGCAACTGCCTCTACTTGATGGCAACAGCAATGTTCTAAAAGAGTTAAAATTGTCAAACATAAAGATATTATGGAAAAATTGAAGAAATTTTTAGTTGAGGATTGGGTTGTTACCTTTTTATCAATTCCTCTGCTTATCATTGCGGGATGTGCAACATTTTTACCAAAAGATGCATTTAAGATTCCGTCAGATTTGTTACACTCTGAGTCGTGGATAAATATCGGCTTGCTATTTTTGGTTGCCCTTGTGCTGCTCTATGTTGGTAATAAGCTGCTTTCGCGCCCTCTGAGAGGTCTTTTCTGGTCTTTTGTTGTGGTGTTTGCTGTCTCTATGTTGGCACTGCTTACAGCAAAGATCGGCTTTATCAAGGCGTGGGGCTTTGAGGCGGTGTTCTTCTCTGTAATCTTCGGTCTTATTATCCGCAACTGTTTTCATATCCCAGAGTGGCTTAAGCCTGCAATTCAGGGCGAGTTTTTTATCAAGATAGGTGTTGTCTGCCTTGGTGCAACAATCCTCTTTCGTGACTTCCTCGCTGCTGGCTCGCTTGCCCTTGTGCAGGGTTGCGTGGTGGTTACCTGTGTATGGCTCTTCGGCTTCTGGCTCTCAAAGAAGATGGGCGTTGATGAGCGTAGTGCAATGACCCTATCTTCAGGCGTGTCTATCTGCGGTGTGTCGGCTTGTATTACAGCGGCAGGTGTGGCAAATACCGATGGTAAAAAGCTCTCATATATCGTCTCAGTGGTGCTTATTATCGTTGTGCCGATGATATACCTTATGCCTTATTTGGCAAAACTTGTTGTTCCAATGATTACCGACGACCCCGTTATTGCAGACCAGATTGCTGGTGCATGGATTGGCGGAACAGTAGATACTACAAGTGGTGTGGGTGCTGCCTCTGCAATCTATAGCGAGGAGGCAAATAAGATTGCAATGATTGTAAAGGCTACACAAAATGTGCTTATTGGTGTTGTTGCCTTCTTTATAGCTCTCTACCTCTCCTCTAAGAGCGAGGGCGATGGTAAGTTGCACCGTCCATCCCTTAAAATCGTGTGGGATAAGTTCCCTAAGTTTGTGCTTGGATTCGTCTTGGCATCTGCTGTATTCTCTATGCTCCAGAGCTACGAAATCTTCCCAGACTTCGCAGCTAAAAAGCTCGCTGAGACAAGCATGGCAAAGAACTTCTCAGGCTTCTTCTTCTCACTTGCCTTTGTATGTATCGGTATGGATACCCGCCTAAAGGATATTGTATCTAAAGAGAATAGAAACATCCTCTACACCTTCCTTGGCGCACAAACTTTCAACATCATCCTCACTTTCTTTGTGGCGTGGTTGTTGTTTGGAGTGGTAAAGCCTGCCTTCGGACTCTAATTTTGTTGTGATAGCACGGCATCTGTTGCCGCTACTATAAAAATCAGCAAAGGGTGGTACATTTTAGTACAACCCTTTGCTGTTTTTATAGAGAGCGTCGCAACTACCGCACTCTGACGCTAAAATTGGGCGGTGCTTTGATTTGGCGGAGGGGTGCTTTGATTTTGGCGCGCGCTAAAGTTCAAGGGGACCCAATGCCCCGCAGAACTTTTCTGTTCCGCTCCTTAAACTCCTTAATCTCCCTTTGACTCTAAAATTTTGCGCCCTCTTTACTGACTGACAATGCATAAAGTAAGGCTTTTAGGGACTCTTCTGCAAAGCAAAAAGCCAGCGTAGGACCTACGCTGGCTTTTTTTCGCGCTGTCGCGCTTATTACATCATGCCGCCCATGCCGCCTGCTGGCATTGCAGGGAGTGGCTGCTCTGACTTCTTCTCTGCAAGTACGCACTCAGTTGTCAGGAACATTGATGCGATAGAGGCTGCATTCTCAAGAGCTACGCGAGAAACCTTTGTAGGGTCGATAATTCCCGCAGCAAGCATATCCTCATAGCGGTCGTCGCGGGCGTTGTAACCGAAAGTGCCCTCGCTCTCGCGCACCTTATTTACTACTACAGAGCCCTCGCCACCTGCATTGGCAACAATCTGGCGCAGTGGCTCCTCAATAGCGCGCTTTACAATCTGGATACCTGTAGTCTGGTCGTCGTTATCACCCTTGAGATTCTCAAGAGAGGCTGTTGCGCGGATATAAGCCACGCCTCCACCTGGAACGATACCCTCCTCAACAGCTGCACGGGTAGCTGCCAGAGCATCATCTACGCGGTCTTTCTTCTCTTTCATCTCTACCTCGGTAGCTGCACCAACATAGAGTACCGCAACGCCGCCTGCCAGCTTTGCAAGACGCTCCTGGAGCTTCTCACGGTCGTAGTCAGACTTAGATACCTCAATAGCTGCACGAATCTGTGCTACGCGAGCCTTGATAGCCTCCTTGTCGCCGCAGCCGTCAACAATTGTTGTGTTCTCCTTGGTAAGAGTTACCTTCTCAGCGCAGCCGAGCATTGCAAGAGTTGCATCCTCAATCTTCATACCCTTGTCGGTAGAGACAACGGTTGCACCTGTAAGAATTGCAATATCCTCAAGCATCTCCTTACGACGGTCGCCAAAGCCTGGAGCCTTACAAGCGGCAATCTTAAGAGTTCCGCGCAGACGGTTTACAACAAGCGCAGAGAGAGCCTCGCCGTCAACATCCTCAGCGATGATAAGCAGGCTACGACCGCTCTGTGCTACAGGCTCAAGAACGCCCATAAGCTCCTTCATGGTCGAAATCTTCTTATCTGTAAGCAGGATATATGGCTTGTCAAGCTCTGCAAGCATCTTCTCTGTGTCGGTCATAAAGTAAGGCGAGATATATCCGCGGTCAAACTGCATACCCTCTACAACCTCAACATGGGTATCTGTACCCTTTGCCTCCTCAACGGTAATAACGCCCTCGTTGTTTACCTTCTCCATCGCCTGAGCAATGAGCTTACCAATGGCGTTGTCGTTGTTTGCAGAGATAGTTGCCACCTGCTCAATCTTTGCATTATCAGAGCCAACCTCCTGAGACTGAGCGCGAAGAGACTCGACAACCTTTGCTACAGCCTTGTCAATGCCGCGCTTAATATCCATAGGATTTGCTCCCGCAGTCACATTTTTCAGACCTACGCCGATAATAGCCTGTGCCAGCACAGTAGCAGTTGTAGTTCCGTCGCCAGCATCATCGTTGGTCTTAGATGCAACCTCGCGCACCATCTGTGCGCCCATATTTGCAAATGAGTCCTCCAACTCAACCTCTTTTGCAACCGTTACACCATCCTTTGTTACCTGTGGTGCACCAAACTTCTTGTCAATAATCACATTGCGACCCTTAGGTCCAAGTGTTACCTTTACCGCATTTGCCAATGCGTCCACGCCCTCCTTGAGGAGGTCTCTTGCTTCGATATTATATTTAATTTCCTTTGCCATACGATTATCTCCTTAATCTTTGTTTCGATTTTATGCGGTTTTTACTTCCGCTACCTCATTCTCGCCAATGGGAAATACTTTTTAGTATGTCCCATCGTCTCGAATATCGGCGAGCGTTGTAAAATTCCACCTAAAATCAAAACGGGTTTGTCTATTTCTCTATTGATTTGTCAGTTTTTTGCCGATACATTACTCAACCACCGCTAAAATCTCAGACTGCTTCATAATGATATACGAAACACCCTCGAAAGAGATCTCTGTGCCTGAATACTTGCCGTAGAGTACCTGGTCGCCGACCTTTACCTCCATTGCAACATCTTTGGTGCCTGGACCAACTGCAATTACCTTACCTGCAAGTGGTTTCTCCTTGGCTGTGTCCGGAATAATAAGACCTCCGGCAGTCTTCTCCTCTGCCGGATTTGGCAGAATAAGGACTCTGTCCGATAATGGTTTAATCATAGCTTTATACTTTTTTGGTTTAACATTTTCTGTTTGAAAAACAGTCGTTCAATAGCTGTGCCAAAGAACTCTATATGCCAAAATTGGCAGACTTCTTGACAATTTGACACAAAATTAGTAATTTTGTCACTGCTGTCCCATTAAAATTTGGGAATGTTCTTTGAAATCATTGAAATATAGT
>CAZIPR010000062.1:0-9963 GCA_964541245.1 uncultured Alistipes sp.
CTAACTTTTATCCTTGTATCAAGACTATACTGTCAACCTATTTCAGGAAACGACACACGAAGAACTTTTGATTTACAGGGTATCGGCTTTTGCGCGCTCCTTAGCCTCCCTAAATTCACAAAACTCCTTAAACTCCCTACAAAATTGCGCGCAGACCCTAATGTCACTAATGCCGCTAGAGACCCTAATGACACTACAAAATGTGCACTAAACTAAAATCTATCCTTCCCCCAGCCACTAAACAGGTAAAGTTTCCAGGATAGTCCTATATTAAGGTTGCGGTCTTTATCTATGTAGGTCGGAGTAATATCATAATTACAATAGCAAGATAACTCGCTCAATCTTCCACCATAACCCAAAGCAGCTGTCGCTGTAATAGAGTTTTTGTTCATAAAATATTCCACAGATTCCAACTCGCTATCGGATAAATTGATGTTATACATACAACCGACATCTACAAATGGAGAGCCGTCATTTTTCTTGGATCGCTTATAATTAAACCTAACTTTAGCATACGATGACCAATGCGTTGAAAGATGTTGAACCTCAACTATTGACCTTGAAGCGTACCGTTCTCCAATAAAAAGGTTTACAAATTGATCACTACGACCGATTCTAAGCTCTACAGGGATAGATATTTCACGAAAAGCCTCACTCCCAGAGGTTGAGTCATAACCCAATTCCAAGCCAAATCCAAGCATAAACATATTCCCCTTTTTGGTTTTGGAGGTCTTAGTTATGCTGTTGCTCTTTTTATAACTTGAGCCGCTATAGGTTGGGGTTGTTGTAGTTGTGGCAACTCTGCCCTTTACAAGAGTTGCCTCCACGCTCTTAACCTGGTCTTTTACAACTGTAGCTGTTACGGTTTTTGTCTGGTAGCCCTCTAATGAGAGAGTAACCTTGCGCTCGCCGACAAGTATATTGCTCAGCATAAGCGGTGTTTTACCCACCTCTGCGCCATCAATTGTAACAGTTGCATCTGAAGGTGTAGAGGTAATATTCAGCGCGCCATAGATAGGCTTTAGAGGCTCATAGGTGCGTTCAAAGTCTGCCACCGAGATTACATCAAGCGAGTGTACTGTCGGCGTATGTGACTCTTTGCGGCACTCTACGCGGTAAGTTCCAAGCTCCAACTCCTCAGAGCATACTCCGCTGCCTACCAGCTTGTCATTTACCCAAACCTCTGTGCCCTCTTCCACCTTGAAAGTCACAACGGCATAGTTGCGTTCAAGCTGTGGGGTAAGTGAATAGACTTGTCCATCTGCAATTACAACACCCTGCTCAAAGGTCTTGTACTTTGACTTTACAACCTTTACGCTATGCTCTCCGCTCTTCAGCCTAAGCTCTTTTGCAAGTGGCAGCGTGCCAATCTTTGTATTGTCAACATATACCTGCGCACCTGCACAGTTTTTGTCAGCCTCAACCTTAAGAAATCCAAAGGCGGGGGTAAGCTGTACACTCTGAACAACCTTACTATCCTTGACTATAACCGTTCCGCTCTGTGGATGGTACATAGCAGCCGCCACGGTGTAGTTGTACGCGCCCTGCTTGAGCAGTATCTGCGCTGCGCCATCTGTAACCTCAAGGCTCTGCCCATCAACCTCTATAGATGCCGTTGCAGGCGATACTTTGAAGACCAAATACTGTGGCAGCGAGGCTGCAATATTTACCTCCTGTTTGAAAAATACGCTTGACGAGCTGACCACAATAGCCTTTTCGTGAGTCGCTCCGCCATAGACAACCTTAAGGGCGTATGTTCCAGGCAGCACATCCTTTACAGTTAACACATAGTCACTGTTGGTCGTACCTTTATATATATTATTAAGATAGACCTCCGCGCCCTCTACATTTGAGGCAATGGTTACAGGGTACTGCTGATTGAGTGACACCTCAAGACGATACTCCTTATTGCCCTCAAGGTCAAGAGTAACCTCGTTTGAGTCGCCAAACTGATTATGATGCAGGTAGAAACGGGTCTGAGGCTTAGCGGTAAGCTCGACAATCAGTCCGTTGTCATACTCGGCTGTCTTGCACTTCATCACAGCGTTGTTTGTCACGGGCTTAACCTCTATGCCATCAATCTCCTCTTTGGTCATGCGGTTAACCTTGATTTTCAGGCGTGCGCAGTCGCGTTTAGAGTAGTCCTGACCTATCGGGTCAATATTCACACCCGTAAGCGCATCAGTCTGCACAGGACGAAAGCTCGGAGCGTCTATAATGATAGACTTTGTTACACTCTGGGCTGTAGCAAACAGTGCCACAAATAGCAGCGGGATGGTTGTTAGTAGTCGTTTCATCGTAGTAGTTTTATTTATTCTGCCTCCAAAACAAGGCGAAGACCTCCAAAGCAGTATCGGCTATCAATCTCTTGCCAACTTCTATATGTAGGCTCACAATATCCAGGGTCTGAGTTTGTGTAGTAATATCCTCCTTTCCAAACTCTTCCCAGACCAGATGATGGACCTTGTGGGTTAGTCTGTGGAGTAGTAGGCATCTGATGGTCGTAGATATACCAATCTGAGCAGAACTCAGCAACATTACCCGACATATCGTATATTCCAAGTTCGTTTGGCTGTTTGGTTTTTACATTTGTCGCATTCTTCTTACCATGTACAGCAACTTCGCTTAAAGTATTACTGCCACTATATTTGTAACCGCGAGACTTATTACCTCCGCGAGCTGCAAACTCCCACTCAGCCTCTGTTGGCAGGCGAAACTTGCGACCTGTTGTTTGAGAGAGCTTTTTAACAAACTCCTGGCAGTCATTCCAAGTAATATAGTGTACAGGTATCTGCTCTCCCATCTCAAAACTATTGTTTCTATTCATGATAGACTTCCAGAGTTGCTGTGTAACCTCAGTCTCTCCAATATAGTAGTTACTAACTGTGGTGGTTACACTCTTTTTACCCATGCTGAAAGTTCCACCCTCAACAGGTATCATAGTAAAGCTAATGCCGTTTACGGTAAATGTCAGCGGCGATAAGGAGAAGTTCTGCGGAGCAGCAGAGCTATAGTTGTTATTGCTCTGAGCGGTGCTATTTGAGCCATTAGGCGAGAACTTTGCCACGGCAAAGGTATAGTTTGTGCGGCTCTTGCAATAGTCGGTCATATTACCCTCATGAGAGATATTCCAAGCCTGATACTCGCCACTATACTTTCCAGCATTAGACTCTGTAGATGTCCAGAAATATACACCTAAACTTCTGCTCAATTTTGACTCTATCTTAGCCCTGTTACTACGAATTTCAGCCATCTCCTCCTTTGCAGGTGGATACCAGCCACTACCAAGTGAGGCGCACCACGCAAAGATAGGATACTTCTGCTGCCAGCCAGAGATTCTCTGAACAACAGCCATATTCTTTGCGCCGTCATAGGCATCTGTTGCTCCAATAAATTTCTGTTGCTCACTACCTACTGCCCACTGAAGCTCTGACGGAGAGCAATTGCGGCTGACAATCTTACCGCTCCTGCCATCTGCGCTGACGCTGAAAACAACACCCTCAACGCCACCCTCGTTGTAGTAGTCGCCCACACGATAAACCTTTGAAGATGGCAGTGTTACACCTGACTGAGAAGGAGTATATGTTGGCGCGCTGTGGGAAAAGGTGTTGCCAAACGCTGCCACAGCCCTAATCGTTCTGTATGGATAGCTCTTATATCCCGCTCTTGTTCGATTTTGGGACATAATAACATAGTAACAACAATACTGTCCATTATCATCTTTTTTATTCTCTTCTGTAGATGATAAATACCAATCGTCTGATTTAAGGAGTGGGTCCCCACCATGTTTAGAGAGCGTAGCACTAACCGCCACATGTACCTCTGGTTTGAGCGCAAACTCAGCTGCCTCATCTATTGCTGGCAGATACCAGGCACTACCCAATGCTGCGCACCATGCAAAAGGTGGATATTTCTCTTTCCATCCTGCTATTTTAGATACTACAGCCATGTTTGCCATACCATCAGTTTTAGAGGTAGCTCCGATAAACTTTTTTTGTTCTGCTTCATCTTCTGTCCAGCCCATCAATTGTTTATAACTACCCTCAATCTGCTTCATACTCACAATCTTACCGCTCCTGCCATCTGCGCTGACGCTGAAAACAACACCCTCAACGCCACCTTCGTTGTAGTAGTCGCCCACACGATAAACCTTTGAAGATGGCAGGGTTGCACCGCTGCCAGAGGTTGAATAGTTCTGTGGTGCAGCACTCTGTGGACTCTGCGCACTCTGCTTTGTAAGTGTTGGGTTAATATCTACAGTACCACCCTCTGTTACGGTAATCTCTTTCTGGAAAGTTGCATAGCCAGACTTAGAGATTGTCAGTGTGTGCTTTCCTACAAGTATCTCGTTTAGGGTAAGTGGCGTTTCGCCCACGCTCTTGCCATCAATTGCAACGGCTGCCATAAGTGGGGTACTGATAATATTTACTCTGCCATAGATAGGTGTAGGCGGAGTAAGATTGATAGTCTGCGGTGCTGACGAGGTAACCTCTACAGACTGTATCGCGCTTTTATGTCCCGCTTTGCGACACTCAATACGATACGCGCCCATCTCCAGCTCGCCACTCCAAGAGCCTGTACCCTTAACCTCATTATTGACCAAAATCTCAGTGCCACTATTTGCCACAAGGGTTACAATGGCAAAGTTGGCATCAAAACGAGGGGTAATATTGGTTATTTTGCCGTCAGATATTGTAACAGTTGTTGTATAAGGCTTGTACTTAGCCCTTACAATCTGCACCTGATGGCTACCACTTGCAAGGGCAAGATTACCAACAGGCGTTGTACCAACAAACTGATTATCAACATATACCGCCGCACCATCTGCAACACCAGATAGTACAAGATGACCAAATGCGGGACGGAGATTTACAGGTTTTACAATCTTCTCGCCCTTGACAACTATCGTACCCTGCTCAGAGTGGTAGTTGTTTGCATCCACGCTATAGCTGTATGTACCCTGCTTAAGGGACTTCATCGCCATACCGTCACTAAGGGTCAGTATCGCACCGTCAAGGCGTACTACAGCCGTTGTCGGGGTAACCTGAAAGACTACAAACTGCGGCTGCGAGGCAGCGATATTGACCTCCTGCTTGAAAAATACGCTTGACGAGCTGACCACAATAGCCTTTTCGTGAGTCGCTCCGCCATAGACAACCTTAAGGGCGTATGTTCCAGGCAGCACATCCTTTACAGTTAACACATAGTCACTGTTGGTCGTACCTTTATATATATTATTAAGATAGACCTCCGCGCCCTCTACATTTGAGGCAATGGTTACAGGGTACTGCTGATTGAGTGACACCTCAAGACGATACTCCTTATTGCCCTCAAGGTCAAGAGTAACCTCGTTTGAGTCGCCAAACTGATTATGATGCAGGTAGAAACGGGTCTGAGGCTTAGCGGTAAGCTCGACAATCAGTCCGTTGTCATACTCGGCTGTCTTGCACTTCATCACAGCGTTGTTTGTCACGGGCTTAACCTCTATGCCATCAATCTCCTCTTTGGTCATGCGGTTAACCTTGATTTTCAGGCGTGCGCAGTCGCGTTTAGAGTAGTCCTGACCTATCGGGTCAATATTCACACCCGTAAGCGCATCAGTCTGCACAGGACGAAAACTCTGAGCGTCTATAATGATAGACTTTGTTACACTCTGGGCTGTCACACAAAGCGTAACAAGAGATAAAAGTAGCGAGAGGAGAGTTCGTTTCATACCCAATTTGTTAAATATGGGGTGCTGCCTACATGAGTCAGCACCCCTTATGTTTGAAAATTATTTTAGTTCACACCAAGCTCATTAAGACGCTTTATTGCGCTGCTGAAGCCCTGGTCGGCAGATTTTCTATACCAGCTAATAGCTGCGTTAAGGTCTCTACCAACACCTTCGCCCTTCTCGTAGGCACGACCGACAAAGTATTGACCGCCATAGTCTCCACTCTCGGCAGACTTTATATACCACTCAAACGCCTTAATCAAATCTTTGTTCACGCTCTTGCCGTGGCGATAGCAGAATCCCAAACGATTCTGAGCCTCAGCATGACCTCGCTCTGCCGCCTCTTTTAAGTATGGCATAGCCTGCGGATAGTCAGACTTTAAGAGGAACTCCTCAGCCTTAGCATATACGCTCTCGGTTGACATGTGTCTGAAAAGACCCTGATGTGTGATATACGACGATGACTGCACAGGTGCAGCTGGCTTTGGAGCTACCTGCGGTGCTGGTGCTGGTGCAGGCTGCGGCGCAGGGGTTACCACCGGAGCAGGTGCAGGGGTAGGCGCAGGCGCAGGGGTTACTACAGGAGCTGCTGGCTGCACTGTAGGCTCTGGCTGTGGAGTCGGAGCAGGTGCAGGTGCAGGCGTAGGTGCTGTCTGCGGAGCAGGAGCAGGGGTTGCTACAGGCTGCGGTGCAGGGGTTGGCGCAGGCGCAGGAGTAGGAGTAGGTGCTACCACTGGCGCAGGGGTCGGCACAGGTACAGGTGCAACCTGTGGAGCTGGAGCTGGTTTAGGCTGCGGTGCAGGTGCAGGTGCAGGCGTTGGAGCAGGTGCAGGAGTAGGTGGAGTTACAACCTCCTCTACAGCCTTTACAACCTCTGGCACAACAACAATATTGCCCTTATTCTCATAGTCCGAAGCCGAGACAACAAGGCGGAAACCGAGAGTATCTCCATTTTTTGAAGGCAACTCATTTGAACGATTTGACACACGGCACGACTTCTCAGGGTATCTATCATTTGGACCACCACCTCTGATGATACGGTATGTACCTGAAGATGGACCTTGTGGGTTCTTTATATCTGCTGAAAGTTCGTAGTATTTAGCACCATACCAATCGCTACACCACTCCCACATATTTCCAGACATATCGTATATTCCCAACTCATTTGGAACCTTTGTTCCTCCAATGTGTGGACCACCACCAGAGTTTATTGTGTTCCAAGCCACACTATCTATAGCATTGCCTCCACTATACACAGTGCCCTTGCTCTTATTACCGCCACGAGCAGCATACTCCCACTCAGCCTCTGTTGGCAGACGATAGTTAAGACCCGTTTTTGCCCTCAACTTCTCCAAAAACTTCTGAATATCATCATAAGATACCTGATTTACAGGCAGATTAGTATTCTTACCCAACTTAAAGTTGCTTGGATTAGAGCCCATAATACTCTCCCACTGAGCCTGAGTTACCTCATACTTGCCAATATAGAAGTTGTCGAGTTTGATTTCATGAACAGGGAACTCATCGGCATCAACAAGACCCGCCTGCTCAATTGTACCTCCCATCTTGAAGTAGCCACCCTCAACCTTGACCATATCACAGAACTCAGTGATTGGCAGCACAACAAATTTAGAGCTTGAGCCCGATTTTACAAGAGTAGCGTTGATATTTACAACCTTATCCTCCTCAACGGTTATCTTCTTAACGCAAGGTGCAAAACCATCCTTTTTAATCATCACATAGTAATCGCCAACCATAATCTTGTCAAGGGCAAGCGGAGTTTGACCGACAATCTGTCCGTCAATTACCACATCGGCAGCAAATGGCTCACTGACAACATTTACCTTGCTATATATAGGCTCAAGTGGAGCCAATTTAACAACCTGTTTTGGCTGATTAAGGATTGTTACAATCTGCACAGACTTACGATGACCCTTCTTGCGAGCCTCTATTCGCCAATCGCCCGTCTCCATACTACAGAGCCACTTGCCAACACCCTTGAGTTGGTTGTTGACCCATATTTCTGTACCCTCTTCAGCTATAACATCGACATCAACATATACACGCTGTGCCGAAACACTCATTGCAGTCAGTGCTGCACCAACAAAAGCCAAAAAATATCTCATAACTTTAACCTTTTATTCACATCTTAGTTAATTCCAGAATCTGTTGAGACTGTACGCTCAATCATCTGCTCGGCTGTGTAGTCAACATCCCTCTGTTGCTGCCATACACGAACTCTAACAAGCGGATTTGCCTCTTTTCGCATATCTATCGCCAAGGTCAGAATACCATCATCGGCGTAGTTGTTAGAGTAGTAAAGCTGACGCACCTGCACGGCATAGATTCCCGCCTTGGCATTGTAGCCCTTCTCAACATCACACTCCTCAAAACGGATATTGACAAACTCTTTACTTGCAAAACTCTTCTGTAGGTTTGTCAGATACTCCTTTTTGCTCAGACGAGTATAGACAGCCTTACCATCGGTGTTGATAAGCTCTGTTTTGTCGTCATACTTCTTTTTAGACTGCTGCAAAACCTTACCTACAATGATGTAAGCATCATCTGAGAAGACCTTTTTGATGTACGACATATCTCTTAGACAGTATGCTGTGCGGTAGTCCTCAAGGAAGGTTATCAGAGTAAGACGGTCACGCTCCTCCCACTGCTTCTCCATAATCTCTTTCTCAGTCTTGGCAGATAGCTTGTAGGCTACTGACTCAACCTTGTTTGTGTTGGCATTGATACGGAAGACAACATCCTCAATAAACGACTTATTACCCGAAAACTTGAGCTTGAGCGGTATAGCACGGCAGAGCACAAGAGTATCGAGCTTCATAAACTTCCACTCTGGCGTTCTGGCAATTGTAGGATTACCCTCAAGAACAATCTTCTGGTAATCCTCCCACGCATCATCTGTAAAGTGCTGACGAGTGTCAATATTTGAGAGCTTTGAGAACGAAGAGACAACATCGGTCATAATCTTGGTGTAGGTCTCAGTCTGTATCGGAGCCTCAACAGCTGCATAGCGGCTCTCGCTCTTTGCAAGACTCTCTGTTACCGCAGAAGCAATCTTTGAAGAGGTGCTATCAAAGGTCTCACGAGGCTTTACACCCTTTGGAGTGGTCTCAATACTCTTTACACTGCCATCAAAAACAGGAGCTGTAGGGAGCAATACCGCCACTGTCGGGTCTAACTGACGAGCAAGGTCTATCATGTTACAGTCAATGTTGATATTGAAGTTGTCAGGCAACTTCTTCATCGAAACCATGCCACGACCATCCTTTACAGTCTGACCGTCAACCATACCACTGCCGTCAAAGTAGCTGAAAGTGATATTTGAGAGCGGGTCGCCCTTATAGACAAAGTCCAAGAAGAGCGTGTATGGATAGTTCTTGTTATCTTTATCCTGCTCCGCGCCAATAACGCTAATTTTTATATCGTCAAGCACACTGCGCATCTGCGCAAGCAACCACTCACGAGCCGAGATACCCTCAATAGTAATATCCTCCTTAGAGTAGCTTCTCAGCAGAGCATGCGCCCAAGAGTAGCAGCGAAGAATATCCTCTGGAGTGGTCATCATCTCGCCATTTTCGATATAATGCTCTATCTTCTCCTTGAGTTTACTCTCTCTGTTGTCCCAATCTGCACGGGTCATGTAGCGCAAAACCCTCTTCTGACCATCAGCATCCTGCAAAACAATACGCTTTACATTTTCCATGTATATACTCGCTGTAGCCACAGATGAAACCTTTGTACCCACTGTAGAGCTTGCTGCACCACCAGAGACAACATTTTCAATCTTGTTGTCAACAACCGTTGTTCTAACCATCGAGGTCTGCGAAAGAGCATTGAGCGCGCTCTGGTCGGCACTCTCAACATCAATACCGTAACCAATCGCCCACACATAACGCTCCATGTCACGGTCAGCCTGAACAATATTAGAAGTTCTCAAATCTTCCACTGTCATCATCGACTGAGCCGACAGTGAGATTACAGAAATACAGGACAGAATAAAAGTAAAATATCTCTTCATAAATTATAAATTTGCAGTAATTTACAAAGGTAACTCTTTTAATCGAATTTCAAAAGAATAATTATAAAATAATTATTGCAAATGTGCTGTTGCGATGTTAGTCAGCAAAGGAGAGCGCGAACAGATGACAGTGAATAGCACTGAATAGCATTTAATGACAGCGAGGCTGACTAAAAACAACATTTTTAGTCAGCCTTGTTTTTGTTGTGTGAGG
>CAZIPR010000063.1:0-9954 GCA_964541245.1 uncultured Alistipes sp.
TTTAGGGAGCGGTATGGTTAAAGTTCTTCGGGGCATTGGGTCCCCTCGAACTTTTCTGCGCTTATTCTTTATTCAGGGCGTGAGCCAGCTGAATCTGTCTATCAGAGTGTTATCACAACCTACTTACTACTGCTACAGAGGAGGAAATACCATTGCGCTGGATATAATGAACACTGTCTGGGAGCCAGAGAATATTATCGAAGAAGATTAGCCTTATAAATTTGGTGTTCTGCCTAAAAACACCTATCTTTGAGGATTAAAATAGGGTTTTATGTCTGAAACAAAAAGAAGCGTTGTAGAGTTGCGTGGTGTGGCGGTTTTTCACAATGAGAATCCGTTTTCAGAGCTGACTGCAAAGAACTATGCAAAGTGTGGCGAGAAGGTGCTTGAGGGGGTTGATATAACCGTGGCGCAGGGCGAATTTGTCTATCTGATAGGTCGCGTAGGCAGTGGTAAATCTTCGCTACTCAAGACCCTCTACGGAGAGCTACCACTCTTTGTGGGTAGTGGCTATGTGGCTGGTTTTGACCTGCGTAGGCTTAAGCGTAAGCATCTGCCACAGCTCAGACGCAATATAGGCATTGTCTTTCAAGATTTGCAGGTGCTCTCTGGCTACAATGTCTTTGAAAATCTCGCCTTTGTTCTTAGGGCAACAGGTTGGGATAATAAGCGTGAGATAGGCTGCCGTATTGACGAGGTACTCTCTCAAGTCGGGCTTGATAATCGCCACCATAAGATGCCCTTTGAGCTGTCGGGTGGCGAGCGTCAGAGGCTTATGATTGCCCGTGCGCTGCTAAACTCTCCGCAGCTTATCCTTGCCGATGAGCCTACAGGTAATCTTGACCCTGTTACAGCAGAGAGTATTGTCCGCCTTTTCCACTCCATTGCAGCTTCGGGAACAACTGTACTTATGGCAACCCATAACACCTCTTTTATTGAGACTTTCCCTGCAAGAACGCTGCTTTTTGCTCAGGAGAGGGTTACTGAGATTGATTTTGCAGAATTTTTAGGGTAAAAACTCTCTAAATCTTCGATTTAGATTTGTTTTTTTTGCAAAAAAAGCCTATTTTTGTGTGTTTTTAGTGACTATAGATTTTACGATTATATGAATACTGAACAAGAAAATGTAAAGAAGGTCGGCGAAGAGGAATATTCTGCGTCGAATATCCAGGTTTTGGAGGGTCTTGAGGCAGTGCGCAAGCGTCCGGCTATGTATATCGGCGATATTGGCGAGAAGGGTCTGCACCACCTTGTATATGAGGTTGTTGACAACTCTATTGATGAGGCTCTTGCTGGTCATTGTAACGATATTTATGTGACAATCAACGAGGATAACTCTATTACCGTCAAGGATAACGGTCGAGGCATCCCTACCGACTTCCATGAGAAGGAGGGCAAGAGTGCGCTTGAGGTTGTGCTTACAGTGCTTCATGCTGGCGGTAAGTTTGATAAGGGCAGCTACAAGGTCTCTGGTGGTCTGCACGGTGTGGGTGTTTCGTGTGTAAACGCGCTCTCAAGCCTGCTTATTGCCGAGATTCATCGTGGCGGCAAGATTTACAAGCAGCGTTACAGCAAGGGTTTCCCAACCACTCAGGTAGAGATTGTTGGAGATTGCGACGACCGTGGTACAATTATCACTTTCAAACCAGATGACACCATCTTTACCCTCACAACAACATACCGTTATGAGACTTTGGAGAATCGTCTGCGTGAGCTTGCCTTCCTGAACAAGGGCATCCGTCTGACTCTTACCGATATGCGTGAGGTTGACGAGCAGGGCAATCCAAAGAGCGAGACCTTCTACTCTGAGAACGGTCTTCAGGAGTTTGTTCAGTATCTTGACACAAACCGTGGCGAGCCAATTATCGAGTCAATCATCTACCTTGATACTGAGAGCAATGGCGTTCCTGTAGAGGTTGCTATGCAGTACAACAACTCCTTTAGCGAGAATGTTCACTCTTATGTAAACAATATCAACACCATTGAGGGTGGTACCCACCTTACAGGTTTCCGCAGAGCCCTTACCCGTACTCTTAAGAAGTATGCCGAGGAGTCTGGTATGCTCTCAAAGCTCAAGTTTGAGATTTCGGGCGACGACTTCCGTGAGGGTCTTACTGCTGTAGTATCTGTAAAGGTTGCCGAGCCTCAGTTTGAGGGTCAGACAAAGACCAAGTTGGGTAATGACGAGGTTGCAGCTGCTGTTGATAAGGCTATGTCTGCTGCGCTTACAAACTACCTTGAGGAGAATCCAAAGAACGCTAAGGCTATTGTAGAGAAGGTTATCCTTGCCGCTACAGCACGCCACGCAGCACGCGCTGCAAGGGAGAGTGTACAGCGCAAATCGCCGCTATCAGGTGCAGGTCTGCCTGGAAAACTTGCAGACTGTTCAAGCCGTGACCGCTCTGTGGCTGAGATTTTCTTCGTCGAGGGAGACTCTGCGGGCGGTACTGCAAAACAGGGTCGTGACCGTAATTTCCAGGCTATCATGCCATTGCGCGGTAAGATTCTCAATGTAGAGAAGGCTTTAGAGCACCGTATGTGGGATAATCAGGAGATTAAGAACATGTTTATCGCCCTTGGTGTAAAGATTGGTACTGCCGAGGATAGTAAGGCACTTAATCTTGAGGGTCTGCGTTACGACAAGATTATCATCATGACCGATGCCGATGTGGATGGTGCGCATATTGCAACCCTTATGCTTACCTTCTTCTTCCGCAAGATGCGTGAGCTTATTGAGAACGGTCATATCTACATCGCTACCCCACCGCTCTACCTTGTTAAGAAAGGCAACAGAGAGCGTTACTGCTGGAGTGATGACGAGCGTGATGCACTTGTTGACGAGATGGGCAAGGGTGTCAAGATTACCCGCTACAAAGGTCTTGGAGAGATGAACGCCAAGCAGCTTTGGGAGACAACCATGAATCCAGAGACCCGTATTCTGCGCCAGGTATCTATTGAGAACGCCATTGAGGCAGATAGAATCTTCTCAATGCTTATGGGTGACGAGGTTGCTCCGCGCCGTGAGTTTATTGAGGCAAATGCAACATACGCAAATATTGATGCATAGTTAACCAAGGCAGGAGGGGGTATTGTCCTCTTCCTGCTATTTTTATATATATCCAAATTGAATATATAGCTATGGAGGTAACTGTTATAGGTGTCGCAGGTGGCACAGGCTCAGGTAAGAGTACCCTTGTAAAGAGATTGCAGGAGGCTTTTCGCTCGGATGATGTGGCAACGCTATGTCACGACTACTACTATAAGGCGCATCCAGAGCTTAGCTATGAGGAGCGTACAAAGCTCAACTACGACCATCCTGACGCTTTTGATACAGATATGCTTGTAGAGCATCTTCGCGCCCTTAAGAGTTGTCAGACCATTGAGCGACCTGTATATTCTTTTGTCGAGCACAATCGCACCGAGGAGCGCGTAGTTGTAAAACCTTCAAAGGTGGTTATTATTGATGGCATCCTTATCTTTGAGAATAAGGAGCTGCGTGAACTGATGGATATAAAGGTCTTTGTTGATACTGATGCCGATTTGCGCCTTGCACGCCGTATTCTGAGGGATGTGCGTGAGCGTGGCAGAAGCATGGAGTCTGTCATTAGCCAATACACCACCACAGTAAAACCTATGCACGAAGAGTTTGTCGAGCCAAGTAAGAAATATGCCGATGTAATCATCCCAGAGGGTGGTTTTAACTCTGTAGCTGTGCAGATGCTTATACAGAATATCCGCTCAATCGTTGAGAAGTAGAGGGGTAGTCTAACAAGCTCTTAAACATTTAGGGATGGCTAAAATAGTTTAGTCATCCCCTTTTTATCACTACTCCTCTGCCAATTTTTTGATTTCTGAGAGTAAGTTGAGTGCCTGTAGTGGTGTTAAGCTGTTGATATCCAGGTCCTTAATTTGGTCGCGGATTTTGATAAGTACAGGGTCGTCAATCTTAAACATTGAGAGCTGTATGCTATCCACTCCGCTGGCGGCTGCACTACCCACTGAAGGGGATGGTTTGCGGCTGCGTTTGCGTGCTGATGGGGATACGGATGGCACAATCTCGTTATTACCATAGACCTGCTCAAGATTTGTCAGAATAGCAGTAGCTCTATCAATAATAGAGGTAGGCATGCCTGCCATGCGGGCTACATGGATACCAAAAGAGTGCTCTGTGCCACCGCGCTCTAACTTACGCAGAAAGACAATGGTGTTGTCCACCTCGCGGACAGATACATGGTAGTTTTTCACTCTGCCGCACATCTGCTCAAGCTCGTTTAGCTCGTGGTAGTGTGTGGCAAAGAGTGTTCGAGGATGAATATCGCGGAAATTATGGAGGAACTCCACCATAGACCATGCTATAGATATTCCATCGTATGTGCTTGTGCCACGACCAATCTCATCAAGCAGTACAAGGCTGCGCTGCGAGATATTGTTCAGAATACTTGCACTCTCAAGCATCTCAACCATAAATGTTGACTCGCCCTGTGAGATATTATCCGAGGCTCCTACGCGGGTAAAAATCTTATCCACAATGCCTATATGTGCCTGTGAGGCTGGTACAAAGGCTCCCATCTGTGCCATAAGTACAATGAGTGCCGTCTGGCGAAGCAGTGCCGACTTACCCGACATGTTAGGACCTGTTATGATAAGTATCTGCTCACTGTCGCTGTCAACGGTAATATCGTTTGGAATATACTCCTCCCCCATCTTCATCAGGCTCTCAATAACAGGGTGGCGAGCCGATTTAAGCTCTATCTTCCTGCTATTGTCAAGCGTTGGACGGCAGTAGTTGCGCTCCACGGCTATTGTGGCAAAACTCTTCAGACAGTCAATAGTAGCTACTACCTTGGCATCTGCCTGTAACTGCCTTAAATACAGTGAGATATAGGATAGTATTTCATTGTATATTCGCTGCTCAATGGCAAGGATTCTCTCCTCCGCACCAAGAATTTTGGTCTCATACTCCTTAAGCTCCTCTGTGATATAACGCTCGGCAGCTGTAAGGGTCTGCTTGCGAATCCAATTCTCAGGCACACGGTCTTTGTAGGTGTTGCGTACCTCAATATAGTATCCAAAGACATTGTTGTAGCTGATTTTAAGCGATGGTATGCCTGTAGCCTCGCTCTCGCGCTGCTGTATGGCTTGCAGGACATCTTTGCCATGTAGGGCTACACGGCGCAAATCGTCAAGCTCTGCATCAACGCCGTCGGCTATAACCCCACCCTTCTGTATCTGATTATTCTGTGGGTCTGGGTATATATCGTGTGCAATACGGTCTCTGACAACGGTCAGCGGGTCAATCTTCTCGGAGAGAGTGTGAAGCACCTGACAATCTGTTGACTCAAGTGCCGCCTTAAGCAACTCTATGGCAGAGAGTGAGTTTTTGAGCTGCACAAGCTCGCGTGGTGTGACTCTGAGTGAGGCTATACGCGATGCAATACGCTCTATATCCCCTATCGCGCTAATCTGCTCATAGACAGAGGCTGCAAGCTCTGTATCAGAGATAAAGGCACTGACAACATCCTGACGGCGAGTGATGCGCTCTATATCAAGTATTGGCATTGCAATCCAACGCTTAAGCAGTCGCCCACCCATAGGGGTTGCTGTGCGGTCAATGGTGTTTGCAAAGCTGGTCTTGTCGCTGCCATTTGAGCTGAACAGCTCAAGATTACGGATTGTGAACTTATCTATCCACACATACTCACTCTGGTCAAGACGAGAGATAGAGGAGATATGCGCAATCTGCTTATGCTCTGTAAACTCTAAGTAGTAGAGAATAGCTCCAGCAGCTGTAATGCCGTCAAACATACCCTCTACGCCAAAACCCTTGAGCGACGAGGTACCAAATTGGCTACACAACTTGTCAAAGTTGACACTGTAAGAGAAGACCCACTCCTCAAGGCGATAGGTGTAGTGCTTGCTGCCAAAAACGCTCTTGAAACGCTCCTCCTCGCCACGCTGATAGACAATCTCCTTTGGAGAGAGTGACGAGATTAGCTTGTCTATATACTTATCATCCCCCTCGGCAATAAAAAACTCGCCCGTGCTAATATCGAGAAATGCAGCACCTGTCTTATCCTTACCAAAATAGACTGAGGCAAGATATATATTCTCCTTATTCTCAAGCAGATTTTCACTCAGAGTAACACCAGGGGTAACAAGCTCTATAACCCCACGCTTGACAAGACCTTTGACACTCTTTGGGTCTTCAAGTTGCTCACAGATGGCTACACGCTTACCTGCACGCACAAGTTTTGGCAGGTAGGTATCTACTGCGTGGTATGGGAAACCTGCAAGTTCTACTGATGAGGCTGACCCGTTTGCCCTCTTGGTAAGGGTTATGCCAAGGATTGCAGAGGTCTCTATCGCATCATCTCCAAAGGTCTCATAAAAGTCGCCGACACGAAAGAGTAGTATCGCGTCAGGATGCACAGCCTTGATTCTGTAATACTGTTTCATCAAGGGTGTTTCAACATATTTTTTCTCTATTGCCATAGTGGGTTACAAATATGGCAAAGATAACAATTTTAGTCGATTATTCAAAAAATCTATCGTCAAAATTGACTAAAAAGACGCGCTCTGTGGCTCGTGTAAGGGCTGTATATAGCCATCTGAGCATATCTTTACTCATTGGTTCGTCGCCAAACAGAAAACGGTCTATAAACACCGCCTTCCACTGACCTCCCTGAGCTTTGTGACAAGTGACTGCGTATGAGAACTTTATCTGTAGTGCATTGAAATATTCGTTGTCTCTAATCTCCTTAAAACGCTTGATTTTACTCTTTATATCAAGGTAATCTTTCTCTACCTCGGCAAAGAGTTTTTGAGACTGCTCGTAGGTAAGCGATGGCGACTCAGAGGCTATCGTATCAAGCAAAATCTTACACTCAATTTCTGTATTGTCATAGTCGGCAAACTCCAGAACAGCATTTGCGTAGTGGAAACCGTACAGCTCTTCAAAGCGGCGTATGCGTTTGAGTTTGGCAATATCTCCATTGGCAATAAAGCTCATTGGACAGTTTTCGATACGCTCAGTGTAGTGGTAGTTGTTCTTCACAACCATCAGCATATCCCCGCTCTCAATCTGCTCCTCGGCAAAGAGTATATTTCGCCTAATACCCTCGTTATACCTATTTGCACGCTTGTTTGAGCGGGTTATGACTATAACCTCATCCCTACCGTAGCGGCTGTAACAATCTTCAAGCAGCTCTAAGAACTCGCCACCCTGCACAGAGTCTATATCTGGATAATCGGTGTCAAGATGTGGGATTTCGTATATCCCGTTCTCTAACATAGTCCTTACAAGCGTTGCATTGAAGAGTATGCCCGAATTAGACTCCTGCCTCACCACTTCGTCCATAGATTGATACTCTACATCCCCATAAGGCAATAGCTCTGAGGGCATAAGTGCTGGGCTGTAGTCATCCCCAACAGGCGGTAGCTGCGCCGAGTCGCCAACAAGCACTAAACGGCACTTCTTACCACTGCGAACATACTGTATCAAATCCTCCAAAAGCGAGCCACTGCCAAAAAGAGTCTTGTCTGAGCTGCTACCCGTTGAGAGCATTGATGCCTCATCGACAATAAAGACAGCCTCGGACTCTTTGTTAAGGTTTAACGAGAATTTTGATTCATACTGGGCATTGGTCTGCTCGCGGTATATCCTTTTATGAATAGTAAGAGCCTTCTCTGAAGAGTATTTTGATAACACTTTTGCTGCTCGACCTGTAGGTGCAAGTAGTATAGTCTTGATTCCCAAATACTTAAGAGCAGAGACTATTGCGGCAATAACCGTTGTTTTGCCCGTTCCTGCGTATCCGTTAAGGATAAAAATCTTAGAAAAATCATCGTCTGCAAGGTACTCAGAAAACGAAATAATTATTTTTTTTTGGTTTTCCGTTGGTTGGAACGATAATTTTTTGTAAATTTGGGTCGCAATTGTGATACTTTGCATTTCAATTGTGTTTTATTGAGTACAAACATAGTGTTTTTTTTGTAGCTCTGCAACTAATATAAAAATTATAAATTAAAACTATTTCTAAAAAATGGGAAAGAAATTACTTCAATTGCTGCTTGCTCTGGTCGTTTTGGCTCTGAGCTATTATGTCTATGTGCTTATTTCCACTCCTATCAAGTTTGCTGAGGAGCAGAAAGTTCGTGAGAGAGCTGTTATCACTCGCATTAAGGACATCCGTACCGCTGAGCGTCAGTTTAAGACTAAGTATCAGCACTTTACAGCTGACTTCGACTCGCTGATTAACTTCGTACTCAACGAGACTATGGAGGGTCAGCGTCGTCTTATCGACGAGGATGACTCTGTTGCTATGGCACAGGCTCGTAAGAAGTATGGTCGTAGATTTAAGAATGTAGAGAAGTTTACTTACTCTGTTAAGGACTCTCTGTTCAAGCACCTTACAGAGGAGGATGTGAAGAATTTGCGCTATATCCCTTACTCAGACAATAAGGAGTTCTACCTTGAGGCTGCAATTCTTACCACAGAGTCTAAGATTGTTATCCCTACAGTAGAGTGCCGTGCACCTTATATCAACTTCCTTGATACTGTTGTTTACCGTCAGGAGGTTATCAACTTGGTTGACAACTGTCTTAATGTGTTCAATAAGTATCCGGGCATCAAGTTCGGCTCAATGGAGAGAGGTAACAATGAGGCAGGTAACTGGGAGGAGTTGTAAAAACTCTGAAAATAAAGCGTCCATCCGTCTTGCCATGGGTGGACGCTTTTTTTCTGCATCATTGTTGGAAAATGTTGCAGATAGTGGCGATGTTGTAGTTCGTCTCTACACTTCCAAAGTGGCTCTCTTGCCCGAAGATGCAACAAAGAGCATCACAGCCGAGCAGGCTCTTGCTATGACGGGTCAAGCCGTAACTGAGGAGGAGATTGCAGTTTTTAGCTGCGCTGCTGATAAAAAATGCGCTGCAATGGCTATCTGTCGTGATGCAGCCGCTGCCCTATCAGCTGCCCTTGGCGAGCGACTAAAGTTAACCTCGCCACTGCTTGATACTTCGCACAGCACTGAGAACTGCCTTACAGTAGAGGTTGCAGATGGCGTTGCCTACATTAGACTTTACAACAGCGGCTTGCAGTTTGCTGAGGCTCTTACTGTTGATTCGGCAGACGAGTTGTTATACTATGTATCGCAGATTTTTAGTGCAGAGAGTATCGCAACAGATATACCTATATATATTATAGGGAATAGAGAGTATTCAAAGCTGCTTAAAAAATATTACAGAATATACCAAGAGAGATGCGTATAATCAGTGGCAAATATCGCGGAAGAGCTATAAATCCGCCTAAAAATTTAAGGGCAAGACCCACTACAGACTTTGCCAAAGAGAATCTGTTTAATATCCTGAACAATCTTGTGGATTTTGAGCAGTGCGATGTGCTTGACCTCTTTGCTGGTACAGGCTCAATAAGCTATGAGTTTGCCTCGCGTGGGGTAAAGAGCGTTACTGCTGTAGAGATAAATGCCGTGCATCATAGCTTTATTCGCAACACCGCCCGCCAGCTCGGAGCCTCAAATCTCTATGCAGTCAAGGCAAATGTTTTTCTCTATATTCGCAGCTGCCCTAAGAGTTTTGACATCGTTTTCTCCGATGCACCCTACGATTTAGAGGGTCTTGAGGATGTTGTTGATGGCGTTCTGAACTCAAATATTCTAAAAGAGGATGGAATTTTCATATTTGAACACTCAGATAAGTATAATTTTGAAAATCATCAATTCTTTTGGCAGTCAAGGAGTTACGGCAGTGTGCAGTTTTCCTTCTTCAAAAAGTGATATTTTTTTGTAAAAAAAGTTGCAAAAAAGTTTGCAGAATAGATTTTTTGCCCTATCTTTGCACTCGCAATCAGGAAGGAACAAAGCTACTGAGAGCAACACAGTTTGGTGCGTTAGTTCAGCTGGTTAGAATACGTGCCTGTCACGCACGGGGTCAGGG
>CAZIPR010000064.1:0-9600 GCA_964541245.1 uncultured Alistipes sp.
AAGCCTGCCGCTAGCGTTCATCCTGAGCCAGGATCAAACTCTCCATAGTAAAAAATATACATTGTTTTGTTAGAGTCCTGACTACTTCTTTTTCCTTAAAGGAAATTGACAGATAAATACTACACTTTCTCTCAATTTATAACCAGTAAATCAAAGAACCGTTTTCAAAAACTTCCATCTCTTTTTCAGAGCGGAAAGTGGTGCAAAGGTAAGACCTTTTTTTGTAACCACCAAATTTTTTGAAACTTTTTTTGAAAAAATTTTCAACACTTTGTTTCCAACACTATCGAAAACCCTTTCAGAACGATTGCAACCATTGTTTTTTCCTGATTGCGGGTGCAAAGATAGAGACAAAAAAATTACTGTGCAAGTGTTTGACAAACTTTTTTGCGTATTTTTTGAAGATTTTTTAATATTTCTTAAAAAATGGCATTTATACCTATATATATAATATATAAAGGGAGTTTAGATCCTCTTTGTGCTGTATATCGGATATTTTTTGCCGTATTGTGAAAAAAGAGTATCTTTGCAGATATAAACAATACAATAGGCAATGAATTGGAAAAAGATTTCGATACTATTAGTGCTACTAATAGTTGCAGACCAGATTCTCAAGATATGGATTAAGACCTCCCTACACTTAGGCGAGGCGATAATTGTCTTCCCCGATTGGTTTCAGCTCCGCTTTGTTGAAAACAATGGCGCAGCCTTTGGCATGCAGATAGCATCGGCAGGAGGTTTCGACTGGGGCAAGCTCCTGCTGAGTCTATTCAGAGTGGGTCTTGTAGGCGCGATGTTCTACTACATACACCATCTTCTGAAAGCAAAAACCCCTACAGGAGTGATTGTCGGGCTTGTGCTTATAATAGCAGGAGCAATAGGCAACATCATAGACAGCGCATTTTACGGGCTTATCTTCTCAGAGTCAACACCCGCGACAATAGCCCACTTCGGCGGCAACTACGCCCCATTTATGATGGGCAAAGTGGTCGATATGTTCTACTTCCCTCTCTTTAAGTGGGAGAGCTGCCCCGACTTCCTCAGCTTCCTCGTCGATTCACGAAACTACTTCTTCGGCGCAATATTCAACTTAGCCGACGCCTATATATCCGTCGCAGTAGTCTATCTGCTTATCTTCCAGTATAAGTTCTTCAAGTAACAGCCGATTGAGGTAACTGCACAGCACCGTCCCTTTTCTGAAGAAAAGTGACCCAAAAGACTTTCTGAGAAACTTCGTTTCTCTTGTGGCTGATACAGATTTAGGATAGCTTGCAGCTATTACAAATAAAATAGTCCATCATCGGTTTCGAGCAAGCTCGACCGTGAGGACTATTTTATTTGTACCATCTTCGATGGCGTTCCCTAAATCCGAGTACAGCTAAACTTAGTCTGCACCGTAACCGCGCACCACCAACACTACCTCCCAACTATTTTTTTGCATAAAATTTGCTTTTTACAGAAAATTATTTTAACTTTCGCAGTAAATCATATCAAATTTTATAAAAAATTTTAATAAATACCTAAAATTTACTAATTATGAAAAGAATTTTTCTTAGCGGTGCGTACTCTGCACCACAGCTTAGAGAGCTATCTGTTCGCATTGAACAGGGCTTTGCAACAAGTACAACAATTGACGGCATCACATCTGAGGATGGTGCTTGGGACGAGTAATTAACCAATGTAAAAAGACTAAGAGTTATGAAAAAGTTATCTGTTATTTTCGGTCTTGCATTGGCTATGCTGACCGTAGGTTGTTCAACTGACACAACCGAGGATTTAGTTCTGACTGGCAAAGTTCAGCTTGGCGTTAACATTGAGCAGCCAACCCGTACACAGCTTGGCGCACTTGACGGCACAACTTACCCTGTTCTTTGGAGCGAGGGCGACAAGGTTGCAGTAAACGGCGTCGCTTCTGCTGCTCTTGATGCTAAGTATGTAGGCACTCCAAGTGCTATTTTTGAGGTTGCTGATGTTGCAGCTCCTTACAAAGTTCTCTACCCTGCTGAAGTTCTTGGCGCAGATGGTAGCATCACTGTTCCAACTGAGCAGGCTTACACCGCAGGCTCTTTTGCTAACGGCTCTGCTGTTCTTGTTGGCTATGCAGAGGTTTCAACTGTTGCTCTGCACAACCTCTACAGCTTTGTAAAGGTTACCGTTGCTAAGGGCGACGATGTTGCTCTTAAGAGCGTTACCCTCACTGCTCTTGGTGGCGAGGCTATCTCTGGTACTTTTGCTGTTGACTACAAGGCTGCATCTATCTCTGCTCTTGCAGGTAAGGACCTTATCCGCGTATCTTCTGCTGAGGGTATCCCTTATGTAGATGGCAAGGCAAGCGTTATCGTTGCAGTTCCTGCAGGCGTTTATGCTGGCGGTTTCAGCGTAAAGGTTGTTGACGCTACAGGCAAGGCAATGGAGAAGAAGGCTTACACTGCCGCAGGTGTAACTCTCTCTGCTGGTGTTCTTCTCAACATGCCTGAGTTTACATATACAGGCGTTGAGCAGGGTGTTGTTTCTGTAACCAATGTCGCTGAGCTCTTGGCTGCATTTGCTACTGTAACAGCTGAGACCCCTGCAAACATTGTTTTGGCTTCTGATATTGATATGACTGACGCTTCATACGCACCAGTAGAGGCATTCTACGGTACTCTTGATGGTCAGGGCTACTCAATTAAGAATTGGAATACAACTCGTGGTCTTGTTATCGAGAACTGTGGTGTTGTTAAGAATATTGTTATTGATGCAAGCTGTACTCTGACAGGTGCTTATACTGATTCTGGTGACAAGAATCTCGGTTTCGTTGTTGAGAACAACTCAACCGTAGGTTTGGTTTCTGGTTGCGTAAACAACGGTAAGGTTGTAGCAACAGATATCAGCTGCGCAGGTCACAGAATTGGTGGCGTTATAGGTGTATCTTATGGTATTGTACACGACTGCGTTAACAATGGCGATGTTGATGTTACCTCTGCAACTATTGGCAACAACCACAACTTTGGTGGTGTTATCGGTTATGTAAACCCTAACGCATCTACAATGGATGCTCTTGGAAAGGATATTGTTGCAAACTGTATCAACAATGGTAATGTAACTGTAGTATTCCCTTGCCAGCCTAAGAAGGTAAATGTTGGTGGTGTGCTTGGTGGCACTCAGAATGCTGCATCTTCAACTTGCGCTCACCTCGGTACTATTAAGAATTGTATCAACAATGGTGATGTTAAGTATCGTTTCGAGACTCTTAGCAGCGGTACCTATGGTAATGTTGGTGGTGTTGTAGGTTATGCTCAGGTTGACCTTGTAGGTTGCGACAACTATGGTCGTGTTGAGTATTCAACTCCTACAGATCCTTCTGCTGCTGGTACTCGTGCTGCTGCCGGTGGTGTTGTTGGTTGTAATGTATTCGGCATTGAGGATTGTAACAACTACGGCGAGTTGTTTGTTGAGGGTGTTTGGGCTGCAGGTACAAACGATGCTGCTGCTGCAGGTTCTCAGGCGGGTTCATCATTTGGTGGTGTTGTAGGTTGCGTAGGTGTATATAATGTTTATAGCGCAGACTATCCAACTATTGGCTGTAACAACTACGGTGAGGTTAATCTTACTGTTTACTGTAAGACTGCCGGTGGTACAGCTGGACACTTTGGTGGTGTTTTGGGTTATAGCACAAATGATGTTAAGGATTGCCACAACAACGGTAAAGTTAATATCAAGACCTTCCTTGCTAACACATACGCTGCAGGTGTTGTTGGTTACACATCAGCAGATGTTGACAATGTAACAAACAATGAGACTGTTAATATTGAGACTTTGGGTGTAACCGTTTCAGACAAAACTCTCTATCTCTCAGGTGTTATTGGTAGAGCTAAGAATATCACAGCCTGCGCTAACAATGGTGCTACTACTCTTAATGTGAAGCCTTGTGAAATTGGTATCTCTACAATCTATACCGGTGGCGTAGCAGGTTATGCAGATGTTAAGATTGAGAACTCTACTCTCAATGCTCCATTTAGCCTTACAACAGACGACCACGCTGCATCACTCCGTTGTGCAGGTATCGTAGGCCAGGTTAAGACCGGTACTGCTCCAATGAACACAGTTATTAACTGTAACACAACTGCTAAGGCTTCTGTATCTCTTGTAACCAAGAATACAAAGGCTAACTATATTGGTGGTATCATCGGTAACTGTAACAATGGTATTGACAGCTGTACAAACGAGGCTCCTATAAATGTAACCATTGCTGAGGCAAATACCGGCGATGCTATTACCTACATTGCAGGTATTGCAGGTCTTCAGAAGGAGACTTTGTCAAATAGCCACAACAAGGCTAACATCACAGCTGATATGGCAAACTCTACAGCTCCTCTCTATGCTGCAACAATCGTAGCTTGCAACTATGCTGCTACTTGTGTTGTTAAGGATTGTACAAACTCTGGTAACCTTACTATTACCAACACAGCAAGTACAGATCAGCAGATTGGTATCATTGGTGGTTCAAATGCAACTACTGAGGATGGTGGTGCAGTAACCTTCGAGAACTGTACTTCAACCGGTGTTGTAACCGTAAACGGTGCAGAGCTTGGTGCTGCTTCAGCTCTCTCTCTTGACGGCAAGCGTTGGAAGTTGCCTGCTGATGTTGCAGAGGTAGTAGCAGGTGCAGCAACCGCTGTTACAGTTGCTGACCTTGGTGTTACAACCCCTGGCACTCTCTATGTAGCTGTTGACTATGAGTCAGTTTATGGTCCTGAGGCAGCTGGCATGTGGGCTCCTGTTGTGCAGTCTGCTTACACTGTAGAGGCTACAGATGCAACTTCTGGTAATGTTGTTATTACTCAGACAAACATGTTCGACGAGGTTACAACTACAAAACTTCCTTACTCTAACCTCACAGAGGAGTCTGTAACAATCGACTTTACAAACATGCTTGGCGTACCAGGCTCAGGTCCTTGCACTCTCTACACAGGCGAGGTTAACCTTAGCGGTGGCGCAGGTATTATGTAATAGACCACTTCAAACAAAAAAACATCGAGTGAAAACTCGATGTTTTTTTGTTGTATAGAGCGCGCATTTAGTAGAGTCTGTGCACTTTAATAGCAAAAAATAGCAGAGAATAACAACGGACTTACGTCCTTAATGACATAGAATAACAGCGCGCAAAAAGCAAATACCCTGCACAAGAGTTTATTGCGCTTGGTTATTAAGGGTCGTCAGACCCGCTGTTATTAAATGCTATTCAGTGCTATTCGCTGTTATCTGTTTGCGCCCTGGAGTGGCTTCAATCTCTCTTGCAAAGTTATTTGTAAGGGATTTTTAGGAGATTGCTGCGCGAACTATGCAGACTAATAGTCCCAACTATTAGGCAAATAGTTTGTGCGGCAAGAACTAAAAATCGCCACAAAGAACGCAGTAAGAGAGGTTGAAACCACTTCTTAGCTTTTTCTCGAAAAAGCGGGCAGTTCTGCATCAGCAACTAATCTCGGCGATTTGGGAGTTAGTGAATTGGATAAGGTCACAAGGGGAGAGTTTTAGTTGCAGACCTCTTACGCCTGCGCTGATATAGATATAGTCGAATTGCAAGGCGGAGGAGTCTATATAGATGGGGAACTGCTTTTTCATGCCTATAGGGGAGCAACCGCCGCGGATATATCCTGTTGTTGGCAGCAGTTCTTTCATAGGTATTAGTTCTGCGCTTTTGTTACCCGAAATTTTTGCGGCACTCTTCAGGTTGACCTCTTTGTCGCCCTGTACCACGCAGACGAAGTGCCCGTTTCTATCCCCCTTGAGGACGAGTGTTTTGAAGACTCGCTCTATAGGCTCTCCGAGCGACTCGGCGACATGTGTTGCCGCCAAGTCGTTCTCGTCAACCTGGTATGGGATAAGCTGATAGGCTACCTTTGCGCGGTCAAGTAGTCGCGCAGCGTTTGTCTTATCTATCTTTTTCGCCATCAGTGCTTAAAGAGTCCATGCGGAGCAGGGTGCAGACCGAGTCGTAGGTACAGTTAGCCCAGAAGGTAGGCTTGTAGTTGAGACGGATGCGCCATGTTGTAGGGATTTTACCCGTGTTGGAACACTGTACAACGGTGATGTTGTCAATCAGAGCTTTTGCTTTGGCAAGCATAACTTTGTCGCCTGTAACCTCATAGAGGCTCAGCATTGCGTTAGAGACATTGCAGGCACTATTGTCAACAGGCATCTGATACTTGTACTGCTCAAAAACGCAAGGTGTGCAGTCTGTTTTGAAACCCATCTCGTTTACAGGGCAGTCCCAATAGACAAATTGATCCTCACTGAAGCGAACAAGGTCGTATGCAGTTAGAATCTCGCCATCCTCAAGACCTCGGCTGATAAGATATGAGGCATAAGGGGCTGCGGTGCAGTTTGTAAGATTCTCGTAAGGCTCAAGACCCATTACATTTACATCCTCAAACTGACCTGTCATGTCAAAGTCGGCAAGAATATGCTCTGCCATCCACTTCTCGCCACGCAATCTGGCTTGGGTGTACTGAGTCTGGTTGTAGTCTCTCTCAAGGCGCAAGAAGTAGTTAAGCAGCGGGTGTAACATAGCCTTGCTGTCGTTTACAGGCTCGCCTGTGACAAAGTCGTACTTGATGTGCCAAGAGCCATCTTCGTTCTGCAACTTAAGGTAAGTGTTGGCAATGCCTTTGGCGTGGTTGAAGTATCTCTCCTCACCTGTAGCGTCGTAGAGGTCAAGGAAAGCCTCTGCGGCTGCGGCTGCCTCCATAGCCATTGTTTTGCCCTTGTTCCAAGAGTACCTTGAAGCCTCCAAATCCTTGTAGTATGTAGGCGGAAAGAAGGCTAACGGCTCGCCAGGCTTGCGCGACTGATTTATAAGGAACTGAGCGGCATTTTTGGCTATTGCAAGTGCGTCGTCTCTATACTGTGGAAACTCTTTGGCAAGCAAGGTCTCAATCTGAATTATAGCACCTATAATCTTGCAAGGATAGGTGTGATGCGGGTAGCTCATATCAGGCTCTACAGACTCTTTCCAATTTGCCACCTGCGGCATTGTGTGAACATAGAGCATACCGAGCAGTGCCGCCTCGCGGTAGCTGCGCTCTGGAGCGTGGTAAGGCGGAGTGAAAGGGTAATCGCGGAAGAACTTGCGCTCTACAATGTTCCCGACAGCTTCGCCCTTGCCATTTAGAGCCTGCACGGTCAGAACAACATCTGTTCCTGCTGGAATTGAGTTCCAGATAGGCGACAGTGGCTCATTTGGGCTGGCTGCTGTGAAAGACCAGCTCTCGCCACTCTTTGTGGTAACGGTGTAGAGGTAGTTCTCAGCACCATCTACCGCCGCAAAATCAAAAGATGGGGCGTAGATAAATTTCTTTGCAAAGCCGTTCCAATAAGGTCGCTCTGCGTTGCCTGGATGAACAGGCACAAGATACTCGGTGGCTGCTGTTTTAGCCAACTGCGTGTTAGCATCCTCAGGTGCGCACGAAACCATCGCACAGCAAAGCGCGATGGTAAGAAGAATACTTTTCATACTGCAGGTATGTTCTATAAATTAGTAATAATTGTTTTCGTTTTTAAGGTAAATTCTATTTCGGTCGCTTTGAGACTCTTGAGAATAGCTCTCAAATCGTCTCGACCTAATTTATAGAACCTACCTGTACTAATTGAACTTTATTTTGAGTCTTTATTCTCATCTGCTGGCGACTCTTTGCCCTCCATGCCGTCGCGGAAAGACTTTACACCCTTGCCAATGCCGCGCATCAGCTCAGGAATCTTTTTGCCACCAAAGAGTAGCAATACAAGCAGCACGATAAGCAGAATCTCTGTTCCGCCGATATTTCCTAAAAGTAGTAATTTCATAACTATCCGATTTTTAACCTATTTTAACCTTCTTTAATGATTTACGACTCTTCTCAGCCTTGAAACCTATGATGTGGCTCTCAATTGAGGCATCAATTGTACTTGATAACTTTGTGGCATCCTGCGCAGCAACAGCCTCGACAAAGTCGCGTGCAAGGGCGTGGTCGCCGCCGCCGTGACCTGCGTGTTTGTAGTCTGCCATCTCCTTTACACTCTTGTGCCAGAGGCGTTTTTTGTTTGTGCGGAAGTCATAGACGGTAAATTTAGTGCCGTCGCCCTCAATGTAGCCCTTAGTACCCATCACGCGAGTTCTTCTGCCGCCCCAAGGGGTAAAGGCATCCATGGTAAAGCTCGCTGTAACACCGCCTTCAAAGAGCATTGTGGTTACATAGTGGTCTGGCTGGTCGTTGTCGCACTTATAGACGCAGCGACCAAACATTGTGGTCTTAATCTTCTCCATTATAGCCTTCTCGTCCTTGCGGTCTGGCAGGTCGAATACGCCAAGATGACGCTTGCGGCGCACATAGATATCTATTGCTGAATATGGGCAGGTTGCCTCATGCGGACAGCCGTCAGTACAGCGTGCAGGCGCGCCCTGAGGGGCATTCTCTGCGCGGAAGTGCATCAGTGTACCCTCTGCTGAAATCTGAATACAAGGCTTGTCAACCATCCAGCGGATAATATCAAGGTCGTGACAGCTCTTGGCAAGGATAATAGGGGTTGTCTCTTTGGAGTCGCGCCACTTGCCTCGAACATAAGAGTGTGCCATGTGGGCATACTGTATAGGCTCCATGTGCTGTATGCTTACAAGGTCGCCAATAATGCCTGAGTGGATAGCCTCGCGCATGGCAATAAAATAAGGGGCGTAACGCAAAACATGGCAGATTGCCACAATGCGGTTGTACTTCTTAGCCTGAGCAAGTATAGCCTTGCACTCCTTCTCAGTCTGTGCAGCAGGCTTCTCAAGCAGTACATCGTAGCCCATGGAAAGAGCCTTCATACATGGCTCATAGTGGAGATTGTCGGGTGTTGCAATAATCACAGCATCGGCAAACTTCTCGCGGGTAAATACCTCGCTCCAGTCGCCAAAACAGTTCTCCTTAGGGATGTTGTGAGCCTTTGCAGTGCGCTTTTTACGGAAATTGTCAATATCTGAAACACCGACAATCTTCATTGCATCAGGGAACTGGGTTGCATACTTGCCGTATGTTGTACCACGGCTGCCTGCGCCGATGATTATAGCTGTTACAGTGCGCTCTGTGGCGGCTTTTAGCGGACGAACAGGGTAGTCAAGGTCGGGATGAGTCTTGCCCTCCTTTGAAGGAGCAGCCCCTGTAGCCTCTGCGCCACTCTCTGCTGTCATGGCATTTACATCCACGCCAATAAGTGATGCGCCGACAGTAAGCATGCCAAGTCGTTTTAGAAACTCTTTTCTGTTCATATATTGTCTGTTTTAAGGTATATTCTATTTCGGTCGCTTTGAGGACTCTTTTTGGCAGCCTTCAAAATCGCCTCGACCTAATTTCTATAGGTACATTTTACACAAAGATAGTCAAAAAAACTGAAAACTTTGCCGTTTTTAGTTTTTTTTAATCCAAGCGTGCAATATTACCTAAAAATACCCCACAGAGTGTTGTTTTTGCGAAAGTTTTACTAACTTTGTAGTGTCGTGGGATTTTGCGCCCTCGGCACTACATACTTGATGAAAGTGTATTAGCTTTTATCCTCATTGAGAAATCTGGAAAATTTCTAATGCTACGAGGGAAGCAACAC
>CAZIPR010000065.1:0-9568 GCA_964541245.1 uncultured Alistipes sp.
ACTTTTATCCTTGTATCAAGACTATACTGTCAACCTATTTCAGGAAACGACAAGAGAATAGCGCGAAGATTATAGGGAATTTAAGGAGATTAGGGAATTTTAAGGAATTTAGGGAGCGGTACAGCAAAAGTTCTGCGGGGCATTGGGTCCCCTTGAACTTTAGCGCGCGCTCCTTAATCTCACTAAACTCCCTAAACTCCTTACTGCGAAGCAGAAAGATAGCTCAGGCTCGATGCCTGCGCTATCTTTTTTTGCGCTATCCCTTACTGACTGCGGCAGGGAATGTGCCACTATCACAACAAATTAGCTTTGGTATAGACAGCTTCTAACCTCCCCGACATATAATATTGTGCAACACCCCTTAATGCCATATATGCTGTAAAGGCGAGCCAGAGAGCGTTATTGCCGAGGATAGGCAAGAGGGTATAATATATTAAGAAGTATGCGGCGGTAGAGAGTAGCATTGAGTTACGAAGTATGCGTGTGAGGGTTGCTCCGACCATAATGCCATCCATAAGGAAAGGCAGTGCTGCGGCAACAGGCACAGCGATAACCCAGCCGATATACTCTTTAGCCACGACAAGAATCTGAGGCAGTTCTGACTTATTACCCACAAAGAGGTTGAAGATATCCTGCCACCAGCCGACATAGACAACGATACAGAACAGGGCTGTGCCTACGGTCCAGAATACGCACTTTCTGAGACACTCTTTGAGAGATGGCAAATCTTTTGCCCCGATAAATCGCCCCGTAAGAGCCTCTGCAGCGTATGCAAAGCCGTCGTTCATATATGAGAAGAGGGTAAAAAGCTGCATAAGCATTGTATTGACAGCCAGCACCGTTGCGCTCTCCATGCGAGCTGAGGCGGCAGTGAAGAAGGTATAGACTGCCACGATGCAGAAGGTGCGGATGATGATATCTCTATTGACAGCAAAAAACTCTTTAAGGCTGCTAATATCGAGTATCTGAGCAATCTCAACCCTCTGCAAGGTGTGCCTAAAAAATAGCACAAGTAGCACAATAGAGAGCAACATACCGCTCCACTGTGAGATTACAGAGGCGTACGCGATGCCGACAATGCCCATATCAAAGCCAAAGACAAGCCATAGACTTAGAAGCACATGGAGTATGTTTATGAATATAGAGGTACACATTGGGATTATAGCGTTCTGCATACCTGTAAACCAGCCATTAAGACCAAAGAGCATAATACCCGCAGGAACTGCCCAAATTCGGGCGTAGAAGTAGTCTGAGACTATCTGGCTACCGTTCATCATCCAGAGCGAAAACTGCCCAAGAGGATACTGTAACACCAAAATAAGTACTCCTAAGGCAAGCGAAACACCGACGGCGCGGACAAGCATGGCTGTAGTTGTAGCAAAGTCCGAAGCACCAAAAGCCTGAGCAGTAAGCCCACTTGTACCCATACGGATAAAGGAGCAATTCCAATAGATAAAGTTAAAAATAGATACTCCAATGGCAAGGGCACCGATAGTAACGGCACTATCCCCAGTATGACCAGCAATGGCGGTGGAGCAGATGCCCATCAGTGGAACTGTGATATTGGAGATGATATTTGGAACGGCTATGCGAAAAATCTCTCTGTTCATAGTGCAAAAATAGCTAAAATTTGGAGATTAAATACATATTTCGTACTTTTGTAACAAAATATAACACATCAGAATTATGAAGAAGTTATTTTACATTGCACTTGTGATGCTTGCTGTAGTATCGTGCAGAAAGTTAGACGAGCCAAGTGTCTCTTTCAAGGAGACAAGTTACATAGTCTCTGCCACAGGTGGACAGATTATTATTCCTGTACGAAGCACAGGCGTTGACGATGTTAGAATTACTTACCACGACGATTCAGGCTGGGAGAAGGACGAGAACGGCGATATGATTCCTGTAGATGGTTGGTTGGTCTTTGAGAAGGTTATCAACAACTATGACGCCACCCGCGACCTTGCCGCTTGGACCTCTGGTATCTGCTTTGATGTTCAGCCAAATACAACCAAATATGAGCGTTCAGCAACTGTTACAGTGCAGAGTTTCCAGGTTACAGCAACTGTAAGAATCACTCAATCTGGCGCGAACATAAGATAAGTGGTTATTTTTTACCCCCTGTTACTCTATGGCAGGGGATTTTTAACTATATTTGCGCACAAAATAGACAACAATGGCAAAATTTAATACAGAGAGTTCAGCAACCTTGTCTCGTTTTGCGAAAGACAAGCGTGTGCGTACCGCACCAAAAGAGCGCACAGAGCGTGCAGAGGGTCATTTTTCTCGTCCAAAAAGGGCTTCATACAACCCTCATTTTACAGAAGATAACAGACTAAAGGAGGGCTTTAATTCAGAGAACACCGAGCGCAGCTTTGGTGGCAGAAAAGCCTCAATACGCACTTTGGCAAGCAAACCTTTCGGCAGAAAGAGCGAAGGGGATAGAAAGCCTTTTGCAGCAGGCAGTAAGTCAGGCTATAAAGGCAGAAGCAGTGAGGGCAGAAAGCCTTTTGGCAAGAGTGAGGGCGGCTACAAGGGCAAGGCTCAGCAGGAGAAGAAGAGCTACCCTAAGTTCAACCCTAACAAGCAGACCGGAGAGGTGCGCCTTAACCGTTTTGTGGCACAGTCTGGTATCTGCTCCCGTCGTGAGGCTGACGAGCTTATTGCAGCAGGTCTTGTAAGCGTAAACGGAGTTATTGTAACCGAGCTGGGCTCAAGGGTACTCCCTGGCGACGAGGTACGCTTCAATGGCGAGAGAATCCAGGGCGAGAAGCATGTATATCTGCTCCTGAACAAGCCAAAGGGCTATGTTACAACCCTTGAGGATGACCATGCAGCAAAGACTGTTATGGAGCTTGTTGCGGGTGCTTGCACTGAGAGAATATACCCTGTAGGCAGACTTGACAAGAACTCTTTGGGACTGTTGCTCTTTACAAACGATGGCGATATTACCCGCACTCTTACCCACCCTTCACTCAAGAAGAAGAAGATTTACGAGGTAACTCTTGACCAGCCACTGACCCGTGCAGATTTTGAGACTCTTGCAGAGGGCGTGACTCTTGAGGATGGCGAGGCTTACTTTGACGAGATTTCATGGCTCAAAGATGACAAGAAGAGTGTAGGCGTAGAGATTCACTCTGGCAGAAACCGTATTGTACGCCGTATGTTTGAGCATTTAGGCTACAAGGTCACAAAGCTCGACAGAGTATATTATGCTGGACTTACAAAGAAGAATCTTAAGCGCGGAGCTTGGCGATTCCTCACAACAGACGAGGTAAACCGTCTTAAGAGTGGCAGATACGAGTAGTAATTTGAACATACCAAATTTAATACAACCCCTAAAATGAAGAAAATTACCCTTCTTGACCGCACCTTCGAGGTGATGATTCCAGCAGCAGAGATTGATGCAGCTGTAGAAAAGGTTGCCCAGAAGCTCAACGCTGATTATGCAGAGTGCAAACAGCCTCCTATTTTTGTCGGCGTATTGTGCGGTGCATTTGTATTTCTGTCTGACATAGTGCGCAAGGTTGATTTTGTCAACGAGGTAACATTTATCCAGGTATCTTCATACGAAGGCACACAGTCAACAGGCAGCGTAAAGCAGAAGCTCGGCATTGATTTCGACATTACAGGCAGGGATATTATCCTTGTTGAGGATATTGTTGAGACAGGTCACAGCATAGAGCATATGGTAAAATATCTTCAGAGCCTTAACCCTAACAGTGTAGAGGTCTGCTCGCTCTTCTTCAAGCCTGAGAAGTATCTCTATGACAGAGAGATAAAGTATGTTGCCATGGAGATTGGCAACGAGTTTATCGTTGGCTATGGTCTTGACTACAACCAGACAGGTCGTGGTCTGAAGGATATTTATGTAGTTACAAATGAGTAGCACAGAGTCACTCCGCGGCGGGGCACTGCTCCCTTTGGTGGAAGATTTCTATACTATCCAGGGCGAGGGATTCCACACAGGCAAACCTGCATATTTTATCCGTCTTGGCGGATGCGATGTGGGCTGCAAGTGGTGTGATGCGAAATATACATGGAATCCAAAGCTCTTCCCGCCAACTGATATTGAGGAGGTTGTCCGCAGAGCGTTAGAGTGTAGCGCAAAGTCGATAGTCATAACAGGCGGAGAGCCACTGCTCTACCCTCTTGGACCACTTACTGCAAGGCTTAAACAGGAGGGGTTGCAAATCTTCCTTGAGACCTCTGGCTCACACCCCTTCAGCGGGGAGTTTGACTGGGTATGCCTCTCGCCAAAGCGCAAACAACCACCTTTAGAGGAGGCTTTTGGTAGAGCTGATGAGCTGAAAGTCATAATTGAGAGTCAGGAGGACTTTGAGTGGGCAGAAATCAACGCTGCAAAGGTCTCAGAGAGGTGCCTACTCTACCTACAACCTGAGTGGAGCCGCTCAAGCGAGATGATGCAGAGCATTGTAGAGTATGCCAAAAGTAACCCTAAGTGGAGCATCTCTATACAGAGTCATAAATTTATGCATATCCCATAATGGCAAAAAAGAGGGGTAAAATAGTCAAAGCCGTGAGCAATATGTTTCAAGATGCGACAACTATGTTTTGGCGCATCTTGACTATTGTAATATCGGTCTTTACACTCTTTATCATCGGTCGCTCTGCTGTATCAATAGTAAAATCGAGGGTCGAAATCCACCGCTTAGAGCGTCAGAAAGCCAAATATCTTGAGAGCATTGCTGCCGACAGCACCATAATCGAACAGCTCAAATACAACGAATACCTCGAAAGATTTGCCCGTGAAAAGTTTAACATGCAGCGCAAGGGCGAGAGGGTGTATATCATTGAGGAGTAGCTATTCTCTTGGATGGGGGGGTAGAGTAGTGTACAAGTGTGCGCTCTGTTAAGTTCACTAAACGCGAAGCATGCGTTGCAAAGTTTCGCTAATTTCAGATACAAAAGCGGCTTTGCAAGCTACCGATGTGGCGATATATGTTACAACTCCAATAGCTATTTGCAGGGCAAAGCGGGTAAAGAGTTTTAGTTCTGACAGATATGGGGCTGACAGGGTAACCACAAAGTACATTACAGCTGTAAGCAGAGCCACGGGCAGCAGCGTTCTTATAATATCCCAAGCTGAGAGGCGTGCAAACCTTAGTGAGGCTACGGCATTAAGCACAAACTCCACAGCCGACATAGCCGTAAGACCCCATGCAATGGCAATGGTTGAGCCTGGTATTGTAATAGCGAGAATCAGCGTCATTATCGCCTTTTTAACAATCTCTAAACGGATTATAACCCTACCCTCTCCACTGACTTTAAGTACATTGTAGGCAATCATAGAGAGCGGATAGAAGAGCCCTGAGAGCGAGAGAATCTTGAAATATGGCACTGTAGGCATCCAACGCTCGCCAAGCAGCAACATAAACATATCATCCGCCACAGCAACCATGCCCGCCATTACGGGAAACATCACAGCGGCAGTTACAAGCAGCACACGGCGGTAGCTATCAGCAAACTTTTCGGGGTTATCTTTGATATTCGACAGTGCGGGGTAGGTCACGCTCTGGAACGACTGCACGGCAGAGGTCACAGGCAAATCTTTGAGTTTCTGTGCCTGATTGAAGTAGCCCAAGGTGTCGGCTGAGTATATTTTACCGATAAAGAGCTGGGCAATGTTGTTGTAGAGATACGATATTACATCTGTACCCATCAGACGGAACGAAAAGCCGCTCATTGTACTAAATGAGTCCCTACTAAATCTGCCCTCACACCGCCAGCTGCCATATATCCACAGCAACAGTGCTTTTGTAGCCATCTGCGAGAGTCTTTGACCTACAAGGCTCCACACACCGCAGTTTGACAGAGCCATAGTTATAGCCACAACACCCGCCACGGCTGAAGAGGCAAAGTTTATCCTTGACAGCGAGGCAAAACGAAACTGACGGGCAAAAATTGTGTTCTGAATAACGCACAGCGCACCAAGCGGCAGCAAGAGCATTAGTACAGGTGCAATTTTGGCAATAATTGCAAGGTTGTAGTAGGATGCTATCAGGGGACTGAGTGCCACCAAAGCGAAGTATAGCACAACCGAGACGACGATATTAAAGACAAATACTGTCTTGTAGTCGTCTGCTGTAGGGTCTGTTTTGCGAATAAGAGTCTGCGAAAATCCGCTATCCACAAAGACAACAGATAGCGCAGTGAAGAAAGTCAGTATGGCAAGCACTCCAAAGTCCTCAGGCATAAGCAACCTGGCAACGACAATGCTGACCACCATCTGTAGCAGCATTGAGCCAATCTTCTCGGCTACGCTCCAAGCCACGCCTCGCGAAACTTTATCTCTGAGCTGTTCTGCCATACACTATTTTGAAAGATGCAACTTAAGTGCCTCTACACCAAGTCTATACGAGTTTAGTCCAAAGCCTACAATAGAGCCTATGGCTACACCTCCGATAAGGGTTGTATGGCGGAACTCCTCTCTGGCTGCTATATTTGAGATATGAATCTCAACAACAGGTGTTGTGATTGCCGATATAGCATCACGAATAACAACCGAGGTGTGTGTATAACCGCCTGCATTGAGCAGCACACCATCATAAGCACCCTCTGCGGCGTGCAGTATAGAGACAATCTCGCCCTCAATATTTGTCTGGCTGTAGTCTATTGTAATATCTGGATAGTAAGAGCGCAGACGAGGTATAAACTGCTCAAAGCTCTCACTGCCATAGACTCCTCTATCTCTTTTACCCTGAAGATTGAGGTTTGCACCATTAAGGATTAGTATCTTCATATTGTTTCAAAAAAATAGCCGAAATCGCCTTAATAAGGGCAATCTCGGCTGTTAAAATATTTGGTTAGCGTGCTACAAGGCAGGCAAGAGCAATAGAATACTTCTTCGATGTAGCAGAGTCGCCACGAGAGGTCAGTACGCAAGGAACCTTTGCACCCATAACAATTGCTGCAATCTCGCCACCTGCAAGGTGTGAGACAGACTTGAAGAAGACATTTCCAGACTCAATATTTGGGAAGAGCAGCGCATCTACATCGCCCGCAATAGTTGAGCCCTTAACCTTCTTGTGCTCTGCAACCTCCTTGAAGAGAGCAACATCGAGTGACAGCGGACCGTCAACTACAACATCGCCAAGCTGACCACGGTCTGCCATTTTTGCAAGCATTGCGCCCTCAATTGATGACACAGAGGCTGGAAGTACCTGCTCTGAAGGTGCTACGCAGCCGATTTTTGGGGTCTCAACGCCTAATGTAACAGCTACCTGACGCAGGTATTCAATCTGCTTCTGCTTCTGCTTAATATCTGGCTGGAGGATAATGGCAATATCAGATGCAAGCAACAGCTTGTGATAACCGCTCCACTCAAAGACAGATACATGGCTCAAAGTACCCTTTGGAGGGCAGAGACCAAGGTCTTTGTTAAGAATTGCACGCATATACTTGTCAGTTGAAAGCATACCCTTCATAAGCACATCTGCATCGCCTGTTGCAACGGCTGTTGCAGCGAGAGTTGCAGCCTTAACATCGTTCTTCTCATCAATAATAACAAAGATGCTGCTGTCAATACCAAGCTGCTTGCAAACCTGCTCAATTGCAATGCGGTCGCCATACAAAATTGGCTCAACCAAACCCTCATTATACGCATCATAGACAGCCTCAATTGTGTGAGAGTCCTGTCCATAAGCCACTGCAAGACGCTTTCTTCCACGCAACTTTGCAGCCTCTACTATTTCGTGTAAATGTTTCATTTGTTTTATCTATTTTTATTATTTAGTTCGTACTTTTTCTAACCCATTTTGTCAGAATAGAGTATTTGCAACGCTCGGCGGCAAATACGCTGTTATTACGACAAAAGACTATAAGTGTCTGTAGCAATTACAAGCTCCTCATTTGTAGCTACAACTGCCACCTTAACCTTTGAGCCCTCGGCAGAGATTATAGTGTCTGTGCCACGGGTTGCCTTATTGACTGAGTCATTAAGGATGATGCCCATATAGCCAAGACCAGAGCAAGAGCCATCGCGCAACTCCCAAGAGTTCTCGCCCACGCCACCTGTAAAGATTACAAGGTCAACGCCGCCCATAAGAGCTGCATACTTGCCGATATACTGCTTTACGCGAGAGTAGTAGATGTCTCTTGCTAATATTGCACGCTTGTTGCCAGCCTCGTAGGCAGCGTCAATATCGCGCATATCGCTTGATACGCCAGATACGCCCTCAACACCTGAACGCTTGTTTATCATGGTGTTTATATCAGCAAGATTCATGCCCTCTTTCTCGGCTATAAAGAGCAGAGCCGATGGGTCAACATCGCCACAGCGAGTACCCATAACAAGACCATCAACGGGAGAGAAACCCATTGAGGTACATACACTTTTGCCGTTCTCTATAGCAGTTACAGAGGCTCCGTTGCCGATGTGGCAAGTGATAATTTTTGAGTTTGCAATATCCAAACCAGCCAACTCTGCTCCAACCTTTGCAACAAACTTGTGGCTTGTGCCGTGGAAGCCGTAGCGACGCACGCGGTACTTCTCGTAATACTCGTATGGCAGAGCATAGAGATAGTTCACTGCTGGAATAGTCTGGTGGAACGAGGTGTCAAAGACAGCCACCTGCTTAACCTCTGGAAGCACCTTCTCAATAGAGAGAATACCCTCAAGATTTGCAGGATTGTGGAGCGGTGCGATGTCAAAGAGTGAACGAATCTTCTCCTTAACACCCTCTGTAACAAGGCAGCTCTGAGCAAAATACTCGCCACCGTGAGCTACACGATGACCTACAGCCTTAACCTCATCAAGCGAAGCAATAACGCCATGCACAGAGTCTGTCAATGCGTCAAGGACAAGACGAATACCTGTTGTGTGGTCAGCAATAGGCTGATGCAACTTAAATACCTCTTTGCCTACAGGCTTATGAGTAAGGTCGCCCTCTGCAAGACCAATACGCTCTACAAGACCCTTTGCGAGCAGAGTATGACCACTCTGGCAGATATCAATAACCTGATACTTTATTGAAGAACTGCCGCAATTCAATACTAAGATTACCATATTTTTTGTGATTTCGTTTTTGTTTTTGCTTATTTTACTTCTAACCCACAAAGTTAACCAAACCAATCCAAAATTCAAATTTATAACACAATATTTTTGCGAAGTTGACCATTTTTAGTAATTTTGCAAGTAGAAATTAGTCAAATGGCGATGTTTAACACATCTAAAATACTGACAGTCAATACATTAGGGGGGGGGTAAAGTAGCTTCCTCCCTAAATATTTATATTTATTCTATTTTATTAACTCAGGCAGGGTGGGCTGTAAGGTCTGCTATGTCTTTTAATTTTTTGTGATTATGAAAGATTCTTATGTACAGCCAATGGTTGAGTTAGAGAGCATGCCTGTTGAGAGAGGATTTGAGGGTACTAACACTGGGATTGAAGGCACCGCTCCAGATTCTGACGATTCAGAGTTTGGTAACTAATTGCGCAGTTGGCAATTAGAGTGCATTTTTTTAGAGAATTTAAGGATATTAAGGAATTGTAAGGAACTTAGGGAGCGGAACAAAAAAGTTCTGCGGGATATCGAATCCCTTGAA
>CAZIPR010000066.1:0-9056 GCA_964541245.1 uncultured Alistipes sp.
CAAAGACAACATACTGCGGCTTTGAGCCCGCAATATTCACATTTTGGCGGAAAGATATGCTGCCACTGTTGACCTCAATGGTCTGTGTATGTTTCATACTGCCGTACTCAAGTTGCAGCGTATGGCTACCAATCATCACATCTTTAACAGTAAGTGACTGACTCTGAGAAGTTTCGCCACAATATTTACCATCCAAATAGACTGCTGCACCCGCAACATTGCTGTTTACGACAATCGAAAAAGTCTGATTTAGGTACGCCTCAAGGTAATACTCTTTATCCGCTTCAAGATTAAGACAGACCTCGTTTGAGTCGCCAAATTCGTCGTGGTGGAAATAGAAACGGGTCTGCGGTTTTGCTGTCAGTTCAAGAATCAGTCCGTTGTCATACTCCGCGGTTTTGTTTTTCGTGAGTTGGTTATTTGTGATAATTTTGACCTCAATAGCATTGATTTCCTCGCGGGTCATGCGGTTGATTTTCACTTTCAAGCGTGCGCATGGTCGCTTTGAACTGTCAAGCTCAATCGGGTCGATATTTACGCCTGTAAGCGCGTCCTTTTGCACGGGGCGGAAGGTATTTTGGTCAATGATTATACTCTTTTCGGCTTGCGCAAAGGCGGTAGAGGCTGCAAAAATTGCCAGAAATATTGCAAATAGTTTCTTCATAACTTCATATATTTTCACAAAGGTAGTAAAATTTTCGCAAAAGCGCAAAATTAAAGTATCACTCCACCAAATCAAAGCACCGTATTTTAGCGTCAGAAGGGCGTAGATGCAACGCTCGGCAAAAATGCCGACGATGGGCTGTACTGAAGGTACTGTCCATTGTCGGCAATTTTTGTTAGCGGAAGCAGGTATGCCCTTATCACGCTAAAATTTAGACGGTCATGATCTCTTTTTCCTTCTTCTCAAACGCTGCATCAACGAGTTTACTGTATTTCTCAAGGAGTTTCTGAGCTTGGGTCTCGCCATCTTTGCTCTCGTCCTCTGGCATACCCTCTTTGACAGCCTTTTTGAATGCCTCAACGGCATCGCGGCGGGCATTACGCAAGGAGATACGGGCATTCTCAACTTCGCTCTTAGACTGCTTTACAAGCTCTTTACGACGCTCCTCAGTAAGTGGCGGGATAGAGAGGCGAATCTGCTCGCCATTATTTGACGGGGTAAGACCGATATTAGAATCAAGGATAGCCTTCTCGATTGTGCGAATCATATTCTTATCCCATGGTTGGATAAGGATAGTCTTTGCATCGGGAACAGTAACGCTCGCAACGCCTGAAACAGGGGTCTGAGAGCCGTAGTAATCAACGAAAACGCCATTGAGGACATTTGTAGATGCCTTACCTGCGCGGATATTGAGCAGGGTATCCTCCAGAAAGTCAACTGCCTTCTGCATGCGTGCAGAAGCATCAGCCAAGATAGTTTTTGAATCCATAATTATTTGCTATTTATTGTTTTTTCTATTGTCTTAAGCAGGGTATCGAACTCCTTAGTATCGTAGCCGATGCTTGCCAAAACGATTTTGCCATCGCGGTCTATAAGGAAGTTTCGAGGGATAGAGTTCTTTGCATATCGGCGGAAAATCTTCTGGTCTGGGTCAAGACCCATAGCAAAAGTATAACCCATACGCTTGCGGAAAGCAGCCACGGTCTGGTGCTCCTCGCCACGAGAGATTGGCAGAAAGACAAACTCTTTGTCTGCAAAACGCTCAATAATATCCTTCTGCACGCGGGTAAGCTCCTCACGGCATGGAGGGCACCATGTTGCCCAGAAGTTTACAAGCACAACCTTACCGCGCAGCTCTGAGAGGCGAACTTTGCTGCCGTCAAACATCTCAACGGTAAAGTCTGGAGCAACGCTGCCCTCTTTGGCGATAGTGGAGGCGTCAATCTGCTCTTTGGACTGCGGATTTGGAGCAGCGGTGGCAGATGCCGGATTCCAGAAGAGGAGTACGGCTATAATTGCCAGAATTGCAATAATCATCAGAACAAGAGTAAGGTTACTCTTTCTTTTTCTACGCTCTTTCATAGGCTATTTGTGTACTAAAGTTCCAATTGTCTCGCCCTGCAACACTTTGAGCAGGTTGCCTGGGGTGTCCATATCAAAGACGATGATATTCAGCCCGTTCTCCTTACAGAGAGTAAAGGCTGTCATATCCATAATCTTCAGATTGCGGGTATATACCTCGTCAAAGGTAATCTGGTCAAACTTTGTTGCTGTAGGGTCTTTCTCTGGGTCGGCAGTGTAGATACCATCCACGCGAGTACCCTTGAAAAAGCCGTCTGCCTCAATCTCTATACCGCGCAGAGCCGATGCTGTGTCGGTAGAGAAGTATGGGTTTGAAGTTCCGCCGCCGATGATTACCACATAGCCAGCCTCAAGGTACTCCAAAGCCTTATCCTTAGAGTAATACTCGCCAATAGGCTCCATGCGGATAGAGGTCATAACCTTGCACTTAACACCCTCATCAGCAAGCACCGCCTGCAAGCCGAGCGAGTTGATAATTGTGGCAAGCATACCCATCTGGTCGCCCTTTACACGGTCAAAACCACGCTTTGCACCCTGCAAACCGCGGAAGATGTTTCCGCCGCCTATAACAATACCAATCTGCACGCCAAGCTCTGTTGCCTGCTTAATCTGCACTGCGTAGCTACGCAACTGCTCCATAGAGATACCATACTTCTGCTCTCCCTGGAGCGACTCTCCACTGAGTTTCAAGAGGATTCTTTTATATTGCATATCTAATTTGTTTATAATTTACCAATGATAGTACAAAAATACGACTTTTTTTCAAAATTCAAAACAACATCCCCGAAAAGTTGAAATATCGGCAACCATTACTGCACTAACTGCCTACTCTTGACCTCCAAAGTTGACTTGTGGTGTAGTGGCTCGCCTGAGTCGGTAATACCCTCAATAACAACATTGTAGCTACTTGTGCGGTCTGCCGTATAGAAGACAATTGTAGCAACGCCCGCCTCTGTTGGGCGCACTAACGGCTCCCATGTTATTGTAGAGCGAAAATCTGAGACCGAGGAGAGGCGAGAGTCGAAAGTCGGATATTTTGGTTTATAGAACTGAGCAGGTGTATGGCTGCCACGAATAACTATGCGCGCCATGGCATCACTTGTAACGGTATTTATCAGCCCCTCCCGACTAACCTCCATAAGGATAGCTCCCTCTTGCGCCGAGAGTCCAAGCATAGTCGCCGCCTTGCCATCTGCAAAAGAGAGGCGTTCAATATAGCGGGTATCGTAGTTGCCAATCTCCTCAATATCAGCAAGACTTCCGTTTATATAGAGGCTTGGCACACTCACATCGCTATCCATCTGCGGCACTGACTGCAAAAACGAGGCATCGCCACTACCCTCCTCGTCTGATGGGTTGTTATTCTCCTCAAAGTAGGAGATAGTCATATCGCGCGCCGCGTAGCTATTTTTGGTAGTAATTGTAGTTCCATAAACATCAAGTTCCTTGAAGGTCGCAAGAGCATCATAGACCGTTGCAAAGCGTGACAAATCGCCGTGCAGCATACTTCCAGCCGTGGCTGTAGCGAAGAAAGGCGTTGTCCTGCGACGACCCATCACCACAATCTCCTCTATATCTACAATTCGCTCGCCACCCTCATAGAAGTACCTCTCTTTTGCCCTTGTCAGGAAGGCTGACGGGATAGGTAGTGCGGGGCTGAGATAGTATTCGCGGATATGTGAAGAGGTGATGACAGGATAGTTCTCGGTCTCGATTTTTATGCGAACAGTATTATCCTTACCCCTCTTATTGAGTGCCTGCACGATATACGGAGTATCCTCCTTGCAGTCAAGACCCTCGATAAAGAAGTTGTTGTACTCATTTAGCTCAAACTGTTCAACATAGTTGGTCTTTGTATTCATCAGCACAACACTCGGTTTCTTAGCCCTGCCAATAAGCCCAAAGACTGAGCCTCGGATGCGCTCAGACTCCTCCATAGGGTAGATTATACGCGGAAAATCGTGCGACAGCACCGCCTCAAGAGAGTAGCGTCGCCAACCGTTTGTAAGCATGACAAGGTCAAGATTTTCAAGCGTCTTTGGCTCAGAGTCTGCAAAATAGCTCCCTGGCTGCTCAACACTGCCCTTAAGGTCTGAAGAGAGTAGCATATAAGAGAGGATATTACCCTCCTCTGTTCCATACTCTACCACGCTTGAATCGGTAACACTTACTGAGAAGTTGCCCGTAGCGGGTTTGCCCTTTGAGTCGGTTATGGCAAGGGTCATTGTTACCTTATCGCGCTGCTCATAGAGGCGTTTGTTGTTGATTACATTAACAGCCGCATAGCGGTTATTACGCACATAGAACAGACGCTCGGCAACAACCCCGCCTGTAGATTTGCAGACTATAGATAGCTGCGCAATGCCGTCAAACATATCCTTATTCGACAGCCTTATCGGGCGTACAAGGCTCTCTACAACCCCCATTACCGCTCCGCGAGAGTGGATAACGGCAACATAATCTGACAGGTCAACCCCCGCGGAGGCTTGGACAAGGGCTGTATAGCTATCACTCTGCCGCATAACACGCAGCACAACGCCACTCGGCTCAACTTTTGGCAGCTCAAATCGCTTAGTCAGACCCTCGGCAGAGGTAAATTCAGCGTAGTAACTGCCACCTTTTTCGGTACGCATCAGAAATTTGCCCATACCGTTGTGCTGAGTTGAAATCTCAAGCAGTTTCTCGCCCGCAGAGTTATAGACAGCACCCTCGACACTCTTTGAGCGACCATTGACACCCTGCGCCTTGAAGGCGATAACCTGTGCAATATCAGCCACAAGATTTCCGCCCTCTGGGCAGAACTGTACATCAAAATCATTAGAGAAGGATGGCAGCTGAATATACCTGCTCAAATCACGGCTATTTGCCCTGATTTTAATCTCCATACAGTCATTTACTGAGGTCGATGGACGGAAACGGATAGCCACAACACCCTCTTTGTTACTCCTCGCCTGCCCTGAGCGGGACTTACCATCTATAATAACGCGATAGCGGACAGGGGTAGAGACAATCGGCATTGAGTATTGGTCTGTAACCTTCACAAAGGCTGTTACAATACCCTTTTCGTCAACGCTGTAGCTGACAGTTGTCATTACCGCATCGTCAATATAGTTACCTATATAGACCTCTTTGGTAAAGAAATAGCCCATATCAAAGTTGGTCATCCAGCGGGTGTATGCCCTAAGAGTGTAACGACCAGATGTAAGGCGGGCATTGAGTGTGAAGGTGCCTACGAACTGCCCACCTGTAGCCTCAACTTTCAGTCGTTCAACAAGTTGACCCTCTGGGCTGATTAGCTCAGCATAGATAAATTTAGACTTTGAATTTGCTGTAAGCAGCGTTGCATGGACAAGATAACCGCTAAAAAACATCGTCTCTCCCGCGCTGTAATAGGGCTTATCGGTCATCAAATAGAGTTTCTCAAAGACTCCGCCGCTCTGGTAAAATGAGGCATAGTGGTCACTAAGCTGCTCTGCAAAACTCTTGGTCGGCGAGAGCATACTATCTGGCAACTGCTTTGCCTCTTTTTTATCAGCAAAAACCGCAGAATAGGCAAACATCAGAGCCACAAACAAAAAGAGCCTTTTCATAAAATCTCTATTTTTTGTCAAAGATATAAAAAAGTTTGGTTATATTTGCAAAACTAAAGCAGCTTTCAAACCTAAAAATGTATAATATGAAAAAATTAACCAAACTTTTTGCAGTTGTAGCAGCCGTTATGCTCTCTGCATTTACTCTCTCTGCTCAGGAGCAGGAACTACCTAAGTCGCTGATGATTCCTTCAGCAATAGGAGACAACATGGTCCTACAGCAGAACACGACTGTTAACATCTGGGGTTATGCTAAGCCAAAGGCTAAGGTAACCGTTACCCCTGATTGGATTTCAGGCAAGCCAATCACTGTCAAGGCTGATGCTGAGGGTGTATGGATTGCCCCTATAGCAGTTCCAGCGGCAAGTTTTGAGCCTCACACAGTAACTATCAAGGCTGGCAAAGAGGTACGCACTCTGTCAAACATCCTCTTTGGAGAGGTTTGGCTCTGCTCTGGTCAGAGTAATATGGAGTGGAGCGTAAAGAAGACTCTTGACATGGTTGACGAGCTTAAGGGCGAGATGAACACCTCTATTCGTCTGCTCTGCACAGGTCGCATTGCCAAAGAGACTCCTCAGCTCGACATCCCTCAGCAGGAGGGCAAGAATACCAAGTGGGCAGTGTGCAACCCTACAGACCTTGCAGAGTTCTCTGCTGTTGCATACGGTTTTGGTAAGGAGTTGCAGCAGGCTTTAGGTGTGCCTATCGGTCTTGTTGATGCCTCTTACGGTGGAACTTTCGTAGAGGGTTGGCTGAAGAAGGAGATTATTGACTCCGATGCGAAAATTGCAAAAGACTGCACCAAAATCAAGCATAAGACTTGGGCTGGTAAGCCATCTTGGCTCTACAATGCAAATATCTACCCTATTCGTCACAACTATTTTGCAGGTGTTATCTGGTATCAGGGTTGTGCAAATGTAGCCTCTTCACCTAGCGGATATGCACACTCTTTGGAGGTGCTAATCAACTCTTGGAGAGAGGAGTTCCGCAATCCAGAGATGCCTTTCTACATCGTACAGCTTGTGCCTCACACATACGCTGGCATCAAGGGTGCGCAGCTGCGTGAGTCTCAGGAGAAGGTTGCAAAGAGAGTCTCTCGTTGCGAGATTGTAGGTACTATGGACCAGAACGACATCCCAGGCGATATCCACCCTCGTTACAAGGTCGATGTTGCACATCGTCTGGCACAGACTGCTCTTGGCGAGCATTATGGCAAAAATGTAGGCACTTTCCGCTGCCCTGCATATAAGAATATGGTAGTAGAGGGCGACAAGGTACGCATCAACTTTGACAATGTGCCTACCACTCTTACCGCTCAGGGCAGAATTAACGGTTTCCAGATTGGCGTAACCGACCCAAATAACGATAAGAAGTTGAAGTTTACCCTTGCCGAGGCAAAAATCGAGGGCAATCAGGTTGTTGTATGGGCTGAGGGCGTAACCGCACCAAAGGCTGTGCGCTACTGCTTCAACGAGGATGTAGGTAACATTTTCTCTGCTGAGGGTCTGCCTTGCCTGCCTTTCCGCAGCGACAAGAGCAACTCTTCTCAGTCTGTTCGCCCTTATGTAGAGCCTGCATCTGAGATTGCAATCACTGTTGAGGGTAAGAAGGGTTACTATGTAATGTCTGAGTTCAAGGAGGGTGCGCACATGTGGCCAAACCTCAAGCAGAAGCTCAGCGACGAGTATCCAAAAGAGTTCGAGGGCTTTAAGATGCTTACAGCCAACTCACTCAAGAAGCACAAGACCCTTGGTGGCAAGGTTACAGCACATGCCGACGGTCGTATCTACTGTCTTGCTCGCAATACTGCCGACATCCGCAAGTACCACGGCAAACACGGTTGGAAACTTATCATCCCAACAGAGACCCGCGCTGTAAAACCAGATGGCAACAAAATCGGCGCACAGTATATCTGCTACAAGGAGGTAAAGGCTGGTCAGACCGTTACCCTTCCAAAGGTTAAAGACCACTACTCACTCTTTGTCGTTGCAAAAGAGATTAACCTTGTTGAGGTAGAGTAACTTGGATAATATATTCAAATTAGGCTGAGCAAAAATCACTTTTTTTTGCTCAGCCTCACTATTTTCAACTATTATTTCTAATTTTGCATCCATGACCCCAAACAGAAAAGTCCTATTAGGTATGAGTGGCGGCACAGATAGCTCCGTGGCTGCCCTACTTCTGCAAGATGCTGGATACCAGGTAACTGGCGTAACCTTCCGTTTCTACGAGAAGGATGGCTCTACCGAGTATTTAGACGATGCCCGTGATTTGTGCTGTCGTCTGGGTATTGAGCATATAGTATCCGACCAACGAGAGGCTTTTCAGACCACTATTATCGACTATTTTATCCGCGAATACATGGAGGGGCACACCCCTGTACCATGCACTCTCTGCAACAACTACCTAAAGTGGTCACTACTCCGACAGTTAGCCGACAGCATGGGGATTTACCATCTGGCAACAGGGCACTATGTGCAGAAAGAGTGCATAGATAACCATTGGCACATTATCAACGGTGCTGACGAAGACAAAAATCAGTCTTTCTTCTTATGGGGGCTACAACAGGATATATTGGAGAGGATGCTCCTGCCTATAGGCGGTCTAACCAAACTGCGCGTCAGAGAGATAGCCAAAGAGCGCGGTTTTCTGAAGGTTGCCCAGAAAAAAGATAGCATCGGGGTATGCTTCTGCCCGATGGACTACAGAACATTTTTGCGCAATAATGTATCATCTGAGGCTATACAGAGGGGTAAATTCTTCGACGAAGAGGGCAACTTTATAGCTTGGCACGAGGGCTACCCTTTCTATACAATCGGTCAAAGAAGAGGCTTAGGGATAAACCTAAATAGGGCTCTTTTTGTAAAGGAGATTATACCCTCACAAAATAGGGTTATCCTTGGCGATTTGAAGTCGCTGGAGAGGCAAGAGATGTATCTGAAGAGCTGGAACATCATCAACCCCACACTCCTATTAGGCAGAGACGATGTTATTGTAAAAATCCGCTACCGTAAGCAGGCAAACCGCTGCACCGTCACCCTACTGCCCGACGGCAGACTGCATATCCTTCTACATGAGCCACTTACTGCCATAGCCGTAGGTCAAGCCGCCGCCTTCTACCGCGATAATATCCTCTTAGGCGGCGGAATTATCACAGAGTAATACCAGACACAGTACCGTCCCTTTTCTGAAGAAAAGTGACCCAAAAGACTTTCGGAGAAACTTCGTTTCTCTTGTGCGTTGCGGATTTAGAATAACCTAAAGGTTATACGATAAAAAATAGAGCCCTTTCACTTTCAAACAAGTTTGAGTGAGGGCTCTATTTTTCATCGCACCAACTCCGTTGGTTGTCCCTAAATCCGAGTACAGCTAAACTTAGTTTATTCCGTTAGCGCGCAGACCCTAGTGTCACTAGAGACTCTTGAGACCCTAATAACCCT
>CAZIPR010000067.1:0-8983 GCA_964541245.1 uncultured Alistipes sp.
AGAAGATTGCAAAACTGCTCTCAATCAACGGCTCTCGCTCTGTTGATGATATTCACAAGCAGCTTGGTCACATTATGTGGGACAATGTTGGTATGGCTCGTACAAAGGAGTCTCTTGAGAAGGCTGTCGTTGAGATTGCAGCTCTTCGCAAGGAGTTCTGGAAGGATGTTAAGGTTGTTGGTACAGCTGACTCTTTCAATGTTGAGCTTGAGAAGGCAATTCGTCTTGCAGACTACCTTGAGCTTGGCGAGCTGATGGCACGCGACGCCCTCAACCGTGAGGAGTCTTGCGGTGGTCACTTCCGCTCTGAGCACCAGACTGAGGAGGGCGAGGCACTTCGTCACGACGACAAGTTTGCTTACGCAGCAGTTTGGGAGTACAAGGGTATGGATGTAGCGCCAGAGCTTACTAAGGAGGATCTGACCTACGAGTTCACACACCGTGCACAGCGTAACTATAAGGATTAAATTTTTGGCGTTGAACTTTTAATAAAAACGAAATTATGAATTTCACATTAAAAATATGGCGTCAGAAAGACGCTCACTCCAAGGGCTGTTTTAAGGAGTACAAGGTTTCAGACATCTCTTCTGATACCTCATTCCTTGAGATGCTTGACATTTTGAACAATGACTTGGTACACAAAGGCGAGGAGCCTGTAGCATTTGACCACGACTGCCGTGAGGGTATCTGCGGTATGTGTTCACTTCACATTGACGGTCATGCACACGGTCCATCACAGGCTGTTACAACCTGCCAGATTTATATGCGTCAGTTCAAAGATGGTGCAACAATTACTGTTGAGCCATGGCGTTCTGCTGCGTTCCCTGTAATCAAGGACCTTGTTGTAAACCGTGGTGCTTACGATGAGATTCTCCAGGCTGGTGGTTATGTTTCAGTTCGTACAAACTCAGTTCCTGATGGCAACGCTATTCCAATCCCTCAGGCAGATGCTGAGGAGAGTATGGATGCTGCTGCTTGCGTAGGTTGTGGTGCTTGCGCTGCAACTTGTAAGAACGGCTCTGCAATGCTCTTCGTTGCAGCTCGCGTATCTTCTCTTGCAAAGCTCCCACAGGGTCGCGTAGAGGGTGCACGCCGTGCTAAGGCAATGGTTGCTAAGATGGATGAGCTGGGCTTTGGTAACTGTACTAACACAGGTGCATGCCAGGCTGAGTGCCCTAAGGGTATCTCTATTGCTCACATCGCACGCCTCAACCGTGAGTTCCTTGCTGCAAAACTTGCAGACTAAGATTAACTTATTACTATCCAAAGGGTTGTCGTATCTGACGGCAACCCCTGTTTGAATATGACCCTCAGACGCCTTATACTGACCCTTGTATCTCTTGCAACTCTCTGTGCAGCCTATGCGCAGGGTAGTTCATTTGTATCTGGTAGGGTAGTGGATGGCGAGAACTTAGAGGGTATTGCAGGTGCTGTGTTAGAGGTCTCTACAGTGCAGAGTCCTGATGCAAAGCGTTACTACACTACCGAGTATGGCGGATATTTCCGTATTCCGTCACTTAAAGAGGGTGACTACCTCTGTAAAATAACATTTATGGGCTATGCCGAGCGAGATATTGAGTTCAAATATTCGGGTCTGCCCAAAGATATTGGCGTAATAAAGCTCGAAGTTAGCGCAATAGGTATTGAAACGGTTGTAAAGACAGCGGTTTCGACACGCGCAACAATTATGGGCGACACGCTCAGATACAATGCCGACGCCTTCAAGGTCGCTGTTGATGCCGAGGTGGAGGCACTGCTCAGAAAGATGCCTGGCATAAATATTACCGATGGTCAGGTCGAGGCACATGGCGAGATTGTTAAGCAGATTTATGTTGATGGCAACGAGTTCTTCGGCAGTAATGTGGCTCAGGTGTTGCAGAGCATCCCAGCGCAGGCTGTAGAGCATATTGAGGTCTATAATCGCCTTAGTGAGGCGGCGCAGATTACAGGTGTTGACGATGGCGAGGGCGGCAAAGTGATAAATATTATCACTCGCCGCAGCATCAATCGCAGCCGCTTTGGTAAGGTGCATGTTGGCTACGGCTATGAGCCAGAGGCGAATAGGGCGGTTACGGCAAATAACAAATACACCCTTGGCGGCTCGGTAAATATCTTTAATGACGACTCCAGGGTAACCCTTATGGGTCTTGTGAATAATATCAACCGCCAGAATCTCTCTCAGGATGAGATGAATATCCGCAGTTCGTCAAATAACAGCTCAGCTTCCCGCCAATTCTCTGTAAATAACCAAAATGGTGTGGCTTCGGCAGAGATTTTCGCCCTTAACTATACCGACCGTTGGGGTCGTCGTAAGAGGGCTAAATTTGAGGGCAGTCTATTCTATAACCACCTTAACGCCAAGAACGAATTTACTATAGACCGTTGGTACGACCCTGCGGTAAGTAAAAAAGATACTATCCACTACGACCAATTTGCCAATCCGAACAACCACACCCTTAAGTTTCGCGGAAGGTTGGAGTGGAAGGTGGCAAAGCGTCAGAAGTTGGTGCTTATACCTACGCTGAACTACTATCCAAATATCTCTATAAACCGCACAGATACAACCTCTCTTCGTTGGGGCGAGTCGGGCTATCGTTGGATGCCGAGTGGCAATGAGGGATGGGGCAAGACCCTCTCTAAGGGGCTTTATGCGCAGTATTCGTATAAGTTCTTGCGTCAGGGTCGCTCGCTGCTCCTTGTGGCGAGTGTCAGTGACTCAGATGCCGAGACAGACCGCGACTACTACTCAAATGGTGCGGGTAAAACCAATAAAAAAGACCCTAACAAGGCTACAATAGACTACACCTTTACCCGCCGCCTAAATAGCAACAAGACCACAACATACCGTATTCAGCCTACATATAGGGATAAGATAGGTCGCTACTCAACAATAAATATTACCTACCGCTTGCAGGCGCAGCAGCGTGTAAGAGAGCTGCTTACATATTCAACCGATGCCGACCATGTTATAGATACCACAAGGCTTAACCGTCGCTCTTCGTCATCATTTGAGGGTATGTTTCTCTACCATCAGCTTGGCGTTGGTTACCGCTATGGGCGTAACCGCAATTGGTTCTCTATCAGTGCTATGTATCAGCACTCGCGCCTGAGTAATCACAACCTCTGGACGGGCGAGAGTAGCGTGAGAAGTTATAACAATCCAGTCTATAATGCAACTCTACAGTGGGCATTTAACCCTCAGAATACACTCAGGGTCAGTGCTACATCAGAGGTCAAGGCTCCTTCGCTCTGGCAGATGCTTGATGTCTATGATGTGAGCAACTCGCAGTACCTCTCATACGGAAATCCAGACCTAAGACCCTATACCGAGCACAACTACTTTGTCCGCTATACAAACCTCTCTACTCGCCGTGGCACAACATTTATGATTATGGCAAAGGCGATGCTTAGACCTAATTACATCGGAACAGATATAGTCTATTCCCCAGAGACAATAGAGATTGACGGCAAAAAGTACAACCCTGTACAGATTACCCGCCCTATAAACCTCGATGGTTACCGCTCCTTTGAGGGTAGAACAAGTATAGGTTTCCCGATAAATTTCTTGAGCAGCAACCTTAATATCGCCATTGGCGCAACACTCTCCAATATACCTATATCTATAAATAAGGAGGAGCAGATTATGGATAATCTTACGGCATACTCCAACATCACGCTGGGTAGCAATATCTCGGAGAATATAGACTTTACAATCCGCTGGAACGGCTCGTATAGTAAGAATAGAACAGGCGCAACAGTGCTTGATAACGAGTTTTTTACTCACCGCACTACGGCAAACTGTAAATTTGTGCTGCCACTCGGCTTTACAATAACCTCGTCGGCTATATATACGCAGTATCTCGGTATTACAAACGGATATAAAGACTCTTTCGCCCTCTGGAACGCATCAGTGGGTAAAAAACTGCTTCGTAACCTTGGCGAGATAGAGCTGTGTGTAAACGATATACTTAACCAAAACACCTCCTTCAGCCGTGGCGTGTGGGGCGGATACTCTCAGGTAAGGTATAATAGCACCATGGGACGATACTTTATGGTTAAGTTTACATATAATATCCGCGCCTTTACCTCATCCGCAAAACAGATGAAAATCGCCCGCTCCAGCAGCATACCAACAAATATCTTCGATAGAGTCGAGCGCAGACTCAGTGCCTTGAAGTTTTAAGCACAGTACCGAGGCTTTTTACATTGTCAGTCAGTAAGTGAGTGCGCGAGCTGATGACACTGGATAACACTGAATAGCAGTTAATGACAGCGTGGCTGACTAAAAAGGCTATTTTGTCGTTATGCTCAGTTCGGGAATACTCGCATACGCCCAAAGTATGCTCCGTTTTCCTCACTTTCGCAAGCCTAAAAATAGCTCTTTTTATTCAACCACTTAATAGCTAAGCGGTACAGGGTATCGGGTTTTACGCGCACTGCTATTGTGTGCTATTAAGGGCGTAGCCCGCTGCTATTTTCTGTTATTCTCTGTTATTAGTGCGCACCACTGCATTTCTACTTTGCTCTGTTCTGTCGTGTTCTAAATAAAATACCATAACGCGCCTAAAAATTGTTAGGCGCGTTATGCTGTACTGTGTTTGTGTTGTTATTCAACTGTTATGGCTGCAAATGCACTATTTGAGGTATTCTCTTCGTACCACAGCATTTTGTCGCCAAGTTCGTCTATGGTTTGGTTGCCACTTGCAGACTCTGTGGCGTTTTTGAACATCTCCTTGGTTAGAGGCTGACCGTTTACTGTACACTCTCTGAAGACAACCTCTGTGCCGCTAAATGAAGACAGGTCAATATAGTGTCCCTTATTGAACTCACACTTCTCAAAAACGGTGTTTACATAAGGTTTTATCAATCTGTCATATACATCAGCATAGTCTCTATCAACCCAATATACACCTAATCCGAAGGTGCAATTTGTGAAAGTTGCCAGGGTTAGACCAGTCCAGCTGCTCCAGCCATAGAACTGGCTGTTTGATGCGAAAAGCTGATATTCGGCATTGGAATCACGGAGGTTAATGCCGTATCCTGTATCTTTTGTAACCACATTGTCTATATAGAGGTCTGCTACAAGATTGTCTGTGGCAATAGAGTACCAGCCTCCGAAGGTTGTGAGGTTTTTAATCTCTCCACCAGTGGTCAGCAGAATAGGATTAGAGTATGAGGACACATAGTCGGCAGTAACATCGTTACCATTACCGTCAAAAACGCCGTTGTTGACTTTGATTGAGGATTGAGTTGTGATATCATCTGCCAAGACAACATATCCGCCGTTACTAAGTGCGTTGTTTACACCCTGTTGGTCAGTAGCCATGGCTGTAATAGTTCCGCCATTTTGGCAGATGTTGTTCTGTGCGCTGTAGTCATTGGTGAGAGTACACTTTTCAGCATTATATACTATCGCAGCATTAGATGATGCATAGAGTGTCCAATCGCTACCATGGCTGTATGTGGACTTACAGAGATACTTTCCGCCATGTAGAGCTGCCTTACTTGAGCTGATACAGCCTATAACACCGTGAGTACCCTCAAAATATCCGTCAAGAATAGTAAGCTCTGCTCCTGAACTGTTGCTAACTGCATAGCAAGGGGTGGTTGTGGAGGTGTTGGTGGAGATAAATGTTCCATTTTCAATAACCATCTCAGCCTCACTGCCAGAGTTCCATAGAGCGTAATATTTTGCCTCAACATAGGTGTTCTTGATAGTCATTTTACCCTCGTTATTGATGGCTGCACCATTCTCGTTGTAAGACTGAACAAATTTCAGCCCATCAATAGTCATCTCCCCATAGTTGTAGATGCATCGGCGAGAGTTTACATCATTACCCGCTGCAATAGTACCCTCTCCGTTTAATGTCATGGTGCCGTAGTTCTTGATAAGGTCAATATTGCTTGTTGCAGGGATTGTTACAGTCACACCTCCATTTATTGTAAGGCTCGCATTACTGCCTTGTGGTACGGTAATGGCATTGTCTGCATCTAATGTAATATTCTCAGTTACAACAGCCGAGCCGCCAGCTGTAAGTACATCGCACAATGCAGCTGCCGAGTTTACAGTTACGCTTTGAGTTGCAGGAAGTACCTCCCAAACACCCTCGGAAGTCTCAACACTTATATAGCCGTCAGCAACAAAGTTTACTTTTGGATTTTCCGCAGCATTATTGGCTGGGTCAAAGCCGTAGAATTTGCCACCTTTGACTGAGATTGTTGCCCCAGAGTTGTCTTTGAGGTTAAGCAGATATGTTGCACCGTAGTCTGATGGTGCAACCTTGAACTCTCCACCCTCGATTGTAATATTGCCTGAAACAGCATATACGGCAGTTACGCTACCAACAAAAGTACCGCTCTTGATTACCATGTCGCCACCACGAACTTCAACAGCGTAGTCTTCATACGCAGAGGCATCAATTGTGCCTTCACCTGTGATTGTCAGGGTTGCTCCCTCTTTAACACATACAGCAGCAGATACAACTCCTGACTGATAGAGAGCCTGTGCTGTGGTGATGTTGTGGTCGTTGAGGTTTAGTGTCGCGCTCTCTCCGGCAGGTACGCTTAGTGGCTGTTCGAGATTGAGCGCGCTTGTGAGCGTCAGTGAGCCTACAAGCTCTCCACCTGTTGCAGGGTATGCTGTAGAGCCGTTGAAATCGTCACTTGTAACCTTTATTGAAGTTGAGTGAATATGGGCAACCTCAGCTGTGATAGATGCCTCTTTTGCGATATTTATCTGACGCTCTTTGCCTTGTATGCTTACGAGGTATGATATTGTTACATCATTCTCAGGGAATACTGTTGCAGGTAGTGTTATATATAGGTGTTGCTCTGTGGTAGATAGTACAACACCCTCTCCAAGGTCAAGTGTTATGCTCTTTGAGGCATCATCTGCACTGCTGTCAGCAATTGCAACTGGATAATCGGCAGACATGTCAATATTTACAGTTCCTGCAATTGTCTGTGATGCTGAAGATAGAGTAATCTTTTTGAGAATAAATTTGTTAGGATTGTTCTCTTTTGATACTTTGAAGCGGAAAACGGATGTAGGAATTGTAAAACTTAGCGACTGTGAAGTTGAAGAGCCTACCATGATAACATGTTGAAGATTACTCTGCGGATTGTAGCTCTGGACCTGAGGTATATGAGTAGAGAGTGTTGTGCCGCAGATAGTAGTCTGCTCGTGCCATGGGTAGAGAGCATAGTTTTTGTCAAGCTCAGCTCCTGAGCCCTCAATATAGTTCTCAGTGTAGCCGAAGTCTGCATTTAAGCCAGAGTTGGTAACATTTTTAACCTCATATTGTAGATTGTGGTCTGAAAGGTTGAAGATGCTCAGTTTCTCGCCCTCAATCCATGCGGCATATCCACTCTCTGTGTCAAGTTGGGTACGACTCTGTTCTGCGATTGTTCCGTAGAAGTCAGAGGCTTTGATGACTCTTGCGGTAGAGTCAACTACATTGTCTTTTGAACAGCCCGCTAATAATAGTGCAAGAGCTGCTGCTGAAAATAAAAATCGTTTCATACTACAGATGTTAAATGTTAATGTTGTTTTTTGTTAATGTTTGTGCTAAAAATCCTCTCCCTCTTCTAATCGTCCGGTAGTGTTTGTAAAACCGTGTTCGCAAGCAAAGGCGAAGATTGTAAGCTCAGGGCTTTGATAATTTTGAGTTTTCATGGTGTGTTTGATTTTATGTGATAAAATAGATGTTGGCACAAAAAATCGGGTATCTTGATGCCAAAACGGCACAAGATACCCGACTAAAGCGACGGTAAGTATTGGAGTTTACGAAATACCCCCCCCCGAAAGTTTGCGCAAACTGCTGATAATCAACGGTTTGTTGTGATTATCATGCTCCCTGCTAATATGTGCTCTCATACTTAACATAGTCTGTTTGCGCTAATTGTTAATGCAAAGGTATGAAAAATAAAATAAAAACAAAACATAGATGAGTAAAATTAGACATATTTTATTTGAGCTAAATAGTGTTTCGTTGAAATTCCACAGCTAAACAAACACTGCTCCAGTTCGGTACAATCATTGTTTAGTTCTTGTTTTGTGATTTTTTTGTGGGTAAAATGCCGAATAATTTGCATATATAGCGAAGAATTATTACCTTTGGACATCGAATTGGTTGTGTAACTTTAATAATTTATGGTTATGAGAAAAATTATTCTTACTTTGGCTCTCTGCTTTTGCGCATTGAGCGTATCTGCTCAGGGTTGGGCTCTTGGTGGTCGTATTGGTTCTGGTTTTCAGGCTCAGGCAGAATATCAGTTCAAGAGCGATAATTACATTGAAGGTCGCTTTGGTATGTCATGGTGTGCAGGTGGGGCTCCTATTATGGCAGACTTTACAGCCCTCTATCAGTGGAACTTAGCAAAAATGGATTGGAGCCCAAAGGCTGGTGAGTGGTTTGTTGACGCAGGCGCAGGTCTTGCAGTGGGAGGTAAGGCACACTATGCTTATGTTGGTGCAGCAGGCTCTGTGAAACTTGGTATAAAATTCAATAACGCTCCCGTGAAGTTGGCAATTGATTGGACTCCTGTGATAGGCCCTAAGATTGGATATGGCGGAGGATACTCTGATGCAGCATTTAATGAATACGGTTTCGCAAATCTCGGTCTGTCTTGCGTATATTGCTTCTAAAAGTATATCAAGAGTTATTTTTGGTGCGCTTTTTTTGAAAAAAGCGCACTTTTTTTTCAAAAAATTTGGTGGAGTCAAAAAAAGCCTCTATATTTGCACTCGCATTCAGCAAATGGCTCCGTAGCTCAACTGAATAGAGTACTTGACTACGGATCAAGCGGTTCCAGGTTTGAATCCTGGCGGAGTCACTGAAAGGGAGAAAACTTAACGGTTTTCTCCCTTTTCTTTTTGCCTAATATTGCTCGGTGCCGCAGAAGTGTATCAGATTATATAAAAAAGAAAACGGCTCACTGTAAAATTCCGGTGGGGATGTATCGGAAAAATACTATCTTTGTG
>CAZIPR010000068.1:0-8819 GCA_964541245.1 uncultured Alistipes sp.
AATACATCCTTGCGGACTTTTTAGTCAGCCTCTTTGGGGGATAGGTAACACACTTTTTCTTTTTGTTTTAGGCGGCGGTATGTTCTCGGCTCTTTGTCTGTCATCGCAGATGACAGCACAAACAAAAAGGTCGCCTGCAAATTTATTTGCATAAGGCAAACCTTTTTGTTTGTGGTATCCGCGCAGCGGACTGTAGAGCCGCAACCTCCTACTCATTAAACCGTTCCAAGCCGCCGAGTTGCTCTTCGATTCTGAGCAGGCGGTTATATTTTGCAGTGCGCTCGGAGCGGGAGAGTGAGCCGCACTTTATCTGTCCTGTGCCAAGGGCAACGGCAAGGTCGGCGATAGTTGTATCTTCGGTCTCCCCGGAGCGGTGGGAGATGATGGTTGCAAAGCCTGCTTTTTGAGCCATTTTCACAGCCTCAATACTCTCTGAGAGTGTTCCTATCTGATTTGGTTTTATAAGAACAGCATTTGCGCAACCCTCTTTTATGCCGCGGCGAATCCTGTCGCAATTTGTGACAAATAGGTCGTCTCCGACAATCTGACAGCGGTTTGAGATGCTCTTTGTAAGGGCTGCCCACCCCTGCCAATCGTCCTCGGCAAGGGGGTCTTCAACAGAGTCTATAGGGTAGCTGTCAACAAGTCGTTTGATGTACTCAATTTGACGCTCTGTAGTAAGCCTTGTTCCGCGATTGCCCTCAAAGAGGGTGTAGTCGTAGAGACTATCTTTGTAGAACTCGTTTGATGCGCAATCAAGGGCGAGAGTTATATCCCTGCCAGCCCTAAAACCTGCACTCTCTATGGCATGGACTATCGTCTCTAAGACATCTTCAGTCGAGTCCATGGCGGGAGCAAAACCTCCCTCGTCGCCTACAGCTGTTGATAGTCCTCGCCGTTTAAGCTCCGCGGAGAGGGCATAAAAGACCTCCACGCCCATCCTTAGTGCCTCCCTAAAGCAGCATCCACCAACGGGGCGAATCATAAACTCTTGAAAAGAGACAGGCGAAGAGGAGTGCCTGCCACCATTGATTATATTCATCATAGGTATAGGCATAATATTGGTATTAACCCCTCCCAGATAGCGATAGAGCGGCATTGCAAGTGACTCTGCCGCAGCTTTAGCCACGGCAAGCGAGACGGCAAGGGTGGCATTTGCTCCAAGTTTAGACTTGTTTTTTGTACCGTCTGTCTCAATCAAAATAGCATCAATATCGCTCTGGCGAAAGATGCTTCTGCCGACAATCTCTGGCGCAATAATGTTTTTGATGTTGCTCACAGCCTTTAGTACGCCCTTACCACAGTAGCGACTCTTGTCATTATCCCTAAGCTCAACAGCCTCATGAGAGCCTGTTGATGCGCCGCCAGGGACAGATGCACGGCATGAAATTCCTGAGACTGTTGTTACTTGAGCCTCCACGGTAGGGTTGCCGCGAGAATCCAGAATCTCACGGGCGGTAATATTTGCTATTTTCATAAAGTTTGTTGTATAAATCGGTAAATTTTAGCCTACAAATTGCAATATCCGATCCAAAATGTTATCTTTGTGGAACGGGTTTGTAAAAACATTGATATTATGGCTGTATTCAAAGTAGAAGGAGGTCGCCGACTCTCAGGAGAGATTACTCCACAAGGTGCTAAAAATGAGGCGTTACAGATAATCTGCGCAACACTTCTGACAAAGGAGGAGGTTGTTGTTGACAATATTCCACAAATTCTTGATGTGCTGCAACTTATAGACCTACTCTCAGCAATGGGTGTTGAGGTAAAGCGTATAAGCGAGGAGTGCTACTCTTTCCGTGCGGCTAATGTTGATTTGGACTATGTGCGTAGTGATGACTACCTGCGCCGTTGCATCCGTCTGCGTGGCTCTGTGATGATTTTAGGTCCTATGCTCGGTCGTTTTGGTGTGGGATATATGCCAAAGCCAGGTGGCGATAAGATTGGTCGCCGTCGCCTTGATACCCACTTCCTCGGCTTCCAGAAACTTGGTGCTGAGTTTGACTACGATGGCGCAGAGAGCCTCTTTGCCGTGCGAGCCAAAGAGCTTAAGGGGTGCTATATGCTGCTTGATGAGGCGTCTGTCACAGGTACAGCAAATATAATTATGGCGGCAGTTCTTGCTAAAGGCAAAACCACAATCTACAATGCAGCCTGCGAGCCATATATCCAGCAGCTGTGCAAAATGCTCTGCCGCATGGGTGCAAAAATCAAGGGTATCGGCTCTAATCTGCTTGAAATTGAGGGTGTTGACTGCCTGGGCGGCACTTCGCACCGCATGTTGCCAGATATGATTGAGGTCGGCTCGTTTATCGGCATGGCGGCGATGAATCGCTCGGAGATAACAATCAAAAATGTGTCGTATGATGAGCTGGGAATCATCCCTCAGCAGTTTGCTCGCCTCGGTATTGCTCTTGAGCGCAGGGGCGACGATATATATATCCCTCAGCAGGACCACTACTGCGTTGAGAGCTTTATTGATGGCAGTATTATGACCTTTGCTGATGCTCCGTGGCCAGGTCTTACACCAGACCTTCTCTCTGTTTTCCTCGTTGTTGCAACACAGGCTAAGGGTACAACGCTGATACACCAAAAGATGTTTGAGTCTCGCCTATTCTTTGTTGATAAACTGATAGATATGGGTGCGCAAATCATCCTCTGCGACCCGCACCGCGCCGCTGTTATAGGTCACGACCATAATGTCCGCCTGCGCGCTGCAAAGATGTCCTCGCCAGACATCCGCGCTGGAGTATCACTGCTTATCGCCGCTATGAGTGCCGAGGGCGTTAGTACCATCCAGAATATCGAACAAATCGACCGCGGCTACCGAGATATCGAAAACCGCCTCAACGCCATCGGAGCCAACATTATCCGCACAGAGGAGTAAGGCTGAGTAGCACAAAAAACAGCGTAGGTTCAATACCTACGCTGTTTTTTATGTTAGCGGCAGCAAATGCCGCGCTATACAACAAAATTAGTAGCTCTTGGCAAATAGAACACGGCAATGCGAAGGCTTGCCTGTAAAGATGCACTTGCCCTCCTCTGGTACGGCGTCAACAGGGATACAGCGGATTGTCGCCTTTGTAGCATCCTTGATAGCCTGCTCGGTCTCTGGGGTGCCGTCCCAATGGGCTGAGATAAAGCCACCCTTATTGTTGAGTACCTCTACAAACTCGTCCCAAGTATCAACCTTGGTAATCATTGAGTTACGGTAGTCAAGAGCCTTCTTGAAGATATTTGCCTGGATTTCATCAAGCAGGGCTGCAATATACTCAGCAATGCCTTCCTGTGGAAGGGTCTGCTTTGTGAGTGTATCGCGGCGAGCAAGCTCGATTGTGCCGTTCTCAAGGTCGCGCTGACCGAGTGCAAGGCGTACAGGTACACCCTTAAGCTCATACTCAGCAAACTTAAAGCCTGGGCGCAAGTTCTCGCGGTCGTCAACCTTAACACGGATACCCAGAGCAGAAAGGGCATCTGCAATCTGATTCATCTTTGCGCGTGCTGCTGCAAGCTGCTCCTCGCCCTTGTAGATTGGAACGATTACAACCTGTATTGGCGCGAGCTTTGGAGGAAGCACAAGACCATTGTTGTCAGAATGAGCCATAATAAGCGCACCCATCAGACGGGTTGAAACGCCCCAAGATGTTGCCCAAACATACTCTAACTTACCCTCGCGGTTGGCATATTTCACATCAAATGCCTTTGCAAAGTTCTGACCAAGGAAGTGTGAAGTACCACTCTGAAGAGCCTTACCATCCTGCATCAGTGCCTCGATGGTCATAGTATCCTCAGCACCTGCAAAACGCTCGTTTGGAGACTTGTGACCCACAACAACAGGCAGGCACATCCACTCCTCAGCAAACTTCTTATAGACATTTATCATCTTCTCTGTCTCAGCAATAGCCTCCTCTTTGGTCTCGTGAGCTGTGTGACCCTCCTGCCAGAGGAACTCTGCTGTACGAAGGAACAGACGGGTACGCATCTCCCAGCGAACAACATTTGCCCACTGATTGCAGAGGATTGGCAGGTCGCGGTATGATGTAATCCAGTTTTTGTATGTGTTCCAGATAATGGTCTCAGAGGTTGGGCGCACGATAAGCTCCTCCTCAAGGCGAGCGTCTGGGTCAACAACAATGCCCTTGCCGTTTGGGTCGTTCTTAAGACGGTAGTGGGTTACAACAGCGCACTCCTTTGCAAAGCCTTCAACATGGTTTGCCTCACGCGAGAAGAAAGATTTCGGGATAAAGAGCGGGAAGTAAGCATTCTGCACACCTGTCTGCTTGAACATATCGTCAAGCACACGCTGCATACGCTCCCAGATAGCATATCCATAAGGTTTGATAACCATACAACCGCGTACCGCAGAGTTCTCTGCAAGTCCCGCTTTGACAACCAAATCATTATACCACTGTGAGTAGTTCTCCTCAGACTTGGTCAAATCTTTCAATTCTACTGCCATAACTTTACTAAATTTATTATGCTTGTTTATTTTGCCACAAAGATACGCTTTACTATTTATAAATCAAAATTTTTGTTTTTTGAGTTTAGTATCTTAAATTTGTGTAAAATTTCAATACTTACAATTTTTTGCAATGACACCTACGGTAATTATTGTAACAATTTTAGCCTACATAGCTGTTCTGTTCTCAGTGGCGTGGATTTCGGCTCGCAAGGCTGATAATGACGGATTTTTTGTCGGCAACCGCTCCTCAAGTTGGTGGATGGTAATGTTTGCCATGGTGGGCGCGGCGATGTCGGGCGTTACATTTGTCTCAGTGCCAGGTATGGTTGAGGCGAGCGGATTTTCATATTTCCAGATGGCTTTAGGCTTTATGACGGGCTATTTTGTGATAGCGTTTGTGCTTATTCCGCTATTCTATCGCATGAATCTTGTCTCAATATATGGCTACCTTGAGGAGCGTTTCGGCGTGGGTGCATATAAGACAGGTGCATGGTTTTTCTTTATCTCTAAGCTCTTAGGTGCTTCGGTAAGACTCTTTTTGATTTGTGCCGTGCTTCAGCCACTGCTCTTTGCGCCATTTGGCATCCCTTTCGGGGTCAATGCGGCGGTAACGGTGCTACTTGTGCTGCTATACACCTTCCAAGGCGGTGTAAAGTCGCTTATTTGGACCGATACACTCAAGACCGTCTCGCTTATCCTTAGCATAGCCCTCTCAATTTGGTTTGTGGCAGATAGGCTCGACCTCTCACTCTCTGAGATGGTGGCAACGGTAAAGGGTAGTGAAAGTAGTAGAATTTTCTTCTTTGACGATGTAAATGACCGCAGATACTTCTTCAAACAGTTCTTTGCAGGGGTCTTTTCGGTTATCGCCATGACAGGTCTTGACCAAGATATGATGCAGCGTAGCCTCTCTTGCAGAAACTATAAGGATTCACAGAAAAACCTTGTGCTATCCTCTATTTTGCAGACGGCGATAATCTTTGTGCTGCTTGTTTTAGGTGTTATCCTCTACACCTTTGCTGATAGGATGGGTATAACCCTTCCAGCGGGCTCGGATAATATGTTTCCAACTGTTGCCACCTCGGCTGCAATGCCGATTATTGTGGGCATACTCTTTATTTTGGGTCTTGTAAGCTCTACATACTCCGCCGCTGGCTCGGCACTCACAGCCCTTACAACCTCCTTTACAATTGATGTCTTAGATGGCAGAAAGCGTTTTGAAGATAGTCGCCTGACAAGGGTTAGAAAGGGGGTACATATCTCTATGGCACTACTAATGTTTGGTGTTATCTGCGCCCTGTATAAACTCAACAATACAAATGTTATTGATGCCGTATATACCCTTGCCAGCTACACCTACGGACCGATTTTAGGACTTTTTGCCTTTGGAATCTTTACAAAGTGGAGCGTCAGAGGTCGCTTTGTAGGTCTGGTGGCAATAGTATCTCCTATCCTCTGCTTTATTTTGCAGCAGAACTCTGAGCGTTGGTTTGCTGGATATAAGTTTAGCTATGAGCTACTTATTGTCAACGCGCTGATAACCTTTGTTGGACTTTTACTCCTTATAAAACGCACTAAAAGATGATACTTATAGCTGATGGTGGCTCAACCAAGTGCGACTGGGTTGTTACCGACACCTCAAAAGCCGAGATAGTCAAGAGCTTTCAGACTGAGGGCATAAACCCCTTTGCTAAGAGCAGTGAGCAGATTTTATCACTGCTTATGGGCTCCGTTGCCCCGCAGGTTGAGGGGTATAATATTGAGCAGATTGCCTTTTTCGGTGCGGGTGTAACCCCAGAGAAATCTGCCATGATGAGTTCTCTGCTTGCAGCTGTTGCACCAAAGGCAACTATTACAGCCCAGAGTGATATGGAGGCGGCAGCAAGGTCAACTGTTGCAGATGGCGACGGTGTTGTTGTAATTCTTGGAACGGGCTCAAATTCAGCGTGTTATAAATCTGGGAAGATGTCTGAAAAAGTGGCTGCACTCGGTTATATCCTTGGCGACGAGGGTAGCGGTGCGGTGCTTGGCAGAACTCTTGTTAGTGACTGCCTAAAGGGTGTTGCGCCACGCCATATTGTTGAGACTTTGGAGAGGGAGTACAACATTTCGCAGGCTGAGGTCTTAGAGCGTGTCTATCGCACAGGGGAGGCAAACAGATACCTTGCAGGTTTTGCAAAATTCCTCTCTGCACACCTTGACGAGAGCTACATTTTCCACCTTGTAGAGGGGTGTTTTGAGCAGTTTGTGCGCCGCAATTTGGCGGGCTACCCAATCAAAAAGGTCTATGCCGTAGGCTCTGTAGCCTACCACTTCAGAGAGGTGCTATCGCGGGTGTTGCTACGCGAGGGCTTTACACTTGAGAGTGTTGCAGCTTCGCCCATGGCGGGTCTTGTAGAGTATTACTCTGGTAGGAAAAGCGCGGGAAGAACGGTCTCTGAAGAGCAATTTATTAAGATTACCGAGAGCCCATCATACTACGATAACCTTGAGAGTATGAGCGTTGCTGAGTGTTTGCGCTCTATCTCCTACGAGGATAGCCGCGTAGCGGGTGCTGTTGAGAAAAACCTGCCACAGATTACACAACTTGTCGAGCAGCTTATTCCGAGGCTCAAAAAGGGCGGTCGCCTCTTCTATATGGGGGCAGGCACAAGCGGCAGACTTGGCGTACTTGATGCCTCAGAGGTGCCACCAACCTTCGGCATGCCACCAACGGTTATAATAGGTATCATCGCTGGCGGAGATAAGGCACTAAGAACACCCGTTGAGGGTGCTGAGGACGATACGGAACAGGGGTGGAAAGACTTGCAAAAGTTCAACCCCACACCCCTTGATACCGTCGTCGGCATCGCCGCGTCGGGCACTACACCCTATGTTGTAGGTGTGCTTAGGCGTGCTAAAAGTGAAGGGTTGCTTACAGCCTCTATAGCCTCAAATCGCAACTGCGCAGCTGCCGCCGAGGCAGATATCGCCATTGAGACAGTCGTGGGTCCAGAGTTTGTAACAGGTAGCTCGCGCATGAAGTCGGGAACAGCTCAGAAGATGGTCTGCAACATGATTACCACCGCTGCAATGATTGGTATCGGCAGAGTCAAGGGCAACCGCATGGTAAATATGCAGTTGTCAAATCAGAAACTCATTGACAGAGGTACCCGCATGCTTGTTGATATCTTGGGACTAAGCTATCAACAAGCCAAACACCTACTCCTTCTTCATGGCTCTGTACAGAGAGCCGTGGAGGCTTATAGCGGTGCTTTAATTTAGCGGAGGATTAGAGGTTATTAGAGGCTGTTAGAGGTAGTTAGGGGTATTTGACACTAAGGACGCTAGAGCCTCTAAAGACCTTAGAGACTCTTCTGCAAAGCAGAAAGATGGCGCGGGCTCGATGCCCACGCCATCTTTTGTGTGCGCTACCCATTACCCCCTGAGATACTGTGTAGCTCTCAGCCTCTGGGCAGTTGGAGTTGCCAGGCGATGCGTTTGGAGCCAGAGAGGAGGGTTATTTCGCCGCAGGGTTTATAGCCGAGGCTTTTTAGCAGGGTTTGCATGGCTCTGTTATAGGCGTGGGTATCAACTCTAATACTCTCAATATCAAGCTCTTTGCACAGCGTTTCAGCAAAGGCGAACATCTCTTTTGCAAAGCCGCAGTTACGGAATTTATAGCCTACAGCAAGGCGGTGGATAACGATATATGGTTTGTCATCTAACCAGCTGCCCTCAATGGTATTGTAGGTTACCTCTCCTGCGGCGGAGATTACGGCTGTGGCGGCAACCTCTCCATTGTAAATCTTCAGGTAGCACTCGCTATTTGCAATATCGGAGCATAGAATAGCCATATCCGGGTATCCATCTTGCCACTGATCCACTCCGCGCTCTTTAAGTAGAGCTTGCGCATCCTGGATAATCTGTGCTATTGCATTTAGGTCTGAAATCTCTGCCTTGCGAATCATATTAGCACCCCTCTTTGAATTGTGAAATTGTAATACCCGTTCTGGTCTTGAAGAAACGGCATAGGTTGCTGCTGCCTGTATATTCAAGCTCTTCGGCTATCTGTTTTACCGATAGGTCGGTTGTGCGGAGCATCTGCTTTATTACTGTTATTGCGTTTCTGTCAATAAACTCTTTGGCGGTAAAGCCTGTGCCGTCAAGGACTATTGAGGAGAGGTATTTTGGTGTTATGCAGAGCCTCTCAGCAAAGATAGCCACCTCGCGGCACTGCGGGTTGTTGCTTACCGCATCCACAAAGCTATCAAGCAGGCGACGGCGATGTTTCGGCTCGGAGGTATCTATGCGGAAGTTGCGCACAATGCGGTTGAAAATCTCCATAAACATAGACCTAAGAAGAGCGAGCATTATC
>CAZIPR010000069.1:0-8594 GCA_964541245.1 uncultured Alistipes sp.
AAACATAAAAAGGCTGACTAATACATCCTTGCGGACTTTTTAGTCAGCCTCGCTGTCATTAAATGCTATTAAGTGCTATTCAGTGTCATCTGTTTGCGCTTTCCCTTACTGACTGACGGCGCGAAAAGTGCGTGCTATAAAAGCTTTATACTCCTAATTCTCTGAAAATCTGCGCTATGCTGCTACAATTTCGCAAGCCTAATGGCGAGGTTTTTCGTTCCGATGCGGGTAAAGCACCATGTTAAATCTGCGCCCTCTTTGGCGGAGAATTTGCGGCAGATTTCTGAGTTTGAGAGGGGGAAATCGCGGCGGTAAATCTCAATTTTCTTGCCTTTCAGTTCGCGCTTCAGCTCCTTAGAGTTTATTTCGTATATTGCCTCAATTTTGAAAGCTCTGCCAAATACCTTTTCGGGCAGCGTGACCGCAAGAGCAACGCCCGTATTTGTCCAAATATCGGCTATGCCAGCAAAGGCTGCAAAGGTTAGGCGCGAGTGAACAAGTGAAACATCAGGCAGTATTACATACTTGTAGTTTTGTGGCTGAAAATCAGGCGTTTGAGATGTTGTCTTCTCTGCCTCCTCTCTTGAAATTTCAAAGCGGAACAGACCTATTGCCTCGGCTGCAAGGGTCGGCATTTTGCCATCTACATAGATATTAACCTCCTTGCACTCCGAACTTAGCGATACAGTCTCCACAGAACACTCCCCAAAGATGCGTGCCGCCTCGGCTGTGTCAAAGAGCGGAGAACATTTTATACACAGGGCATTTGCGACCTCTTTTATTCGCGGATAGAGGGCGACAATATCGGGCGAGCAGTCGCATAGTTTGACTAACTTTTTATCGTTTGCATCCCTGCGGTCGGGGTCGGCAAAAATCCAATCAAAATGCTCTGTAGTTGAGGCAAGATACTCCTCGGCAGAGCAGTTGACAACCTCCACGTTGTCAATGCCGAGCAACGAGAGGTTGTATCGGGTAATCTGAGAGAGTACGCTGTCTCTCTCGCAACTTACAACCCTTCTAAAGCGGCGCGACAGAGCTATGCTGTCCACGCCCAGACCGCAAGTAAGGTCGAGCACACTGCCACCAAAGAGGTGCTTGCGCTCTGCACATAGCTCGCTGGAGGACTGTTCGTAGGCTTTAGGGGGCATAATCGCCCTGACCTTGTAGAGCAGAGGGAGCTTTACCTTCGCCCTCTGAAGCCGCTTTACCTGCGTGGCGATAAGTGCAGCATGCTCAATACGCTTATCAAGCGCAATATCTGTAGGATTGCGCATAATATTCTCGTCAATAGCTCGGCGTGCCTTATCAGATAACAGTATCTCAAACTCCTCTTGTGTCATAGCGCAAAGGTAGTGAAAAAACAGCGCATTGAAAATTTTTGACAGTATAAATGCACAGCGCAATAACTCTTTTGCGCGCTGTTATTGTATGTCTTAAGGGCGTAGCCCGCTGCTATTCATTGCTATTCTCTGTTATTAAGTCGCGCGCCCTATTTTTTGCTCTTTTGGTTTTTTTGACTACCTTTGTAGCTGTTATGGGTATTGTTGAGCTATTTTTGATAGGTGTGGGGCTATCTATGGATGCTTTTGCTGTGGCGATAGGCAAGGGACTGTCTGTCTCGAAGGTTAGCCCGCGACAGGCATTGGTTACAGGAGTGTGGTTTGGTCTTTTTCAGGCACTTATGCCACTAATCGGCTTTCTGCTTGGCGTAAGTTTCTCAGATGCCGTTGAGAGCGTTGACCACTGGATTGCTTTCGTACTGCTTGGCGCAATAGGGTTCAATATGATTCACGACTCTTTTTCGCGCGACGAGGATAAGAGCGATAACAACTTTTCCGCTCGCGCTATGCTGCCACTTGCTGTTGCTACAAGCATTGATGCCCTTGCTGTCGGTGTTTCGTTTGCCTTTATAAAGGTGGATATCCTACCAGCGGTCTCTGTAATCGGGCTCGTGACTCTAACTCTGTCATTTGCAGGCGTTTATATCGGCAGTATCTTCGGTAATCGCTATAAATCCAAAGCCGAATTTATGGGCGGCGCACTCCTTATCCTCATGGGCATCAAAATCCTTATTGAACATACCATGTAACCGCTGCTTTTTGCATTATCAGTCAGTAATATATAGCGCAAACAGATGACACTGAATAACACCCAATAGCATTTAATGACAGCGGGTCTAACGACCCTTAATAGCCAAGCGCAACAATAAAAGTTCTTCGGGACATCGAGTCCACGAAGAACTTTTGTTTTACAGGGTATCAGTTTTTACGCACTCCTTAACCTCACTAAATTCACTAAATTCCTTAGACTCCTTACTATAATCGCACGCAGACCCTACAAAATCGCAGACAACTCTGCCACACCGCCACCGGTTGTCGAGTCCCTTTAGACGCACAAAAAAAGCGACTGCCAGAAGACAGTCGCTTGTGCGGATATCTGTCTGATTATTAAACCGCCTTTTACGGGGCTCGAACAGCGGCAGCAGCCGAGAGTAGAGCGAAGGGAGGTTGTTGCAATCGAAGATTGTCGGGGTTGGAAAATGATGTGCGAAAACTTGTTTTCAAACACAATCATTTTCAAGCGTGATTATTTGCGCAAGCAAACAACAACCGACCGCAGACAACTCTGCCGAGGCGCAACACGCTGAACGAGTGTCTTTATCAAACGAAAACCGAGCAGATTTTTCTGCTCGGTTGAAGTGCGGATAAAGGGACTCGAACCCCCACGCCTCTCGGCATCAGATCCTAAGTCTGACGTGGCTACCAATTACACCATATCCGCAAATGGTGCTGCAAAGATAGGAATATTTTTTGGAAATTAACAAATTTTTACTACTTTTGAGTCAGAAAATATTTGAAATTAAATATTTGTTAACCCAAATACAAGTAAGATTATGAAAGTTAAAGTATTGATTATCGCATTGTTAGCGATGGTTGCAGCAGGTGCTCAGAACGCTTCTGCACAGAAGGTACGAAAAGTTCGTGCTGTGGAGGTTGAGATTGGTGGTGGTATTGTAACTCCAACAGATAAGCTGAAGTTTGACAAAAATAAGCTCGGCTGGAATGCTCAGGTGGAGTTGCGTTACAACTTCAAGCATCTGCCACTTGATTTAGGTCTGCATGTTGACGGCGCACTGCTTAGTCGTGAGGGTCAGAGCATTCAGGACTCAGGTATTGAGAGCATCGAGGATGTTAAGACTGTAAATTTCGCATCTATGACTGGTCTGGCTGTTGTTGACCTCAATCTTCGTCGTGCAAAGAATTTCTCACTCTTCGTAGGTTGCGGTGTTGGTTACGGCATGCTTATCAACGACTTTGAGAAGATTTCAGAGATTAGCGACATTGACAAACTCGGCTGCTTCTGCGTAATGCCACGCGTAGGTGTTGAGCTTTTCCATCACCTCCGCGCAACCCTCTACTACAAGCATCTTAAGACCGAGCAGAGCCATTTTGGCGTAAACCTTGGTATTGTGTTTGGTGGAGGTAAGAAAAAATAGCATTTACCGCTCAGTGCGGTATTTGTGCCGCTGAAAATAGCAAAGGGCTGTACTCAAACAGCCCTTTGCTATTTTTGGTAATGATGCAAAAATAACAGTGTCCCATCTTGCGACAGGACACTGCGTCTAAACCTAACCTAAAAACCTATCATGAAAAGAGACTTACTATCTCGTTTCAGGTGCAAAACTACAACAAACAATCCAAACTTGCAAATTATAAGCAATAAAATGTTTATTTTTCTGCACAATTGGCAAAATATAGCCCATGAGCGGTTAGAACGCGGTTATGAATCAGTTAGAAAATGTAAGTGAGTCATTTTCAACACTGATGATTATAGGCTTTTCCCGATTTATTTTGCCCGCAAGTATCCATTTTGACAGTTCGCCGACCACCTGTTTTTGGATGACTCGTTTCACAGGTCTTGCACCATAAGCCGCATCGTAACCTGCATGTGCAATCCACTCTTTTGCTTGCTGAGAATATTTCATTATTACCCCATTTGCAGCGAGCATCTTATGGATGATATTCATCTGTAAATCAACAATTTGCTCAATATCCTCTTCAGTGAGTGGCTCGAACATTACAATTTCGTCAATACGGTTGAGAAATTCGGGTTTAAGCTGGCTTTTTAGTAACTCAACAACCTCACTTTGAACTCTCTCCACCACCTGCTCAGAGACTTTGCCCTCCTTTGCTAAGGCTGCCGAGAAGGCATCTTGAATAAGGTTTGAGCCCATATTGGAGGTCATGATGACAATGGTATTTCTGAAATCGACAGTTCTACCCTTATTATCGGTCAGTCGTCCATCATCAAGCAACTGCAAGAGGATATTAAAGGTGTCTGGATGCGCCTTTTCAATCTCGTCAAGCAGCACTACTGAGTATGGTTTACGGCGCACCGCCTCGGTAAGTTGTCCTCCCTCGTCATATCCGACATATCCTGGAGGCGCACCTACAAGGCGAGATACGGAGTGTCGCTCCTGGTACTCACTCATATCTATGCGGGTAATCATATTCTCGTCGTTGAACAGGAACTGAGCAAGAGCCTTTGCCAGCTCGGTCTTGCCCACGCCTGTAGAGCCGAGGAAGATAAACGAGCCGATAGGCTTGCGAGGGTCGTTAAGTCCCGCACGCGAGCGGCGCACAGCATCTGAGATAACAGATATAGCCTGCTGCTGACCGATAACCCTGCGGTGTAGCTCGTTCTCCATATTGAGCAGCTTCTCCCTCTCCGAGGCGAGCATGCGGGTTACAGGTATGCCTGTCCAGCGAGATACAACCTCGGCAATATCCTGTGAGTCAACCTCCTCCTTAATCATCCTCTCTGAAGAGGTTGCATCAAACTGCGCCTGAAGGGCATCAATGCTCTTTTGGCACTCTGCAATCTTGCCATATCGTATCTCTGCCACACGCCCATAGTCGCCCTCGCGCTCTGCCTGCTGGGCTTCGATTTTCAGATGCTCGATATTGTCCTTATTCTGCTGTATTTTGCGCAGAATATCCCTCTCACTCTGCCACTTAGCACGCTTCTCAGCCTCCTTTGCCTTTAGGTCGCCAATCTCGCGTTCAAGGCTCTCGGTGCGCTCTGTATCCCCCTCGCGGCGGATTGCCTCACGCTCAATTTCGAGCTGACGAATACGACGAGAGAGGGTATCTATCTCCTCTGGCACGGAGTTCATCTCAAGTCTCAGCTTTGACGCCGCCTCGTCAACCAAATCTATAGCCTTGTCGGGCAGAAAACGAGATGTTATATAGCGGTGGCTCAGTTCTACTGCCGCCACAATAGCCTCATCCTTGATTCTGACCTTGTGGTGGCTCTCATAACGCTCCTTGAGCCCTCGAAGTATTGAGACGGCATCTTCAACTGTAGGCTCGTCAACCATAACCTTCTGGAAACGACGCTCTAAAGCCTTGTCGCTCTCAAAATACTTCTGAAACTCGTCAAGTGTCGTAGCACCAATAGTGCGCAACTCGCCCCTCGCCAAGGCAGGCTTGAGGATATTGGCAGCATCCATCGCGCCACTTGTCTTACCCGCGCCTACAAGGGTGTGAATCTCGTCTATAAAGAGTAGTATCTCGCCATCTGAGGCAATAACCTCCTCTACAACACCCTTGAGTCGCTCCTCAAACTCGCCTTGATACTTCGCTCCAGCAATAAGCGAGCCCATGTCAAGAGAGTATATGGTCTTAGACTTCAGATTCTCTGGTACATCGCCATCTACAATACGGTGGGCTATACCCTCAGCAATGGCAGTCTTTCCAACACCCGCCTCGCCGACAAGTATCGGGTTGTTCTTGGTGCGGCGCGATAGAATCTGCAACACACGACGACACTCCTCGTCACGACCAATAACAGGGTCGAGTTTGCCTGTGCGAGCCATCTCATTGAGGTTTATAGCGTACTTGCCAAGGGCATTAAACTCCTTTTCAGCAGTCTGAGAATCAACAGTAGCTCCCTTGCGAAACTCCTTGATTGCATTGGTTAAATCACTAACCGTAACACTCTGAGACTTAAGCAGCTCCGATGCCTCACTGCGCTCTGCCGTAAGACCTAACAACAGATGCTCGATAGAGGCAAATTTATCGTTAAAATTCTTTGTAAAATCAACAGCACGCTGAACAACTTTTGTCGTGTCAGTAGAAAAATATGGCTCCGCAGCCTCTCCTGACACCTTTGGCAGTTTTGACAGATATTCTGACACACTACTACGCAAATTTGGCAGATTTACACCAACCCTGCCGAGCAAAAACGAGCCCAACCCATCATCCTCAGAGACCAAAACCTGAAGCAGATGCAGTGGCACTACAGCCTGCTGCCCAGAACTCTGCGCCACAGACACCGCACCCTGCAGAGCCTGCTGCGCCTTGATTGTTAGCACATTGATATTCATAATCTTACAATTTTTGTTACACCCCACCATAGGGCAATATCTCTGCCAAACAAACTTCGTGTGACAAAATGACAAAAAACTTTGAGAATAGCCACAGTACCGCAGCTTTTTGCACTGTGAGTCAGTAAGGGATAGCGCAAAAAATTATAGGGAATTTAAGGAGCGGAACAAAAAAGTTCTGCGGGGCATGGGGTCCCCTTGAACTTTTGCGCGCAGACCCTAGTGTCACTAAAGACTCTTGAGACTCTAATGACCTATAAAAATCGCGCGCGCTGCTATTGTATGCCATTAAGGGCGTAGCCCGCTGTTATTCGCTTGTCATTTCTGCTACTAACCGCGCACCACTCTAATTTATCTATCCTTTGCGTGATCTGTTATTCTTCTGTTAGATATTTGATTTTTGCATCTATTCCGTTAACTTTGTGACATGGATACGCCGAAAAGTGGTCGCAGCATTTTGTAAAGAAGCCTTGAGGGTTATGAACGAGTAGTTCTAATCGTTGATGGCAACAATACTAACGCAGAGAGACTCCACACCTCGCTTGGCTTTAAGAGAGTCGGCATGTGCCTATTTTCGGGCATCAGATGTGGCATTTACAGAAAGAAAATAACCAAACACAAAGCGTATTATGAACAGAGCCTTTCAACAAGCAGCCATTGAGAAGTGGCAACACTATTTACCGCAGACAGAGATGCCAATTGCGGTCTTTTATGCCGACGACCTCTGTGGAGCGGATTATGCACCTGTGCCATCCCAAAGCAAGCGTGGCTATGTATGCCTATTTGCTCAACTTGCAAAGGTGCATCAAGGCAAGGCACTGGCTTTCGATGCGGAAAATATCGGGTGTTGGGGCGCGCTGCGTAACTTCTTCGGAGGACCTTATCAGGAGGATATTACCGTCAATCTACTTGTTAATATTGAAAAGTTCAAAATCGACCGCGAACAGACCAATCTCCTCCACCAAATCAACCCTACGGCAAAACCGACAGGGCGTTATATCATCTTCAAGCCGCTTGATCTGCTGACTGAAAGCGATACGCCCGCCATCTACTGCATCTTCGCCAAGCCCGATACAATTTCGGCGCTACATACGCTTGCAAACTTTGACAGCACACGCATCGACACGGTAATTGTCCCCTTTGGCTCAGGGTGTGAATAGATGCTGACTTTCGCCTTTGACGAGGCTACAAAGGAACAACCTCGTGCGATTTTGGGCGGTATGGATACGGCTATGCGCGGTTGCGTGAAGCAGGATTTGCTCACATTTTCGGTTGCCGCTCAGATGTTTGAGCGTATGGTCGGCAATATGGACAGTTCGTTCCTTACAACTTACATTTGGGAACCGCTAAAAAGGAGATAACATGGAGATAATCAACCTTTTACACCTTGTCAGCCGTGGCTTGATGACTGTTGCAGGACGCAACGAGTTAGAAAAGGCATAACTGTATGAATATCAGAGAGAAGGTACTTTTATCAACACGCATAACCGAATTTCAGCGCAGGGTATATTTGGAGCTACTCAACATACCTGCGGGCACGACTATATCGTACGGCGAGTTGGCTGCTCGCATAGGCTGTGGTAGCGCGCAAGCTGTGGGTCAAGCTCTAAAACGCAACCCCTTTGCGCCCGATGTGCCTTGTCACCGCGTTATTGCAGCAGATGGGTCACTTGGCGGCTACAACGGTAAGCGCGACGGGGAACAACTCGCCCGCAAACGCGCCCTGCTGGAAAAGGAGAGTAAAAACCGTTGATATAGATACAATGCGGAATAACAGCGCGCGGTAGCAGGTTGGCGCGCGATTTAATAGCAGAGAATAACAGTGAATAGCAGCGGGCGCATTTAGTAGTGGGATTAGAGGTTGTTAAAGGATATTAGCGGGAATTAGGGGTAATTAGTGTTGCGCGCTAACGGACAGACTAAGTTTATTTGTTCTCGGATTTAGGGGCTACCAACAGAGTTGGTACGATGAAAAATAGAGTCCTTCACTCAAGCTCGCTTGAAAGTGAAAAGGACTCTATTTTTTAGCGTAATAGCCGCAGGCTATCCTAAATCCGCATCAGCCACTAGCAAAACGCAGTTTTGCCGAAAGTCTTTTGGGTCACTTTTCTTCAGAAAAGGGACGGTACTTAGGCGTTAGCTATTCTGATGTTCTCGGCGCAGTTCACGGCGCAGGGCGGCGGGGGTATTATGGAAGTGTTGTTTG
>CAZIPR010000070.1:0-8268 GCA_964541245.1 uncultured Alistipes sp.
CCTCTCTTAAAAAGAGATTGCACCCAAAACCAACCTGTTGGCGCAGTCCACCGCCGAATTATCTAATGACGCAAGGTATATCCTGGTGGTGGACTCGCTGTTATGCCCCAAGGCGCGACTTATCGTCGAAATTGACACCTGTTTCGAGAGTGCAATACTCGCCCAGCTGTGGCGCGCAACATACAGAGTCAGAGGCGTTTGCAACCCCAACTGATAGCCAATCTTTTTAAGGTTTCTGTTTGTCGCATGTGCCGCACTCAGATACTCCCTGCGCGGATTTTTACCTTTGATGATTGGTAGCAGATAAGTGTTTGATTCTGAGGCATATCTGTCAACAATTCTCTGCATACACTCCTCCCAAAGTATGGTAATTATCTCGCCCGTTTTGCGACGACGATAGACAAGATACCCATCGCGGATATTCCTATGCGTGAGGTACGCCATATCAACAAATGCCATCCCGCGAGTGTAAAAACTGAACATAAACAGGTCCGCCGCTCTTCTGAGTGACAAATTTTCAGTCGAAAATGCGGCTATGCGTCGTATCGCCTCTGCCGAAACAGCTCGCTTGACAGTCTTCCCTGTGCCCGTGTAGGCTCTGCGAAATGGGTTTGAGGAGATAATCAAATTCTCGTCTGCGGCACGATTGTATATAGCCCGCAAATTTCTTAAATAAAACGATACAGTGTTGGCTTTCAGACCTTTACGACGCAGATAGACTTCGTAATCTGTAACAGTCTGATAGTCTATCTGCTGCATCGAAACATCGCCACACCCAATAAATCTGCTAAAACTCTTTGTCGCCAACATGTAGGTCTCGGCAGTGCGCTCTCTGCCGACCCGCTGCATCGCCTCTGCCAAATGCGCAGTGTAACTCAGCAGGGAAATTTTACTCTTTTTGCTCATAATTATTAAAAATTTTTATAACTGACTATCAATTTTTAAGAAAAAAGTTGAGAAAAAGTAAAAAATATTTGGTGGATTGTAAAATTTGCTTTACATTTGTGGTGCAGTTTGAAATACACACCTCGCCAAAGTCCATCTTGGGTGTTCACTCGGAGGTTTGGGGAGCATAGAATCGGGATAACGAGAATTAAGAGATACTTGTAAAGTATCGCCTTGATTTTTGTTGTATTTTATTTGTATCAACCAGTAAAAAAAACTTTTATGAAAATCAATCGCAAACTTATAGCTGCATTTGCTATGATGTCGGTTGCCTTTGCTGCTTGTACATCCACCACTCCCGATGTGGACTGTGGAGAGAAGCCAGAGATGGCAGGACCCGCAAATGTAGTGTGGTATGAGGCAGGCTCTTCTTCCTCATCCCTTGCTGTAGTATGGGACGCAGCTGGCGCAATCAACGCTGGTGCTACCTCGTTCACCGTTCAGCTTCTCAAAGATGCTAACGAGACTCCGGACCCATACAATAGCTCAAACTCTGTCGTAGTCTTGGCTACAACCAACTACGAGGGCTCAGCTAATGTAACTGAGGAGGACGCTAAGAAAGATCCTTGCGATCAGGGCGTATTCTCAAACCTTGTAAAGGGTAAGTGCTACTATATCCGTGTTCGCGCTAACTACCCAGGCTCTATCTACACCCCTTGGGTATTCTGCGCTAACGAGGATGGTACTCCTGCGCGTATTAAAGTAGGTAAGGGTATCGTTCCTGCTGACGAGGAGGAGGACAAGACTGCTCCTACAGCTAAGATTGCTTACAAGGATGCTACAGGCGCAATCGTAACTTGGTCAACTTACAACTGGGCTAACCACGCTGCTGACTTTACAATGGCTTACACCCTTGAGATTAAGAAGGGCAATGAGCTTGTTGTTAAGTGGCACATCCCTGCAAACTCTGAGATTTGGAGCGCATACGCAACTGAGGGTTGCCGCTTCTACATTTCAGGTCTTGAGCCGGAGACCGAGTACACCGCAACTGTTGCTAATGTAACCGACGGCGTAGCTGCTGACCCGGTTAAGTTCACAACCGATGCATCAAAGGTTGTTGAGCTCCCTGCAACTCCGGCTGCTGCCGGCGATGTAATCCTCCACGAGGACTTCTCTATGCTCCTTATCACCGGTGACCTCTCTCGTCATGCTGCCGGTTACTCTTATGACAAGCGTTCAGAGTCTGACTCTTCTTGGAAGGCTACAGGCGACAACCCAGTTTCTACTCAGACTGATTGGGGCTGTTACCTTGTTGACCCATCAACCGAGGTAGGTCTGTTCAATACTATTAAGGGTGTTGTTGCATCTTCTCGCCTTAAGACTTGGGGTATGATGGCTGAGGACGATACTAAGGGTGCTATCTGCGCTCGTCCTGGTTACTGTAAGATGGGTGCTTCTTCTAAGTGCGCATGGCTTGTAACTCCAGAGCTTACTTGCCTTGCACAGCCTGCAAAGGTTGAGGTATCATTTGACGCTGCTCTCTATGAGTCTGACCCACGCACTTGTATCGTTGAGGTACTGACAGGTTGTACTCAGGAGGAGGTTAACAACTTTGTTCGTCCAGGTGCTCGCAACACAGCTGCTAACTTCGAGGTTGGCGCAGTTGCTGGCGAGTGGGCTCACTACACATTTACTATTGATAATGTAATGCCAGGTAGCCGTATCGCTATCGGTGCAGACCGCGCAGGTGTTGATGGTCAGCATCGTTTCTACCTCGACAATATTGAGGTTAAGGTACTTAGCTACGGTCAGCTTACCCTTACTGCTCCTGCAAATCTTGCTCTTACAGCTACCGATACTACTATCGAGGCTACTTGGGATGCAGTTGCAAACACTAAGGAGTATATTGTAGAGTACAAGACTAAGGCTGCTACTGAGTGGACTGCTCTTGCTCCAGTTGCTGAGACTAAGGCTACTATCACAGGTCTTGCATTTGAGACTGAGTACGAGGTACGCGTTAAGGCTACTGCTGACGATGTTGCTTCTGACTACAGCGAGGTTGCCACAATTAAGACCCTTGCAGAGATTAAGAAGCTCGGTACTCCTGCTGAGGTTAAGGCTACAGCTGGTCTGTCTTGGGTAACTCTTACCTTCCCTGCTGTAACTAACGCTACAGGTTATGAGGTTTATGCTAATGGTGCTGCTGAGAAGCTCGTTAGCGAGGCAACTGAGGCTGAGGGCGTTGTAACTGTTGTTGCAGGTGGTCTTGCTCTTAACTCAAAGAATACTTTCCAGGTTAAGGCTACAGCTGAGGGCGTTGAGTCTTCAGACCTTTCAGTAGCTACTGCTGAGGTTGCAACTGGTGCTTTTGCTCAGATTGTAAACAATGTAGGTCCTACTGTTGCTACTGTTGAGTGGACTGGTTGCGAGGGTTACTTCGACTTTGTACTTGAGGTTTCTGACGCTTCTGGTAAGGTAATGGGTACAATCGCTCTTCCAGATGCTAAGATGACTTCTGACCTTACAGACGGTGCTTCTGCTACTCAGTTCGGTGGTACATCTTCTGTATATTGGAACAAGGAGAAGGCTGTTCCTTGCCGCTTCACTATCGGTGCTTTGACAGCTGCTACTACTTACAAGGTACGCGTTAAGCCTATGACTGCTACAGATGCTCTCTACTCTCCATATTTCGAGGTAACTACCGCTGCTGCTCACACTGCTGTTGCAAATGAGGTACTCTACCAGAGCTTTGACGAGATGTGGTATGGTGGTGACTATATCAACTGCGCTGCAGGTCTCTATCCAGGCGATATCTCTGCACTTCCTGCTCCAACTTGGGAGGGTTACATTGCAAACGCTAAGTATGTTCTTTCACTTAGCTCAAATACCAATGTATCTGCATCTAAGTTGCCTAAGCTCATGACAGCTGCTGAGGGTTACACCCTTTCTGGTTGGGCATTTACCAACACTGACGCTCGTCCAAGCCACTGTAAGCTTGGTGGTGGTAGCAATCCAGGTACTCTGGTTACCGCAGAGCTCGGTACAGCTGTTCTTAAGGCTGATGCTGCAACTAAGTGTACTATCACTATGAATGTATCTCCAATGTCTGACGGTACTGCATCTGCTGCTGAGGCACAGGTTGTAGTTGTTCACGCAGACGGCACTGAGACTGCTCTTGACGCTGTAAGCGTATTCACATCAGCAGACCAGAGCGCATGGGACTTCAAGTGGAAGAAGGTTGAGATGAAGGATGTAGAGTTGAAGTCAACAGATAAACTGAAGTTCACTTCAGTTGCTACTGGCGATAACTCTTGCCGTTACCTCCTTGACGAGATTCTCGTAGTTGCTCAGTAATCGAGTGATCTAATTTCGAGACCGACTAAAGCTGACTTTAGTCGGTCTCTTTTTTTGCACCGCCAAGCAGCAAAAACAAACGCAACAAAAAAGTTCTTCGGGTAAAAATCCCCGAAGAACTTTTGATTTACTGTGTATCAGCCTTTGCGCTGTTTACTATTTCGACACCCTTTCGATGTACTCTTTAATACGATTTGCTTGTGTCGCGCTAATTTTGTGAAACGATACTTTTTTGCGCAGAAGCTCCAAACCGTAAGTCTCTATAAATTTTCCAATAGAGGTATTAAGGAACATTGATGGCAGGGACACAACACCTGTCATATCAAGAACAATATTATTCTCTGTATCAATCTTGGCTACAAGCATATCATACAGAACGCTACCTGCATCGGGATAGGTTTTGTTTGATAGTATCTCTTGTAATTTTATGGAACACATAGTCTAAAATTTAATTTACAGCACAAAGTTATCAATAATTTCTTCATTGTCAAAATGATTTAGCGATAACTCATAATATATTAACGAGCCTGGGAAGTTAAAATTATTATTGGCGGTCTCTAAATTATTTGACTTTGAGATTAGTTTACCTCTATTACTAACAATGACAAGAAAATCATTTTCAGTACATGTATCTTTAATATTTCCTAAGCCCATACCCTTATTATGTCTTTGTGAGCCTGTTGTAAAGTTGTACTCCAATGCTTTTTTCAGGGCTTCTTCATCTGATTTAATCTCTTTAAGATTCTCTCTTACCAACTTTGCAATGCCTATGCCTAAATCACATACTGCAACATGTAGTTTTTCTAACTTATTATCAAAATAGACGAAAGAAAAAGCATTCCCATTGGCTTGTGCATGGTCAAAGATATTGTAATAAGCCTCGTCTAAGCTGTTTTTAACAGCACTTAAATCCTTTTGTCTGAAGAAGTTTTGTTTTAGGTAATCGTGGATACGACAACTATGAATCTCTTTCTCACTATCTGTAATTCGCCATAGATTTGAGATTACCCTATCCTGAGCGGGAACATAATTCTTACCGCCTGCCCAATATTCGCTAAAATGGAGAACTTCACAAAGGTATTTTGCCACCACATTACCGTCTATGTTTTCAAGTTCGATTCCACAACCTTGTTTGCCAAGATGTTCTATAAGACATGCAAGTGACACAATATGCTCTGGAGTAATGACATCAATATCTGAAATTCCATTAAAACTGAGCGTGATATTCGTCTCTGGCTCTATATTCAGTGCAACAGTGTTTGATATATAGCATAACCATTTATCAAAATCTGAAGTGTTGAAATTTATATTAAGATAGAGATTCATATCAAGGCATATTCTATAGATTAGTAATCAATTACTTTCGTTCTTAAGGTAATTTCGTTTGCTTTGAAGCTCGACCTAATTTATAGGACATACCTCAAATAATTTTTACAAAGGTAACCAAAAAAATCAAATTCTCGCAAAATTTAAGCTTTCAAAACTCGCAACCGTACAAATTAAAGATCCTATGTAGTGACTGAATAGACCCGTTTATTCAGTCATCAGCCAGGCGGCGACGGATTCTGGGGTTTCGCCTCGCATAAACTTGCGCACAACAGAGATACAGAGCCGTAGTTCGTGCTTGAGATAGTCGGCTTTGGCTGTTTTGAGACGCTGCTGGGCGCAATCTATCAGATAGTCATAGAGGTCGGTGTGGTATATCATATTCTTGCGGGAGTATTCGAGGTGCCAATCAAGCAGGTGCTTGATTACTCTATCGCAACTCTTATTTTGGCGACTGAGGACAAACGAGAGCGTGCGGATAGCCTCGCCTTGAGCCTTACGACGGGAGACAAGCCGCTCTTGTTGCCTTACGATAGGATTTTCTTCTACAGCAGCACTTTTTGGCTCATAGCTCTGCTTGGCAGTAGTTTTACGCTGCCCGACAATGCGCCAAATAAGACATAATAGTAACACAAACAGACACACCGCCACAGCCCACCATTTCAACCAGAAATAGAGTGTTATCAGAGCCGCTACAATCAGAGTAGCAATCTGTGAGCTGTAACCTTTCATATTGCAAATATAAACAAATATTTCAAAAGAGCCTAATTATATCCGAAATAATCTCAATGCGTATTTTACAACATTTGGTTTCATTGTTTTTTCGTTAATTTGCAGCAGTCATGCTAAAATTAGCGGCTATGGATTACCAGATTATAGTTGTTGTAGTTACCATTATTTTAATGGTCTTTTTGCTTGTAAAGGATTATCTCAGACCGGGGATTATACTCTTCTCGGCGGTTGTGGTATTCCTTATGTTCGGCATACTTACCCCCGCGGAGGCACTTGCAGGCTTCTCAAACAAGGGTATGATTACCGTTGCACTACTATTTTTGATAAGCGAGGGTATTCGTCGCTCCGACTCTCTTAAACCGATAACAAAGCGTATATTCCCACAAAAGGGTTGCAGTGTAAAGAGGGGATATGCGGCAATTCTGCCCATTGTGGCGAGCATATCGGCATTTATGAACAACACTCCGATTGTTGTAATCTTTATACCGCACATCAAGGCGTGGTGCAAAAGGGCGGCGTTGCCACTCAAAAAGTTCCTCATACCGCTATCATACGCAGCCATCTTAGGTGGCATGTGTACCCTGATTGGCACATCAACAAACCTTGTTGTCCACGGACTGATGCTCGATGCGGGTCTTAATGGGCTGACGATGTTTGAGATTGGCAAGGTGGGTGTAATAATTGCCGTTGTGGCGTTGCTGTACCTGATATTTTTTGCAGACAAGATGTTGCCAGGCGATAGTGAAACAGAGAGCGCGGGCGAGAATCACATTGTAGAGGTTGTCCTTGCTGCCCGTTTCCCAGGGATAAAGTGCAAGGCGACTGAGTTTGATTTTCGCAAGCACTATGGAGCCGATATTATCGCCGTCAGAAGGGATGGCGAGGAGTTAGAGGAGCTGGAGGGCTATGAATTTAAGGAGAACGACACCCTTGTACTCGCTACAAATGACAGCAGTTTTGTAGATACTTGGGGAGAGTCGAGGGTGTTTCTTGTTATAACAAATGGTAGGCAGCACGAAGGGAGTGTTGAGAGGTGGAAGAGGGTGCTATCCCTTCTGCTGCTTGTTATTATGGTTGCGGGAGCTACACTGAGTCAGGTGCCTGCGATAAGAGAGCTATTTGGGCAGACAACGCCCGACATGTTCTTCTGGGCAGCAATAGTGACAGTAATAATGGCAGCGTGCAACATCTTCCCAGCGAAAAAATACACAAAATTCATCTCGTGGGACATTTTGATAACAATAGCCTCGGCACTTGCCATAAGTCGTGCCATGATAAACTCTGGGGCAGCAGACGCTCTTGCTGCCGCAATTATATCGCTTACCGCCGATGCCTCGCCATACGCTGTTTTGGCTGCGATATACATAACGACAAACATCATAACCGAGATTATCACAAACAACGCTGCCGCAGCCTTTGCCTTTCCCATAGGGCTATCTGCCGCTTCGCAGCTTGGAGTGAGTGCAGCACCCTTCTGTATTGCCATCTGTATTGCCGCCTCGGCGAGTTTCTCCTCGCCAATAGGCTATCAAACCAATATGATTGTGCAGGGCTTGGGCGGCTATAAATTTAGGGATTTTCTACGCATAGGACTACCACTCAACATTATAGCATTTGTTATTTCAATGATTTTTATACCCATTTTTTGGAACTTTTAGAGCAGTATGGAGAGAAATATTTATCCAATTTTCGACAAAACCCTCTCCCGCAAAGACAAGGAGAGGCAATTACATCAGAGAGGCTTAACACTCTGGTTTACAGGATTATCAGGCTCTGGTAAAAGCACCATTGCCGTTGCACTTGAGCGCAAACTGACCTCAAATGGACTACTCTGCAAGGTGCTTGATGGCGACTCTTTGCGCTCTGGGCTAAACTCCGACTTGGGATTTTCAGAGGAGGAGCGCGCTGAGAATATCCGCCGCACAGCCGAGGTGTGCAAACTCTTTAACGACACAGGCATTATAACAATAG
>CAZIPR010000071.1:0-7259 GCA_964541245.1 uncultured Alistipes sp.
ACGACAACACCACAACCAAGTCAACCTCAAAATCGCAGACCATCGAGCGCAACGCCGTAAAATCAATGGCTGCCTTCCAATCCACCTTCGAGGGCGAGACTGAGGACCCAGGAATCCAGGAAGTCCCAGAGACTTGGAAGATTTATTATACAGCAACAGCTAAAGTTGAGAAAGATTCATGGTCAGAAACAACATTTGGTGCAAATATTGTTTCCAACGAGTGGAACGAAACCACAGGCGAAGGTGTTATTACTTTTGATGGAGAGGTAACGAAGATTGGAGATAGGGCCTTTATGAAAGACGATTTGTATAGCGGGACTGTGGAATCTATTACAATTCCTGAGAGTGTTACGCACATAGGTTTTGCTGCACTATTTGGTCTAGGTGTGGATAGTATAGTCATTCCTAAAAATGTAAGAAGCATAGGAGACTGTGCATTAACATATACTAATAAAGTATATATTACTAATCCAGAACCAACTTCATATACCCGATGTTTCAACGATGGTGTTGGTTCTTCTTCCGCTATTTGCGTTGGTAAAATATATGTTCCATATCAAAATTTAAATGAGTATCGTTCTAAATGGTCTAATTACAACGCTTTAATTGTTGGATACAACTATGAATTTAATACTTTTTATGTGGACGATTTGACAAAAATTAAATATACCACCATTGATAATTGTGCAATAAATTTCAGTAGCAATTGGTATGATTCTGAAATATGTTTGCACGAATTTAGTGATGGTGAAGGGGTACTGTATATGGCTTGCCCATCAACAGAAATTTATAGTTTGCTATCGTTGTTTGATAGAAAAGAGACCTTGCTTAGTGTTGACTTGCCTCAGAATGTAAAAGATCTTTCCTTTTTGGGTTGTAAAAATCTTTGTGAAATAACGATTCCTTCTGCTGAAGAAGTTATAGAATACGAAGCGTTTTATGGCTGCGAATATCTTCAAAAGGTAATTATACCCAATAGCGTCACAACGATTGGGCAAGAAGCTTTTAGAGATTGTAAGAATCTTGAGAGTATTACTATTCCTAATAGCGTTACCCTTATTCATATCTATGCTTTCGATGGCTGTCAGAGTTTAAAGAGTGTGTACTGCAAAGCTTCTATTCCTCCAACACTTGAAGGTACTTATTATGCTACATTCTGGAATTTGCCAACTATATATGTTCCCAAAGGGTCTGTTGATGCGTACAAAACCGCAGAATGGTGGAATGACGCTACTACTTATATTGTTGGCTACGACTATTAATTAATATTAAACTAGAAACTATGAAGATTACAAAGAAACAAATCAAGGACTATATTCAGATGTACCTTGATAGCAGGGGCGATATAGTGTTGAAACGCAATTGGGAGATGATGCTGATTCATCGACTCCAATGCGACCGCAAGGATGAAAATAAGGAATATTGCTCGATTCGCTGGAAGCGACTAATCGAAGGGAAGTTGGATGTGTTGAAGCGAATAAGCGATTTCAACGAGTTGTACAAGACGATAAAAGCCGAAGCCGACAAATTTTATGGTATCGGTAGGCTGACAACATACGACACAGCGACCTGTATCGCCTTCGAGCAGGGAATCTATCCCAAAGATGTCTATCTCCACGCAGGCGCAGCCGATGGTGCAAAGACATTGGGTATCCGTGGTACAAAAGCATCCAAAACGCAATTTGTTGCCATATGCAAAGCCTTTGAGATGTTAGAGCCTGCACAAATTGAAGACTTCTTGTGTATCTACAAAAAGCAACTCCAAGGAGAAACAACTGAAAGTCCCTCTGTTTGCGGGGGATGTTGTTAGAGGAAAATCGTTAGAAAACATTTCAGGCGTATGCAGGGCTTTATGTAGCCCATAGCATACGCCTGTTTTGTTGTCCGCAACTTTCGTAAAAACTAACACTGATAATCAATCAGTTAAAAATTAAATCAAGGTAGCTTGTTTGTCTGACTTGTCGGTTTTTACTCTTTGTCAGTCCAGCTTCTTAGTCTCTCACGGGCCTGAGATTTTACACTGTCAGTAAGATTTATTGACACAAGAGCAACAACTGAGAGTATAGCCGTCAAATCATCTGTATATCCCACTCCTGGCAGGATGTCGGGGATAATGTCGGTTGGAAGGATAAAATAGCCGAGGGCTCCATATATTGCAGCCTTATGTTTGGCAGGAGTTTGAGGGCTTTGTGCGGTATAATAGAGCAGCAATGCGTTATAGACAATCTTCTCGCCAGCAGTAGCTGCCACGCCCTTAATCTTGTCCCACAGACCCTTTTCGGTATATTCTTTCTGGTATTTCTCTATGTTTTGAGGTGTTTTATCCATACTCTTTTTGTTCTATAACGACCAAAGTTAATAAAAAATTCTGTAGATATTGAGTTATTGCACTTTTTTCATTAACTTTGTAAGTAATTAAAGGGATGTTCTACAATAGAATAGTCCCTGTTACCAAGAAATATGTTTACTAATTTACAGAACATCCCTAAATAGTATAATTATGGCTCAGCAACCACTGCGAGAGAAGATTCTCGGAACTATCATTGAAAAGTCGATGCTCAAGCAGCGAGTATTTGACAACACTTTTGCGGTCTTTAATCTGCTTAAAGATACCCTTTTTGAGATGGCTTCAGAGATGGAGGATGCTCTTGAGGGTAAGGTTGATCGTCGTGTGCGCTTAGAGTATAGAGACCGTGGCAAGCATGAGGCACAGTTGCAGATTGCCTCTGACCTTATAATCTTCAAGATGCACACAGATATTTTTCAGTTTGACTCAAACCACATCATCTGGCAGAATCCTTATGTGCAGAGTGATAAGTCGAATAGCTACTGCGGAATAATTGAGATTTACGACTTCCTCTCTGACTCTTTCAAAGATAAGCGTTCAGCAGACGAGGGTTATCTTATTGGTCGTATATTTATCAACAAAGAGAGGATGTTCTTTGTTGAGGGCAAGCGTCAGACTGCTATGCGAGCAATGAATTTTGGCAAAGCGGAGATATCAAGAGAGTGGCTTGTGTCAATTCTTGAGGCGGCGATACACTATGCAATAAACTTCGATTTGCTCACTCCGCCATACGAGCAGATAAAGAGGGTTACTGTTGACCAATTTAATACCAAATTTGACAGTTCAACCTTTGTTACAGGAAAACGATTAAACTATGAATTTAATGTCGATGATATATAGAAGAGTTTCAATATTTATGGCAGTTGCGTTGGGTGTAACTGCCATATCTTTAGCATCGCCAAAGTATAGTGATGTTCTAAAAATACGCCGTGCCAATAGTGGCATAGCAGCCCTTAAGCCGATGGCAGACCCAGAGTATTACACCACTCTTGGTGCGGGAAAGGCTATTATAAAGCACTCCTACAGCGATAAAAATCAGCGGGATACCCTCTTTATGCTCCCATTTGCTGCGGCGTCCTACACGCTCTCGGCAGATAATAGCACTGTGCTTTTTGCTCAGGCGTCAAGTGTAAAGCCGATATATCGCCACTCTTTTACGGCGGACTACTATATTGCAACCTCAGATAGTTACAAGAAGATTCTTAGCGGTGTTCGTGATGTGACCTTTTCGGGCGACTATAGCAGCCTTGCATACTCAAAAGATAACAACCTCTATCTCTATGATATTGCAACTGAGCGTTCTGTAGCTATAACAGACGATGGAGAGTGGAACAGTGTTATCAACGGCACAAGCGACTGGGTCTATGAAGAGGAGTATGGTTTTACCAAAGCCTATGCCTTCTCGCCAGACTCAAAAAAGGTCGCTTACTTGCGTTTCGACGAGAGTAGAGTGCCGACATTTGAGATGATGCGCTTTGATGATACGCTCTATAACCGTGCCTACTCGTTTAAGTATCCAAAGGCGGGGGATAGAAACTCAGTCGTTGAGCTATACCTCTATGATGTGACAAGTGGAACAAAGAGTAGGGTAGATGTGGGTGCAGAGTACGACCAATATATCTTCAATATTGCCTGGACTCCTGGTGGCGAGCTATACTTCTATCGTGTAAATCGCCTGCAAAACCGCTTTGAGGTGGTTTTGCAGGGCAATGATGGCAGCCAGAGGGTAATCTATAGCGAGTCCTCGCCTCGATATGTTGAGCGACCAAACTCTTCGACCGTAACCTTTATAGATAGTGACCGCTTTGTTGTCCGCGAGGAGACAACAACAGGCTGGATGCACCTCTATCTGCATAGCATAAAGGGCGGAAAGATTGTAGCACTCACCTCTGGTCGTTGGGAGGTCTCTTCGCTTGTCGGATATGATGGCAAACGCCTCTACTACACCTCCACCGAGCGTTCACCACTTGAGCGCGACCTCTACTCTGTACGCTTCAATGGCAAGGGCAAGCAACTGCTTACCCCAGAGGGTGGATTTAATACAATATCTCCATCGGCAGGTATGAAGTATTATATTCGTACATTTACCAACTCTTGTACGCCAAATATTATCACTGTAAACCGTGCTGATGGCACTGTGATAGATACTCTTGCCGACCGTCGTAAGGCAGTAGCGGAGGCTGGCAGACTCTCAAAAAAGGAGTTCAGACAGTTTGTTACAGAGCGCGGAGATACGCTGAACTACTATATTCAGTTGCCAGAGAACTATGACCCGTCACAGATTTATCCAGTGCTGCTGACACAGTATTCAGGTCCTGGCTCACAGTCTGTAAGAGAGCGTTGGGGTGCTGATTGGGAGGATTGCCTAACCAAGCGAGGCTATATTGTTGCATGTTGTGACGGTCGTGGTACGGGTTTTCGTGGCGAGGAGTTTAAGAAGTGTACATACGCCGACTTAGGTCGTAAAGAGTATGAGGACCAGCTCTCATTTGCACGCTATTTGGCAACCAAACCGTATGTTGATAAGAGCCGTATAGGTATCTACGGTTGGTCGTATGGCGGATTTATGGCTCTAAATTGCGCGCTGCATGGGCAGGGGCTCTTCAAGGTGGCAATAGCTGTGGCACCTGTGACCTCTTGGCGTTATTACGACACTATCTATACCGAGATTTACAACGGTCTGCCACAGGATAACCCTACGGGATATGATGATAACTCTCCTCTGCAACATGCAGAAAAACTGTCAGATGCAACACGCCTACTTATAATTCATGGTACGGCAGATGATAATGTCCATTTCCAGAATAGTATGGAGATGTGCCGCCGCCTTAACGCTGCAGGAAAGAGCTACGATATGATGGTCTATCCCGACCAAAACCACTCCATGATGCCCGCTGCAACAACACTCGTAAGGCAGAAAATGGTGGATTATTGCATCGAAAATCTGTAACCTCTGAGTGCAGCCAAAAGGTGCTGCTTTTTCGATGTCAGGAGGTAAGAGGTTGGCGCAAACAGATGGCATAGAATAACAAATAGCAGTTAATGACAGCGGTCTAAAGACCTTAATATCCAAGCGCAACAATAAAAGTTCTTCGGGCAAATCCTCGAAGAACTTTTGTTTTACAGTGTATCAGCCTTTGCGTGCTCGCTAAACTCCCTAATCTCGTTAAACTCCTTAAGCTACCTACTAAAGGCGCGCTGCTATTGTGTGCCATTAAAGGTGTAAGACCGTTGTTATTCACTGTTATTCTCTGCTATTCTCTGCTATTCTCTGCTATTATAGCGCGCTCCGCTAATTACCCCTAATTTCCTCTAACAACCTCTAATAGCCGTTATTTTTTGCGCGTTTCCGATGCCTTATTAAATATGGGCATAAAAAAAGAGCTTGGCACAAAGCCAAGCTCCAAATGTTATCTTCTAAGATTAGAATACAACAACTACACGGTTCTGCTCCTTCTTGTTAAATGGAAGGTTCTCTGTACCGCAGTTCTTCCACTCAAGCTTAGAAGCCTCAACACCCTGAGAGATGAGGTACTCGTAAACGAGGCGAGCACGCTTCTCTGCCAAACGGTGGTTAGCCCTCTTGCTACCAGTCTGAGGATCAGCAAAACCCTCAATCTTGTAAACCTTATCGCTGTCAGACTCCTTGATCTGCTGTGCGAGCAGGTTCAGACGAGTCTTGTTGTTCTCGTTAAGAACGCCATAGCCGTAGAGGTAGAAGAGAATCTCGTCGAAGTTTGCAGCAGCAACAGCATCCTTAGCAGTAGATGCCTGAGTGTTGATGTGTGCAAGTCTTGTCTCAGCAGTGCGGAGAGCAGCCTCACGCTCAACAACCTGTGCAGATGCAGCCTCAAGCTGACGGGTCTGCTCAGCAGTAACCTTAGTCAGACGCTCAGACTCAGCCTTTGCAGAAACAACCTCCTTCTCAGCTACATTGAGGCGAGCAAGCATTGCCTTAGCCTCATCAGCAGTAGCACCAGAAACCTCGAAGGTGCGCTTGTTGAAGCGGTAGTTAAGACCCAAAGAAACATGGAGTGAGTTGAAACGAGAGTAACGAACTGGGTTTGCAACATACATGCCACCACCAGCAAACATTGTACCGATAGTAAGGTCGATAGACAGAGCCTTACCTACATTGAAGCGGTTGAGCAAACCAGCGTCAAGAGCAACCTCCCAAGAGAGATTATCTTTGTTGCCAAGAGCGTTACCTGCAACACCAGCACCAGCGAAGAGGATAGCGTTGTAAACACGCTCCTTGTAACCGCCAATCCAGTTGCTCAAGTTAACCATGAAATCTGGGTGGATGTAGAGGAAAGAAGTATTCTCTTTCACGCTGTTTGGACGAGTAAGGTAACCAAACTCACCAGCCTCAACAACACCGCGTACACCGAATACAGGGTGCAACCACTTTGTTGCGGCACCATAAACAGACCAAGAAGCAGAATCAGAGAAACCGCTGCCAGTCTTTACAGCGAAAGTAGCACCGCCACCTACGCCAAGCTCCCAGTTATCCCAAAACTTGTTTGAGATGTAGCCTGCAACATGAGGGGTCTTCTCGCTCTTCTCCTGTGCTGTAGCAACCTCTGCAGTCGCTACAAATGCAGCCATAGCTGCAACGAAAACGAAAAATCTTTTCATAAGCATTTGATATTTAACAATTTAGCTATTTCTGTACACAAAATGTTACACTATACATAGTGCAAAGATACGAATTTTATCTGTTTCAGCAAATATTTTGCCTCTTTTTTTTCAAAAATTTTTCTAATTGGATATAAATCATATATCGCTCTGGGGCGGGTTGTAGGAATTTTTGCGAGGTTTTATAGCTGAAATAGCAGAGAATAACGATGCGCGACAAGTTGTCTTGTACGGAAAAAAGTTGACTCATAAATTTAGTTTTTATGGGATCAGC
>CAZIPR010000072.1:0-7210 GCA_964541245.1 uncultured Alistipes sp.
CCACAAAGATAGTATTTTTCCGATACATCCCCACCGGAATTTTACAGTGAGCCGTTATCAGGAATTAGAGGCAGTTAGGGAGCGCGCAAAAGTTAGAGGGGACCCAATGCCCCTCTAACTTTTACTATACCGCTCCCTAAATTCACTAAAACTCCCTAATCTCCTTAAATTCTCTAAAAATCTGCGCCCTACCTAACCCATAAACCCAACCTAACCAAAAGTAAGCGAGGGTGTTTTTGCCACACCGCCACCGACGCGTCTGACCCCGACTTCGGGTACAAAAAAAAGAGAAGTTCGTTGAACTTCTCTTTTTAGTACCCGGAGCCGGGGTCGAACCGGCACAGGGGTGAACCTACTGGTGTTTGAGACCAGCGCGTCTACCGATTCCGCCATCCGGGCTGATGCTTTTTGCAGGTGCAAAGGTAGAAATTATTTTTTGATTTACAAGGGTTTGGCTCAAAAAATCGTTTTCTTGCAACTTTAAGGCTCTATTTTTTATCTTTCTTGTCATTTTTTATATATTTGCGCCCTAAAAGGTTAGTTAACTCAAACAGATTTTATGAAACCAAATTTTACGATTGATTTTCGTCCAAAGCTCTTCTCTACTCTTAAGAGCTATGACAAGTCCCAGTTCTCTAAGGACTTTATGGCGGGTATTATTGTTGGTGTTGTAGCAATTCCGCTTGCTATTGCATTTGGTATTGCTTCGGGCGTAGGTCCTACAGAGGGTCTTGTGACTGCGATTATTGCGGGCTTTATCATCTCTGTTTTTGGCGGCTCGAAGGTGCAGATTGGTGGTCCTACAGGTGCGTTTATTGTTATAATATACGGCATTATACAGGAGTTTGGCGTTGGAGGTCTTGCCATAGCGACCATTATGGCGGGTATAATGTTGGTCTTGATGGGTATTTTCCGTTTAGGCAGCATTATTAAGTTTATGCCATATCCTATTATTGTCGGTTTTACAGGCGGTATCGCAATTACGATTTTCTCAACACAGATGAACGACCTGTTCGGACTCGGTCTTACAGATGTGCCTGCAAACTTTATAGATAAGTGGGTTTGCTACTTCAATAATATCGGCAATATCAACTGGTGGGCTTTTGCTGTTGGCATATTGAGCATACTTATTATTATATATACCCCTAAGTTTTCCAAAAAGGTACCTGGCTCACTGCTTGCAATTGTGATTATGACCCTTGTCTGCTGGTTGCTTGAGCGATTTGCGGGCGTGACATCAATTGCTACAATTGGCGATTTGTATGAGCTGCCTTCAGGCATCCCTGCATGGAGCCTTCCTGCGCTGCCAGAGGGCGAGACGCTCTTCTCTGCAATGCAGTCGCTGTTGCCTGTAGCATTTACTATTGCAATGCTCGGCGCAATTGAGTCGCTACTCTCGGCTATGGTTGCAGATGGTGTTATTGGCGACCGTCACAACTCAAATACCGAGCTTATAGGTCAGGGTCTGGCAAATATTGTAGTGCCTTTCTTTGGCGGTATTCCTGCCACAGGTGCTATTGCCCGCACAATGGCAAATATCAACAACGGTGGTCGTACCCCTATAGCAGGTGTTGTGCATACTGTTGTTCTGCTGCTTGTTCTGCTCCTCCTTGGAGGTCTTGTGGGTCAGATTCCTATGCCTTGCCTTGCAGGTGTGCTTATTATGGTGTCGTACAACATGAGCGGCTGGAGAACTATCCGCTCTATGTGCCGCCAGTCGCGCTCAGATATCACAGTGCTATTTGTAACATTGCTGCTGACAGTTATCTTCGACCTTACAATTGCTATCGAGGTGGGTCTGCTGCTGGCTGTAGCCCTCTTTATGCGCCGAATTATGGAGCACACAAGCATCTCTGTTATCAAAGATGAACTTGAGGTACACAACGACGGCGAGGGTGGCGACGAGAGACTTGTCCTGCCTGCATCAACAGAGGTGTATGAGATTGACGGTCCGTTCTTCTTCGGCGTAGCAACTAAGTTCGAGGAGATGGCTCGCACACGCTCAAAGGCGACAATACGAATCGTCCGCATGCGCAAAGTGTCATTTATTGACGCTACAGGTCTGCATAACCTTGAGATATTTATCGCCGCATCTCTCGAAAATGGTCGCAAGGTAATCCTCTCAGGCGTGAACGAGACAGTCTATAAGTCACTTGAACGCGCAGGTATAGTCGAAATGGTCGGCAAGGAAAATGTCCTCGACCATATCCATAAAGCAATCGCCAGAGCAAAAGAGATTGCATAGTTGGCTACGCAGAACTGCCCGCTTTTTCGAGAAAAAGCTAAGAAGTGGTTTCAACCTCTCTTGCTGCGTTCTTTGTGGCGATTTTTAGTTTTTGCCGCACAAACTATTTGCCTAATAGTTGGGACTATTAGGCTGCATAGTTCGCACAGCAACCTCCTAAAAATCCCTCACAAATAACTTTGCAAGAGAGATTGAAACCACTTCAGCGTGCAAAAAGCTTTCGGCAAAACTGCGTTTTGCTAATGGCTGATGCGGATTTAGGATAGCCTACGGCTATTACGCTAAAAAATAGAGCACTTTTCGCTTTCAAACAAGTTTGAGCGAAGTGCTCTATTTTTCATCGTACCAACTCCGTTGGTAGTCCCTAAATCCGAGAACAGCTAAACTTAGTTCGTCCTCTTTGCGCGCAGACCCTAGTGACCCTAATGACGCTATAGACGCTAGAGACCCTACAAAAAATGCGCGCTCTGTTTTTCGTCAACGCGCAAAAAACCGAGCCACCATCTTGGTAGCTCGGTTGATTGATTATAGTCTTGCTTTAATCTCTTTGGTCTGCTCCTCGTAGCCTGGCTTTTCGAGTAGGGCAAACATATTCTTCTTGTAAGCCTCTACGCCTGGCTGGTCAAATGGGTTGACGCCGAGCATATAACCGCTAATACCGCAAGCCTTCTCGAAGAAGTAGATAAGTGCACCAAGGGTACGCTCGTTAATCTCAGGAATCTCTACGCGGAGGTTTGGCACGCCACCGTCAACATGTGCAATCTGCACGCCCAGCTCTGCCATACGGTTGATATCGCTCAGACGGCGACCTGCAAGGTAGTTAAGACCGTCGAGGTTGTCGTTGTCAGAGCAAACTCTTACATCGTACTTAGGAGTTGCAACCGAGATAATGGTCTCGAAAAGTGTGCGCTCGCCATCCTGGATATACTGACCCATAGAGTGAAGGTCGGCAGTAAGAGTTACAGATGCAGGGTAGATACCCTTGCCGTCCTTACCCTCGCTCTCGCCATAGAGCTGCTTCCACCACTCGTTGATATTGACGAGCTTGGGCTCGTATGAGCCGAGAATCTCAATCTTCTTACCTGCGCGGTATAGGGCGTTACGAACAGCTGCATACTGTGCAGAGATATTCTCCTCGTAAGATGTGCCAGCCTTTGTAGCCTCCTCAACAGCCTTAGCACCAGCTACAAGCTCAGCGATATTTACGCCACCTGCAGCAAGTGGAAGCAGACCTACAGGAGAGAGAACTGAGAAACGACCGCCTACATTGTCAGGAATAACAAAAGTAGGGTAGCCTTCGTTTGTTGCTAAAGTCTTAAGTGCGCCACGAGCCTTGTCAGTAACAGCTACGATACGATTCTTAGCATCCTCCTTGCCATAGCGACGCTCAATCTCCTCCTTGATAATACGGAAAGCGATTGCAGGCTCGGTAGTAGTACCAGACTTTGAGGCAACGATTGTAGCAATTGAGTAGTCTTTCAGAGCCTCAAGCATCTCGCCAAGGTAGTCCTCAGAGATGTTCTGACCAGCGAAGAGGACAATTGGATTCTTGTGCTCTTTGTGGAGCAACTCGAAAGAGTTTGTCATTGCGTCAATAACAGCCTTTGCGCCCAGATATGAGCCACCGATGCCGATGCAGATAATAACATCTGCAACCTTCTGCAACTTCTCTGCCTGAGCGTTGATTGCTGCAAGATAAGCCTCGTCAATCTCTGAAGGGAGGGTAATCCAACCCAAGAAATCATTTCCCTTGCCCTCGCCAGCGTGGAGCAACTCGTTAGCTGCGATAGCCTCGCGCTTAATTCCCTCTGAAATTTCGATACCTGCCTTGCGGGTATCAAGTTTGATTAAATTCATAGATAATGATGGTATTTAGTTAATATTGAACATATAATCTCAAAACATAACCCAAAGGTAAGAAATTTTTTTCGAAAAAACTATGATTTTTTTGTAAAAGATTCACTTCTTTTTTTCTAACTTTGTAACCTGATAAAGGCAGTAGTCATAAATGGTGCCTTTTTTGGAGTTGAAATTAAAAAAATAAGAGTATATGGGATTTTTTTCGCTTACACACGAGTTGGCAATCGACTTAGGAACAGCCAACACACTTATTGTCTATAACGACGAGATTGTTGTAGATGAGCCATCGGTTATTGCCGTTGACAGACAGGGTAAACTTGAGGCGTTTGGTCATGAGGCTGCGCGCTATATTGGTAAGTGTCCAGATGGACTGCGTACTATCCGCCCTTTGCAAAATGGTGTTATTGCAGATTTTGATGCAACAGAGCAGATGCTCAAGGGTATGATTGGTAGAATCAAGACCTCTGGCTCGCTCTTCTCTCCATCGCTCAAGATGGTAATCTGTATCCCTTCTGGCTCGACCAATGTTGAGATTCGTGCCGTGCGTGAGAGTGCAGAGCATGCTGGCGGACGCGAGGTGGCAATGATTTTTGAGCCTATGGCTGCCGCACTTGGTGCAGGTCTTGATGTTATTGCACCAGAGGGTAATATGATTATAGATATAGGTGGTGGTACCTCTGAGATTGCTTGTATCTCTTTGGGAGGTATTGTCTGCTCAAAGAGTATCAATATCGCGGGCGATGTATTTACCTCAGATATCAAGAACTATGTTCGTCAGCAGCACAATATCCGCATCGGCGAGCGTACTGCCGAGCAGATTAAGTGTAAAATCGGTGCAGCCCTGCCAGAGCTTGAGGAGGAACCAGAGGATCTTAGCGTAAGCGGTCCAAGTGTGCTTACCTCACTGCCTCAGACTGTAACTCTCAACTACAGCGAGATTGCATACGCACTTGAGGGCTCACTCTCAAAACTTGACGATGCGCTGATGCAGGTGCTTACAGATATGCCTGCCGAGCTATATACAGATGTTGTTAAAAACGGTGTATATCTTGTTGGTGGTGGTGCGCTTATCAAGGGTCTTGCAAAGCGTTTGTCAGATAAGACAGGTTTGCAGTTCCATATTGCCGATGACCCTCTGCGTGCGATTGTTCGCGGAACTAATTTGGCGTTGAAGAATATGGACCGCTATTCATTCCTTATCAGAGGGTAAATCCAGCTCTATTTATAGGGTGGCTGAATAAAAAGTGTATTTTGTCGTTACGCTTGCCCTCAAAATCCTCACATACGCCTTAGTATGCTGCGGTTTTTCGGGCGGCGCAAGCCTAAAACTACATCTTTTTCTTCAATCACTTAGTAATTGGAACAGAGAGTGGTCTATATACTTTTAGTCGCTCTCTTTGCTAACTATATCTGACACAGCACAATGCACAAGCTGATATACTTTCTCAAAAAAATCTATGTGCCGCTAATCTTTGTTGTTGCAGAGATTGCTGCGATATTTGTCTATGCGGGGTCAACCCCATACTCTCAGGCGAAACTTGTCGGTCTGAGCCACTACACCTTTGGCTGGGTGGAGGCTCTGTTTACAGAGGTTAACGGATATTTCTCGCTGCGCCGAGACAATATTATCCTTAATGAGCGCATTGCCCAGTTAGAGAATATGGTAAATGCCTACAAGTCGCAGGTTGATGATTCGGTTGAGATAAGTGTTGACTTGCAGTCACACCAATATATAGCTTGTCGTGTTGTGAGTAACTCGATAAACAAGTCTAAGAACTATATTGTTGTCAATAAGGGTCTTTCAGACGGCGTTAGGGTAGGTATGTCGCTCCTCTCGCCAGAGGGTTATGCTGTAGGATGTGTTACAAACTGCTCTCAGAACTATGCTATTGCAACCTCAATACTAAATACCGCTCTAAGAGTCAGCGCACGACTGTCAAAGGATGGAAGCATGGGTCTTGCAGGCTGGCAGGGTGACGACTCAAGAACGATTATGTTTAGCGATGTGACAAAGTACGCCAATATAGAGAAAGGGGATATTGTTGAGGCAATTGATTTCTCGGAGTATTTCCCTTCGGGAACAGTTATCGGAACAATTGAGAGTGCAACACTTAATGACGAGCAGACCATGTACAACTGCACCCTGCACCTGTCTGCCGATATGTCGCGCCTTAGCAATGTGATACTTGTTGATAGTAGGGATATTGACCAGGTGCGCCTGCTGAAAAAGGAGCCTGAGTTGCAGTACAACCAGACCCCAGAACAGATTGTTGAACAAGAACAGAGTGAGGAATAATGAAAAGAGAGTCTCAATACATACTATTTACAGTTGTGGTGCTGCTCTCGCAGATACTGCTCTTTAATAATCTTACTATAAGTGCCTATATTGCTCCGTTGGCATATATAGTCTGTATTATTATGATGCCGTTGGGAACTTCGCCACTCAAGATGATTATTGCAGGTCTGCTGTTGGGTATGACTATGGATATTACAATGGGTATAGGCGGTCTAAATGTTATCGCTACACTGCCTCTGGCTTTCTTCCGTCGCCCGATACTCCACTTTGTGGCATCTTTTTCTGATGTTGATAGCGATGGGGAGGTGCCAACTGTGCGCAGAATACCTCGTTTCCACTACTATACCGCAACAATGGTTGTCTTGCACTCGCTTATCTTCTTTGGCTTTGAGCATCTGACAGTTGATAACTTTGGCTTTATTGCTATGCGCTTTTTGTGTAGCACAGCAGTAACGCTTGCTGTTGTATATTTCTTTATTGCTATATTCACGCCCAAACTCTCAGAACGATGAACAATCCTCGCAATGATAGATGGAGACATGTTATTCTGAAGTGGATAGTTGTCGGCATGTTCGGTTTTTTTGCCCTTGTGGCAGCAAACCTGCAACTTGTTGATGGCAATGACTATATAGATAAGGCAGCAGATAATGTAATCCGCTATATTATTACCTATCCACCGCGAGGCGAGGTGTTTGACCGCGATGGCGAGTATCTGATTCAGAATAAGATATGCTATGACCTTATGGTCGTGCCTCGTGAGACTCCAAGAGAGGGTATTGACACAATGCGACTGCTTGCAATTACAGGCG
>CAZIPR010000073.1:0-6954 GCA_964541245.1 uncultured Alistipes sp.
AGGAGATTAGGGAATTTTAAGGAACTTAGGGAGCGGAACAGAAAAGTTCTGCGGGGCATTGGGTCCCCTTGAACTTTAGCGCGTATTGTCATTGTATGCCATTAAGGGCGTAAGCCCGCTGCTATTCTTTGTTATTCTCTGTCTGACCTATGTGCCGAGTTACAGCTCTAAATTTTGGAAGTAGGAGGCGGCGTGGGGACCTTCGCTCATGATAAGGTCGAGGGCTGAGAGGTTGGGTGTGAAAGGTAGGCGGTCGGAGAAGAGTTGGAAGTATTCGGGCATTGAGAAGGTGGTTGTGCGCTGTTTAGGGCGCAAATCGGTGTCGGCGTCTGTTGCCACGACATACTGCTCGGTGGTGCGTAGTGGGGCAGAGTAGCCGACAAAATCGAGCAGCACTCTTAGAATTTCTAAATTATACTGAGCAAGCGACTCAAAGTCTCCCTTATAGAAGGTCTCAAGGCGGTCTGCCAAGGTATCAAAATATGCCGAGGCGCGGTATGCCGAGAGGATTGCCACCCAATGTTGGTGTTGCCACGGTTTTGAGTAGTCTATTCTCATCTTGTGCATAGCTGTTCGAGGGCGATTGGCATTTACAACGGGCACAGTAAGGTCAAGAGTGCCGTTTGCCGTCATAATCTTTGTACGGTTTCTTGCCGAGCGTTTTATAAAGTGTTCGCCCAAGTCGATAACATAGTTGTCGCCAGCAGCAATAAGCCGAGCAACATACTCTATATCAGGTAGATATGTAGCGGGAAGTATTAGCATTGCTCAATCCAGTCTCCGTTCTGCTTAATAAGTTCTATAAGGCGGTCAAGAGCCTCACTTTGCGGAATATTGCGGCAGACAACCTCACGACCCTTATAGAGGGTGATTTTTCCAGCCGCAGCACCAACATATCCATAGTCGGCATCCGCCATCTCGCCTGGACCATTGACAATACACCCCATAACACCGATTTTCAGACCCTTAAGGTGTGATGTTCGCGCCTTGATTTGGGCAAGTGTACCCTCAATGTCGTACAGCGTTCTACCGCAGCTTGGACAGGCGATATACTCTGTTCTTGAGATTCTGACTCTCGACGCCTGGAGGATAAGCAACTCAATCTCCTCAACACTCTGCTCTGGGATATTTGGCGCATCTACCCAAACACCATCTGCAAGCCCATCAAGCAGCAGCTGTCCCATATCGGCAGCAGCCTTAAGTGCTACCACTTCTGGGTCAGCGTCGTCGTATCTGCGGCGGATGACAGTTGGCTGTTTTATATTGTCGTTGTTCAGTATAGCGGCTCTCCACTCGGCTGTAGGGTTAAGAGATAGAGCCTCTACAACCTTAAACTCTGGTGTTATCTCGCTATGAATCACAGGGGTCTGAATATCTGAGCGGCGACAATACTCTGTTGGATGGTATCTCTCTGGATGCAGCACCTCGAACTCTCCGCTGCGCTCAGAGAAGTAGTCGGCAAGCATTTTTGCCACAGGCACCTCATTTTCAGGGGCTTCGGTAAGTGATACACGGATTGTGTCGCCTATGCCGTCGGCAAGCAGTGCACCGATACCTACGGCACTCTTTATTCTGCCCTCAATACCATTGCCCGCTTCGGTTACGCCAAGGTGGATAGGGAACTTCATGCCCGCACTATCCATAGCCTCAACAAGCAGTCGGTAGGCTTGTACCATAACCCTTGTATTTGAGGACTTCATTGAGACCACAACCTGGTCAAAATCTGCCTTTACACAGCGTCGCAGAAACTCCATTGCCGAGGCAACCATGCCCTGCGGAGTGTCGCCATACTCATCAAAGATATGGCGTGCTAAAGAGCCGTGGTTGACACCTATACGCAATGCCACACCACGCTTTCTGCACTTCTCAATAAGAGCCTCAAGCTCGCCACCATCAGTGCGGTAGTTGCCAGGGTTAATTCTGACCTTATCGACATAGTCGGCAGCAATAGAGGCAATCTCTGGCACAAAATGTATATCTGCCACAATGGCTGTAGAGTAGCCATCTGCGCGTAGCTGAGGGATAATTTGGGCAAAAGCCTCGCCCTCCTTTTTGCCTTGCGCCGTAAGGCGTACTATAGGCGCACCAGCATCGGTAATACGCTCAGTTTGCGCAACAGAGGCTGCAACATCTGCCGTAGCAGTGTTGGTCATTGATTGTACGGCAATGGGGTTATTACCGCCTATTTTTGCTGTGCCGATTCTAACTTCAAGACTCTCTCGGCGGGTGTATTTATTGAGATTCATCGCAAAAACTTTTGTTCTGGCAACAAAAATAGCGATTTTTTATTAAATTTGCACTTATGAACCTGCTTGATAATGATATAAAGTTCGTTTCTGGTGTCGGAGAGGTCAGAGCAAAGCTGCTTGCACGCGAAATTGGAGTTAAGAGTGTGAGGGATATGCTCTACCACTTTCCGTTTAGGTATATCGACCGCACGAAGATTTACAACATCGGAGAGCTTAACGATACAAACACGGCTGGCTACATGCAGCTGCGTGTGCGCGTTACGGGCAAAAACTTCTTTGGCGAGGGTCGTCGTCGCCGCTTTACGCTCTATGTTGCAGACCAGACGGGCAAGGCAGAACTTATCTGGTTTCAGGGTATTAAGTGGGTTGAGAATAGGTTTGAGCTTGGCAGAGAGTATATGGTCTTTGGTCGCCCGACCTTCTTCCGCGGGGAGCTTCACATGGTCCACCCAGAGGTTGAGAGTGTCGAGAAAGCCCTCTCAAGGAGGGAACAGTGCGGTTTGCAGGGTATATATTCAACAACCGAAAAGCTCTCTACAACCCTCGGCACAAAGGGTATCTACAACATTATCTGCAACATCTGGAACTCTGTTCAGGGGCGAATTGTAGATTATATGCCACACTATCTCAAGCAGCGATATGGGCTAATAAGCCTTGAGGAGGCACTATACAATATCCACTTCCCGCAATCTGCTCCACTGCTTAAGCAGGCGCAGTATCGTCTTAAATTTGACGAGCTACTTGGCATACAGCTCAATATACAGACTCTTCGCTCGGCTCGCACAGCGGCACAAGCGGGCTTTGTGTTTGCCCGTGTGGGCGAGGCGTTTAACACTTTCTACTCTACCCGCCTGCCTTTCCCGCTTACAGGGGCGCAGAAGAGGGTTATCAAGGAGATACGCAGCGATACTGTGTCGGGCTGCCAAATGAATCGCCTACTTCAAGGGGATGTGGGTAGCGGCAAGACTGTTGTTGCCCTTGCCTCTATGCTCTTAGCGGTTGACAATGGCTATCAGGCGTGTATGATGGCTCCAACCGAGATTCTTGCCCGTCAGCACTTTGCAACCATAACAAAGATGCTTGGCGATATGGGCGTTAGGGTGGGTGTGCTGACTGGAACAACAAAGGTAAAAGAGCGCAGAGCCACCCTTGCAGCACTTGAGTCGGGCGAGATAGATATTCTCGTAGGTACTCACGCCCTGCTTGAGGATAGGGTTAAATTCTCAAACCTCGGCTTTGTGGTTATTGACGAGCAGCACCGTTTTGGTGTTGAGCAGAGGTCGCGCCTATGGACAAAGAACAACAATCCGCCACATATCCTTGTTATGACGGCAACGCCTATCCCAAGAACGCTTGCTATGACGGTCTATGGCGATTTGGATGTCTCTGTTATTGACGAGCTACCCCCTGGCAGACGACCAATTAAGACCCTGCACTACTACGAACAGGCAAGGCTCCGCCTCTTTGGTTTTATCAGGGAGCAGATTGCCGCAGGTCGCCAGATATATATCGTCTATCCGCTTATCAAAGAGAGCGAAAAAGCCGATTATGCCAACCTTGAGGAGGGTTTTGCCGCTATTGTGCGCGATTTTCCTCTGCCAAAATACAGGGTTGTGGCGTGCCATGGCAGGATGAAGGCTGATGACAAAGAGGAGTCTATGCGACAGTTTAAGTGTGGCGAGGCTGATATTCTTGTTGCCACCTCGGTTATTGAGGTTGGTGTGGATGTGCCAAATGCTACAGTTATGGTCATTGAGTCGGCTGAGCGTTTCGGTCTTGCACAGCTCCACCAGCTACGAGGTCGTGTAGGTCGTGGTGCAAACCAATCCTATTGTATCCTTATGTCCGACGAAAAGCTGTCCAAAGAGTCTAAAACGCGCCTTGAGGCTATGTGCGAGACCACAGATGGTTTCCGCCTTGCTGAACTCGACCTCAAACTTAGGGGTGCGGGCGATATAAACGGCACACTACAGAGCGGAACAGCTTTTGATTTCAAGATTGCCAACCCAGCCCTTGACAACCAGATACTTCAGCTGGCGCAAGAGGTGGCAATTGCAATACTTACTGCCGACCCTACTCTCTCTAATGAGCAACACCTCTCACTCAGGGAGCTTAAGGCACGGCACGCAACAGAACAAAATCGTGATTTTTCCATGATTTCATAATACAAACCCACTAATAGTCGTTATAATACCATGAAGGCAAGAATATTGATACTTCTACTGCTCTTTTTTGCGGCAAACACCCTCTCGGCGCAGGTATATAATGTTGGCGAGAGGCTTGACTATCGTGTGGCATACAAGGCTAAGCTGATTCCAAATACCGAGATGGCAACCGTGGTTGTTGAAACGACTCTTGATACTATCAAAGGCAAGCCTGCATACAGGGTTATGGGGCTTGGAAAGACTATGTCTGCCTTTAGGTGGTTTTTCAACCTTGAGGACCGCTACGACATCTTTGTTGACACCCTTACAATGCGCACAGAGCGGTTTGAGAGCGATATTAAGGAGGGCGATTACACCTTCCGCAGCTACTACGACTACGATTGGGATGCCATGAAGGTACACACCTGGGCGCAGAGCCGAAATCGTGAGCCTAAGACCAAGACCATGAATCTTACCCCACGAAGCATGGACCCTGTATCGCTCTATTTCAATATGCGTTCAATAAATGCCTCAACACTCAAAGAGGGGGAGCAGCACAACCTTGAAATGGTGCTTGAAGATACAGTTAAAGTGCTTAAATTCAGACTTGTAGGTCGTGAGATAAAGCGTATTCCAAAGCGCGGAAAGTTTAAGACTATCCGCCTTGCCTGCACCCTTGGCACAAGCGAAGGCTTCTCGTTTACAGACGGCTCGGAGTTCTCAATGTGGATTACAGATGACGAAAATAAGTTCCCTGTAATGCTTGAATCCCCTATAAAAGTGGGCAGTATTCGTGCTTATATTTCTGATTTCAAGGGATTAAAGTACCCTTTGGATAGCAAAGTGAAATAATTTTTGTATTTTTGCAGCACAAATAGTTGAAACTATGGAAGAGAATAAGAACTACGACTACGAAGACGAGCGTTACGACGACTACTATAACGATGGTGCCGAGGAGGCTAAAAAATCTATCAGAGGCTACCGTGTGGTTATCGTGCTGCTTGCTGTGATACTTGCAGGCATCTCAGCTCTCTATTTCAACCTCAACCGTCAGCAGCAGCTTGACTATGAGCTACTTAAGGTTGATAGGGACTCTATCCAGAGCAACCTGTCAAGCCTTATCTCGGAGTATGACAGTCTTAAGTTTGCCAATGACACCATTGCCGCAAAGCTCGTTGAGGCAAATCGTATGATGGAGCAGCTCAAAAAGGAGCGTCGCTGGAATTATGCCAAAATCAAGGAGTATGAGCGCGAGGTGGGTACTCTGAGAAGCGTTATGCGCAATTACCTCAAGCAGATTGACTCTCTTAACTCTCTCAACAAGAAACTTGTTGCCGAAAATGTCTCATACCGCAAGAAAATCTCGACAGCTAACCTCAGAGCCGATGTTGCAGAAGAGAAGGCTTCAGAGCTTGCAAACAAGGTACGCCAGGGAGCAGTTCTCCGCGCGCGTGATATAAATATGGTGGCACTCAACTCCCGTGATAAGGAGGTCTCAAGAATCAAGAGTGCTGTAACCCTGCGTGTTGACTTCGCAATATCTGCAAACGAGCTGGCTACACCAGGCAACCGTAAGGTGTATATCTGCATCAAGTCGCCAGATGGCTACCTGCTTACCTCCGAGAGCATGCCAACCTTCAAGTACCAAGGTCTGTCTGTTGGCTACTCTGCAGCCCGCGAGGTTGACTACCGCAACGAAGATGTGGATGTGAGCATCTACTACCGCGGCAGCGGCTTTACTGAGGGTCCTTACCAAATCGAAGTCTATACCGACGGCAACCTCATCGGCTCCGGCTCCGTATCCATGCGATAACATAGCACCGAGGCTGACCAAAATATTGTTTTAGTCAGCCTCGATACTGTATTAGTGTTTTGGTTTGAAGATTTTATAGCCGATGCTTACGCCAACTTTTGTTGGTAGGAAGTCGCTGGAGCCGTTGAAGGGGTCGGGTTTGTCGTAGTCTTCATGACCGTATGGCACCATAATAATTGTGCCGTCGGGTTGGTATCCGTTATACCATGAGCGCATATAGTCGAAGGCGAGGAAGACATCGAGTACCCATCTCTCGGCAAAGGTATGTTGGTAACCTGCGCCCACGCCGACCATCACTCCAAAGCCCTTGCTATAGGTCACTTTCAGGTCTATAATACCGAGCAAACCGCCATCAAAGAGTTTAGGTTTATTGATATCAAATCCCATCATACCTGCATTTGCGCTGACATACCAGCCGCGGGCAGACTCTTTGAAGTAGTAGCGATATTCGCCCTGAAATATTCCGAAGTTGGCGTGCTTGCCACCTATGCTCTTCCATGGCGAGTAGGTTGCATCAACTACGAGCGATGACTTTGGGGCAATAACAGCCTCAATCTGTGGATTTATAACGCCCATAACGGCATACAGAGCATTTAACTTGGCATAAACCTGCGCCTCAACTGTGAGAATACCCAAAAGAAGTATTGCGACAGAGAGTGTAAAAAATCGTTTCATAGTATAATTTGCTGTGACAAAATGAGGCTGACTAAAAACAACATTTTTAGTCAGCCTTGTTTTTGTTGTGTGA
>CAZIPR010000074.1:0-6482 GCA_964541245.1 uncultured Alistipes sp.
TAACGCAAAGGTAATAATTTCCACATTCGTCCCACTGGAATTTTACAGTGAGCCACATTTAGCACTATGGGGTACAAAAGCCACAGACCTATGTCCAAGTTTTCGGTCATTGGTTTCAAAATGGTCTGGCAATTCTGTCTATTTTAGTTAGACAACTTTTAGACAAACATAGACAGAATTCGGTGGGTGCGCCTCTGGTGGGGCTGTGGCGGGGTGTGCTAACTCGTTGATACAAAGCAAAAAGGGAAAAACTTTCGTTTTTCCCTTTCAGTACCCCCTCAGGGGCTCGAACCCTGGACCCCAACATTAAGAGTGTCGTGCTCTACCAACTGAGCTAAAGAGGCATTTGCAAATGCAGTTTTTGACCTGATTGCGAGTGCAAAGATAGAGCAAAAATTTTACTCCTGCAAACTTTTTTCAAAAAAAAATACAAAAAAATATATCTTTTTATTTTCGCAATTTCCGAACTAACCGTAAATCAGAGGGTTACCTAAACTTGACCTTATCGGTACACCACTCGCCATTTGCACCCTCATAGATGACTGCCATGCGAGGATTGAGCTTTTTAAGCATCAAGTAGGTATCGTAGATATTAGTGCCCGAAGTTGCGCCTTCAGCCAGAATATAGCCCACAATGCACGGATGATGGACAGTGGCGAAGTATGCTGCGCGGTTGAGGATCAAATAACTCTCTTTCCACTGCGGGTCATTGCTCGGATTGCCTCCCACGCGGATATTATCGCCCAGGGCAAGGGTTGATATAGCTGCGCGTACCATTACCATAACGCCCTCCTTGTCGCACTGGTCAAGCAGTGACTCAGTGGCGTCCCAGACAGGCACAACCACACCATTTTTGCCCTCTGTAAGCTGCTCCTTAAGCGGTTTTGAGGCGTCGTAGTCCACAAATGAGAGTCTCTCAAGCAGGTGGTTGATAAAGAGTTTCTCGCCCTGCACATCAACGGCTCTAAGACCCATGGTGCGGCTGATATACTCCGCAGGGCGGTTACTGATAATATTTTCCACCTCCACAGTGACTGTTGCAGGCGATTTTACACTCCACAGCACCTCCTGTGGCACACGGGCAACAAAGCGCAGCGTATCCTCTCGGCGCATGTCAAGGGTAATATCTTTATAGCCCCTTACAAGGATAGCAGAGGCTCCATCTTTGACAATATAGCCTATACGCGAACTCTTTGCATTGAGCGCGTCGCACTTCATTACAACGCCAAACTCTACAATGCCTGCGCCTACATCGTTTATATCTGTTGTGCAGAAGATATCGCGCACACGAATTGTCGGCTGGCTGATAACCTCAATAGCCGCAGTATCAACCTTGAACGGAGCCGAGGTAACACCCACACTATTAAGCGGACTATCTGTAAGGCGCAAATGGAGCGTATTTCGACCCTCAACAACAGCCTTTGTAACATTAAACTCCACAGGCACAGCACCTGAGCCTACAGTGCCAACGCTCTTGTCGCCCACAAAGACCTCATACGACGAGGCTACACGCCCAACGCGCACAATAACTTGGCGATTGAGCCACCAAACAGGAACGGCAAAAGAGGTGCTGTACTCCTTGCCATCCTCCGAGATACTCCAATCGGCGAGCTTTGCCACATAGGTTGACACCGAGGCATCCCCCGCAGCCGCCGCTTGGGCACTGTGGTAGGGAACAATCCTGCTACGAAATGGCTCTGTACCAGAAAATGGAGCCTCTAAACTCTGCGCGCTAAGGGTGCCGAGTGTGAATATAGAGAGTAAAAGTGCAATAATTTTCATAAAATTCATATCTTTGCCACAAAGATAGTAACTTTTTTGCGATTTATGGATTTTGACAAGATAACTTTTCCTTCAGCCAAACTCTCCACCAAGATAATTGATGGAGAGAGGTATGTTTGGGACCCGCTCAGAAAGAGTTATCTCAAGCTAACCCCCGAAGAGTTTGTGCGCAGACACGCTATCAACTACCTTATAGCCGAGTGCAATGTTGAGCCGCAGTCAATTGCCCAAGAGTACCCTGTGCCGATAAACGGAACGGCTCAAAGGGCTGATATTGTCGTTGTTGGTAGAGACCTGCGCCCTGTAATCCTTGTTGAGTGCAAAGCCCCAGATGTCAAAATTACGCAAGAGACACTCTCTCAGGCAGTCCGCTACAATTCAGTGCTTGATGCACGGTATATAGTCCTTACAAACGGCGTAAAACACTACTGCTTTGAAGTTATTGACGGTGTGCCCCGCCAGATGAAATGCTTTCCCAAGATGGAGTATAGGTAACGTGGAGCGCGACCTAATAGCAGGGAATAACAAAGATTAGCAACGGGCTGCGCCCTTAATGGCATATAATAGCAATGCGCATTAAAGCCGATACCCTGTACAAGAGTTTATTGCGTTTGGTTATCAAGGGGGGGGTAGAAAGCCCCGCTGTTATTAACTGCTATTCAGTGTTATTGAGTGTCATTGAGTGTCATTGTTTTGTGCTTCCCTTACTGACTAACGGTGCATAAAGCGCGCTTCCTAATCTCACTAACTTCCTTGGACTCTCTAAACACCCTTCTGCGAAGCATAAAGCCAGCATAGGCTCAACCTATGCTGGCTTTATCGTGCTATCCAAATAGCACTACGCTTTCAATATACCTACGACAATGCTATCAGTGCCAGGATTTGGGCAGTGAAGATTCTGAGAAACATTGTCAGTGGATAGACTGCGGCGTATGAGACTGCCGAGCGGTCGTTTGATGCCACTGAGTTTGCGTATGCAAGTGCTGGAGGGTCGGTCATAGCACCTGCCATAAGTCCCATGATTGTAAAGTAATCCAACTTGCATGCCTTGCGTGCTACGATGCCTGTGATAAGCAGTGGCAGCATTGTGATAACCACTCCGTAGAGTATCCACCAATATCCTCCGCCTGCTATTGACTGCACAAAGTCCTCGCCTGCGCCAAGACCCACAGCGGCAAGGAAGAGTGAGATACCAATCTCACGAATCATCATATTTGCGCTGTTTGTCGTAAAGGTCACAAGTTTATAATTTGGACCATAGCGTGCCATAAGTATCGCCACAATCAGCGGACCACCCGCAAGACCGAGTTTTACAGGCTGAGGGACACCAGGGAATACGATAGGAATAGAGCCGAGCAGCACACCGAGGAAGATACCGATAAATATCGGCAGCAGATTAGGGTGGTCAAGGCGGCGCACAGAGTTTCCGAGTATTGCTGCAACCTGGTCAAGGTCGTTTTTGCGACCTACAACCACAACCACATCGCCCATCTGTAGGCGCAGCTCGTATGTGGCAACAAGCTCGATACCTGCTCTCACTACGCGGGTGATGGTAACATTGTAGTTCTCGCGGATGTGCAGATCGCCGATATGTTTGCCGTTTATGCCCGACTTTGTAACCAGAATACGACGCTTCTCAAGGTGCGATGCCGAGGTCTGCCACTCTTTGTCGTCAATCTGTACATTCTCGCCAATAAGCGACTGCACAAGCTCTACATCGCGGTTGCTGATTACCACTCTGAGGATGTCGCCCTCGCGCAGCTCAGTGTCGCCAGAGGCAATCTGCTGCTTTGAGTCACGAATCATACGACCTACAACAAACTTGCTGCGGGTAATTGTGGCAATCTCCTCAATGCGCTTGCCGATGATGCCCTTATTTGAGACTCTGAGGTCAATACGCACCGTTTTAGGGGCGTTGTTGCGCTCTGAAAGCACCTTCTCGCGGTCTAACTTTACGCGGAAGATGTAGCGAATAATAACCATTGAGACAATTATGCCCACCACGCCCAGCGGATATGCTACCGCGTATGCCGAAGCCAAACGGTTTGAGGTGTCGGCTGCAAGCTGTGCATTGGCAATGCCGTCAGTTATTGTCTGCTGCGCTGCACCAAGCCCAGGGGTGTTCGTTACCGCGCCAGAGAGCACACCAATCATGGTTATCAAATCCTCGCCCGAAACAATGTGTATTCCGTAGCAGGTAAGACAGCCAAGTAGGATGATAAGCATCGCAAGCGAGTTGAGCGTAATGCCGCCCTCCTTGAGTGAGGAGAAGAAACCAGGACCTACCTGCAAACCGATTGAATAGACAAACAGAATAAGTCCAAACTCCTTTACAAAGTGGCAAATCTGGGGGTCTATGCCAAACCCAAGGTGCGCAAGTAGAATACCTACAAATAGCACCCAAGTAATGCCAAGCGACACCGAGCCAAACTTAATCCTGCCCAACCAGAGACCTACGGCAATGGTCAAACCAAGTATTAACACTGCGTGCGCAATAGAGTTTGATGTAAATAGATTCACTAACCAATCCATAATCCTAACTTTTTACTGCCGCAAAGGTACTCTTTTATGTGGACTTATCAAATATTTTTAATAACTAATTTTTGCAATATAGGTTTTTGCTTACGGGTTGCAAGATAGAATAATATTTACTACCTTTGCTAAATATTGTTAGGTTAGTAGCATGATAACACTTTTGGTAATACTCTTTTCGCTGCTTCTGGGCGGCTGTCAGCTCTTCACTGCTCCGGAACTGATGGAGCGTGCCGAGCGGCAGATGGCTGAACACCCCGACTCGGCTCTTGCCACTATGCGCTCTGTGAAAAAGTATGCCGTGCTGCTGCCTGAACGCAGGGCGAAATATGGTCTGCTCTATACCACTGCGCTACGCAAAAATCGCATCAATATAGACTCTGACTCGCTAATTCGTTTCTCGACAGAGTATTATGATGTTCACGGAACAGCTGAAGAGCGTATGCACTCTTACTACGAACTTGGCAGAGTTCAGCAACATGCAGGCGAAAATCTTGCTGCAACCCTCTCGTACCTCGATGCAGCGCAATACACTGATGTTGTGGATGATAACTATCTTAAGGGGTTGCTATATACTAATCTGTCAGCAGTGTACGAGCTTCAATTTCGTTACCGAACAGCATTTGAAATGGCTGAAAAATCGTATAACAGCTATAAAGAGGCGGGTATTGAGAGATATCAAGCATTTCAACTCTATAAAATGGGGGCTCTTTGTTATAACTTAGATACATGTGATAAAGGGATTCAGTTGTTGTGTGAAGCTATTGCGTTGGCAGATAAGTGTAATTTCCAGGAACTTCGACCTTACTGTTATCCTTGGCTTATATTGCTATATGATATAGAAAAAAGGTATGATGAAGCCTACAAAGTTATTAAACTCTGGAATAGCAAAGATTATAACAATTATACATTGCACATCGGACCTGCAGCTCATGTTCTTCATTGCAAAGGAGAGACAAAAGAGGCTAAGCGCTTAATGGATTATGGCTGGGAAATTACACGGAATAGTCTGGATTCCTCAGTAATGTATTATTTTCAATCCAAAATACACCTATTTAATAGGAATAAAAAGGGGTATTTTGATGATTATACAAAGTTCTCAAATATGCAGTTGGAGCAAATTTCTGATATTGCTGAAAACCCAATAGCGACAGCAGAGGTAGAGTATTTTGAACAGAAAAACAGAGCAGAATTAAAACGGGCGCAACAAGAGAAAACCGCTGTAATCATACTCTCTGTACTATTTGTGGCTATTTTGTGTGGCGTGCTGTATAGATTAAATAAGAGGCAGATAATTAAGAAAAATAGCGAAATACAGAAGTATATTGAGACAATATCACACCTCGAAAATAGTGTAAACTGTTCTGATGCAGAAATGGCTACATTGTTAGATGAAAAACTGAAAGATAGATTTAATACGATTAACAAATTGTGTCTAACCTACTATGAGTGTTCGGAGAATCCGAGAAAGCAGAGTATTATATTTAATAAGGTACGAGATATTATAGATGAAATAGGATGTGACAAATCAATTGATGATATTGTAAATCGTAGCCGAAATAATATCCTTGTCAGCCTATCTGAAGAGTTGCCAAATCTTAGCACTGACGAGTATAAACTTGCAAGCTATTTGTTTGCAGGATTCTCTACTCAAACTATATGTGTATTCTTTAATTGTAACAAAGATGCGCTGTACAACAGGAAACATCGCCTAAGAGAGAAGATAAAGAAGAATAACCCACCTAAAAAAGATATTTATCTTCAATATTTTAGATAATCGGCTGATAATCAAGATGTTATTTATAATATATTGATTATCAATTAGTTATAACCGCGATAGATTTTTGTATTTTAATCAGGGTTTAATACTCTGATTGTCAACTACTTACAAAACTGCTGCGATAGATTTTTCTGCCCATTTTTTTGCAATTATTCGAAATTTTTACTATAATTTTGTAAGTGTAAAACTAAAACATTGCACTTATGAAATCAAGACTATTATTACTGTTTGTTGCTACACTTTTTGCAACAATTTCATTGCCCGCTTATGCCGAGGGTGATGATGCGCCACCAAAACCAATTCCGCTTAATCCTCCGCAGCCCAACCCAGACCCAGGAAAGATTAACCCAGAAAGTCTTATCTATGGATCTATCACGGGAGAATACTG
>CAZIPR010000075.1:0-6432 GCA_964541245.1 uncultured Alistipes sp.
CACGCTCTACAAGCATAGCATTTACCTCGATTTCAGGGGCGAGATAACCCCACAGTTCAACTTTTTTCATAGATGATTTTGTTTTTTTTTGCCCGTGAGCTCCTGACAGGCGTATATAAAAACAGAAAGTGTGGAGCTGACTTCCGTTTATCTGGTAAGAGGTTCTGACAAAACCCTGAAACGAATAAACGATTACAAGACCCCCACACTTGGATAACATGGGGTATATGCACAAACAGTGCATAGCCTCATAGCTATACAAGAAATGAGTGTTGTCGTATCCTCGTTTCGTGGAAACTGTCAGATTTCTTACCAAGGATAAAAGCGAAAACACTTTCATCAAATATGTAATACCAAGAGTATAAAACCCACGGCATGACAAAATTAGTAAAAGTTTCGCAAAAAACAACACTCTGAGGGGTCTTGTCCGTATAAAATAGAAAAAAATCACCTATCGCCTATCTGCAAAAGGTGATTAAATAGTAGGTGTGATTTTTTACACTTAATTTAGACTACACAGAAGGTTGCATACCAAGAGTAAGAATAGAGTTTATTCGGTTCTTACACAAAAAAAATCGTTTCATAGCGCGACAACCTAACACGGTGGATATCAACAAAATCGGCGGTGAATTAAATTTCACCGCCGAAAAATAGGCTACTGCAAGACTACCACCAATTTTGTATATAGATTTTTGAACCAACTCTGAGCGTAGATTTTTTGCTCAAAGAGTTCATTTTGGCAAGTTTTTTAACCCTTATGCCATACCTCTGGGATATGGAGTGCAAAGTTTCGCCCTTAGCTACGATGTGTTCTACATCTTTGCTTGTCCAGTAGCCCTTTTTACGCTCGATATAGACCCTTTCGCCCTTGGTAAGGATGTGCTTCTTTGACACCTCGTTGAACTTCCTTAAGGTCTTTTCTGAGATATAGAACGCGCTGCCTATTGAGGCATAGCTATCGCCCTCTTTTGCCACAACATAGCACACCTTATTGACACGGTGGATGTTATAGCCCTTATGGGCATTGATTGTGACCCTAAAGTCGTCTGGATTTACCTGCTCCTCCTCATTTTTAGAGCTTTGAGAGGCAAACCACTCAGCGTTCTCTTTAGCGTTCTTTGCCGAAGAGTATATCGCCGCACCGTCCTCTCTATCAAGGATATAGAGCCTGTACTTCTCAATGATATTCACAAGTCGCTGAGCGTAGTCTGGAGCTGTTGCATAGCCCGCAGCCTTAAGACCTCGTGCCCAGCTGTGGTAGTCGTCAGCCGAGTAGGCAAATAGCGAATCGTAGCGAGGCGAGGAGTCCAAAAACTCAGCATGGTCTCTATACGAAGCCTCCACACTCGGATAGGCTCTGAAGCACTCCCCCTTAGCGTCGTCATCGTGATAGACCTTTCTGCCCTTCCAATCCTTCTTACACTTGATACCGAAGTGGTTGTTTGATGATTTAGAGAGTTTGCTATTTCCCGCATCCGACTCTAAGAGACCCTGCGCCATGGTTATACTTGCAGGAATACCGTAACGCTCCATGTGAGCCACGGCAATCTTTTTGTACTTTTCGATATACTCTTCACGGGTTTGACGCACTGAGGCTGACAGTGTTCCTATGGATAAAACAACCAAAAGAACAGAAAATATTGTATATTCTATTTTTTTCATTACCTTTGTCTTATATTGGTACAAAGGTAAACTATTTTCAATAAATTATCAACAGGTAATGAAGAACCTGCACATAATAACTCCGGTAAAAGACTCTATTGAGTCAACAATAAAGACTATCGAGGCTGTTTTACAGTCAAAACTCGACATACCTTATACTTATACCGTATATAACGACTTCAGCACCCCGCAAAACACGCAGCTACTCGAAAAGTATGCCGCAAAGTTGGGTTTCGAGCTTGTCAACCTCGCGGATATTACCGACCACCCCTCGCCCAACTATCTGCTCGTGTTGCAGATAGCTCAGCAGCGCGCCATAGCCTCAAATGCGGCTCTTGCCATTGTTGAGAGCGATGTTATTGTTGCGCCAGATACCCTTCAGGGGCTTGTTAGCGGAGCTACGCAGAGGGAGGATTGCGGTATTGCCGCCTCGGTTACCGTTGATGATTCTGAGCAGATAAACTACCCATACCTATTCGCTAAAGGGTATAAGAAGGAGGTGTATGCCATTGATAAACATTGTAGTTTCTGCTGTTCACTACTCTCAGAGAGGCTGCTGCAACAGTTTGATTTTAAGAGCCTTGACTCAGACAAACATTGGTTTGATGTGCATATCTCACACGCCTCACTCGACCTTGGGCTGAAAAACTACCTCTTCTGTAACTACCCATCTATCCACCGCCCTCATAGCAGCCGCCCGTGGAAACAGATGAAGTATAAAAACCCACTCAAATACTACTTCCTAAAGTATATCCTCAAACGCTTCGACCAGATTTAGGAGCAAACACATAACTGCCCGCTTTTCGAAAAAACGCGTGCAGTTACGCGTAGCCAATCAGCGGACAAAAGAGATTTTGCTTTTCATCCGTCGTCCTGTCATTTCGGTTTCGACGATACCTGTAAGTACATCGGCGGCATCGTGCCAGCGGTTAGAGGAGAATTGGCGGCGGTATGTAGTAAGGTGGGCGAACATATCGCGCCAGGTTTTACGCCAGCCCGCGGGCATACGCAGGGTATGCAGCACTGTGGCGGAGTTAGAGAGTATGCGCGCCTCTTTATTAGCAGACTGGTAAAACCACTCTATACGCACCTGCGGGCAGAGGCGTTGCAGCACACGCGCAAAGCCTCTGCCGCCATTATTACTCTCCACCCTTGCAATACGGGTCTGGGAGTTGTTGAGCATATCGCTTACCAACCGCTCTGTAACCTCCATAGGCTCACGGGAGTAGGTTACATCTGTAATATATATAACCCCGTCAGTATCTACGGCATAACATACAGAGCAGAGGTAATCATCACCCGTATCTGCTGTGTCGGTATAGTTTCCGTAGCGGACAATATCAGCGGGCAGGGCTGCATACTCGGCAAAATTATTTCCATAGAGCAACCCCTCACTACTTGAGGGATTACCCTGATAGAGGCACTCAAACTTCACAGGGTCAAGCCTACGCTTCGAGGCGAGCAGTTTGGCACTATGGCGCGACTCCCAGAGCGGCTCGCCCACGGCGCGAGGGTCAATCTCAGTCGGTGCGCTGCACTTCAGAGCCTCAAAATTTAGTGCCACCCAAGTCGAGGGGTCAACATCATCAAGCTGACTCCACTCAGCCAAGTCTATAACGGTCTCACAACTGCGAATTGTACCAATAAGATCCTCCTCGTGCCAGCGGGTAAAGACCATAATCTCTTGCGAGTCGTTGTGCATGCGTGTCCTTACAACAGAGGTGTACCACTCGCGGCAGTTTTCGCGCGTTATAGGCGAATTTGCCTCCATGGCATCTTTGTAGAGGTCATCCATTATAATACAGTCCACCCTATTACCCGTAAGGCTACCTTCACGCCCCACAGAGATAAGACTACCCTGATGCCCAACAATCTCCACCTCATCGGCAGTACGAATATAGGAGGAGTTACGACCCATGCGCTTTATGGTTGTCTGAGGAAAAATCTCGCCATACTCTTCACTCTCAAGTATGCGCTGCACGCGACGATTAAATTTTGACGCCAGAAGCGACGAGTAGGAGGCTATAGCTATCTTCATATCGGGGTTAAGCCCCAGCATATAGGCTGGCAGAAGGGTACTCGCCCCAACACTTTTGCCATGTTGGGGCGGCATTGTAACAATAAGTCGTCTAACCTTACCCAAGGCAAACGCCTCAAGTAGGCGATAGTAGCTGCGATGAAAACCTTGCAGCTCAAGAAACGGATATACCGTGGTCGAAAATTGCTCAAATGACATAGGAAACGGTTTTAAGATGTTGATAATTAGCACACCAAGTTCTTGAAAGTGCCTGCTGTAATGATAGTCAGTAAACAATAGCGCGAAATGACAGATGACATACAATGACATTGAATAGCATTTAATAACAGCGAGCGAAACTGTCACTTTACAGGGTATCAGTTTTTTGCGCGATGCCATTGTGTGTCATTAAGGGCGTAAGCCCGTTGCTATTCACTGTTATTCTCTGCTATTGAATCGCGCAACCCTAACAACTAATTAACCTTTTTTACCCAGTAAATTCTCACACAGTCTCCCAAAATCAAAATCATTTATCATAGGCGGAGTGGTGTAGTTCTCGCTGGTAAAGGTGCAGCTATCCCACCACACATCCGCAACACCTGTAATCTCGCGACTCTTAGGGTCGCGGTAGATAACCATAGTAAGCTCTAAACGGTGCAACAACCCATCCGACAGCACCTCCACAACTCCCGAAAACCAATCTTTACCCTCAGCTCGTTCTGCTATCTGCTCAGCAAACTTGCAATAGTCCGATTTCTTAATTCTATACATATCCTTGTCAATTATTTGGTTATTTATAGTAAATGTTTTATCTTTGTTGCAAAGATACATCCAAAATTTGATAATTGTACTTTTTGAGTTCAAAATTTGTATAACAATTTTTCATAGTTTTTTTATGGGACATAGGCTAAAACTTATACGCAAAGCGTTAGGCATGACACAAGAGCAATTGGCTCAGAGACTTGGCGTGGGCAAGACTGCGCTCTCAATGGTAGAGACAGGAAAGGCAAATCTGTCAAACAGAAACAAAAATGTGCTTGTTCAAGAATTTAATGTTTCGCCTACTTGGTTAGAGAGTGGCGAGGGCGATATGTTCAACGCCGACCCAGCCTTGGTTAAAGCATTTAGTCATCGTACAGACAACTCTCTGCCTCTGCAAAGTGTACCGCTCTACTCAATAGAGGGCACTGCGGGTTTAGTACCGTTATTTACAAACCGCGAGAGCATTGAGCCTGTGAATTTTATCCATATTCCGAACTTACCTAAGTGCGATGGTGCGATTTATGTTGTCGGAGATTCGATGTATCCGCTGCTCAAGAGTGGAGATATTGTCCTTTACAAGCAGTTACAGAACATGGAGGATGTATTCTGGGGCGACATGTACCTACTCTCGGTAGATATCAACGGCGAGGAGTACATAACTGTAAAGTATCTTCAGAAGTCAGACCGCGAGGGTTATGTTCGCTTAGTAAGTCAGAATCCACACCACGCAGATAAGGATATTCGCATTGATAAGATTCGTGCAATAGCACTTGTCAAGGCGTCAATTAGAATGAACTCAATAAGATAGTTGCTTGTAGCATGGAATTTCTTGCAGAGTATGGTCTTTTAGGGCTCTTTATCGGCTCATTTTTGGCAGCTACAGTGGTGCCATTTAGTGCCGATGTATTGCTTATAGGCATGCTCGTAGCAGGCGCAAATCCATTTTCCTCAATAGCTATAGCAACAGCTGGCAACTGGTTAGGCGGCATAACAAGCTACGGAATCGGCAGAGCGGGCAAGTGGGAGTGGATAGAAAAACTACATGTAAGCCGCGAGAGCTTAGAGAGGCAGAAATCGCGCATAGAACGATTTGGCGCACCTATAGCACTGCTTACATGGGTGCCATTTATCGGCGATGTCTTCGCCGTAGCACTCGGATTCTACCGCGTAAAATTCCTGCCCGCAACCCTCTGGATGGGCATCGGCAAAGCCGCCCGCTTCATCTGCTGGTATCTGATTTATAGCACCGTACCGTCCCTTTTCTGAAGAAAAGGGACCCAACCGACGCTGCTCGTGAGAGCAGAGGCTGCTTGCAGACTATGCCGAACTGCGAGGAGGAAAAGACATCGAAGATGGCTTAAAAACTTTCGGAGAAACTCCGTTTCTCTTGTGGCTGATGCGGATTTAGGATAGCCTGTGTCGCTTTACAGGGTATCGGCTTTTTCGCGCTGTTATTCTCTGTCATTAAGGGCGTAGCCCGCTGCTATTCACTGTTATCTCTGTTATTAAATCGCGCGCAACCCTAATTTCCTCTAATTGCCCCTAATACCCTCTAAATTCCCTACTAACCGCGCGCCACTTTTTGCACCGTCAGTCAGTAAAGGAAACGCAAAAAAGATAGCGCAGGCATCGAGCCTACGCTATCTTTCTGCTCCGCAGAAGGGTGTTTAGGGAGAATAGGGAATTTTAGAGAATTTAGGGAGCGGTATAGTAAAAGTTCTTCGGGGCATCGAGCACCGAAGAACTTTAGTTTTATTTTGCACACAGACCTTAGTGTCACTAGAGACTATAGAGTCACTAAAGAAAAAATGCGCACCGCTATTGTGTGCCAATAAGGGCGTAAGCCCGCTGCTATTCACTGTTATCTCTGTTATCAGTGCGCGCTATAAACAAAAAAATGAGGTCTTCGGAGGTATTCGATTCACCAGAAGAGCACCTTCTGAGAATCTTAGTAGCACCCTTTGCGCTACAACCTACCGATTTCCTCAACT
>CAZIPR010000076.1:0-5563 GCA_964541245.1 uncultured Alistipes sp.
CACACAACAAAAACAAGGCTGACTAAAAATGTTGTTTTTAGTCAGCCTCTTAATAACCAAGCGCAACTGATACTTTACAGGGTATCAGTTTTTTTTGCGCACTGCTATTGTATGCCATTAAGGGCGTAAGCCCGCTGCTATTCACTGTTATTCTCTGCCATTAAAGCGCGCCACTAATTGCCTCTAATATCCACTAATAACCTCTACCCCTCCGCCAAATCAAACCACCTCCCCCAATTTTAGCGTCAGAGCGCGCCAAATACGGGGGCGTGAAAAATCCCATCGGTGGATAGTACAAAAAGTACAACCACCGATGGAATTTAAGGGATGTGCCGTAGGTGGCGTACTATCACGCTAAAATTACTTTTTGAGAGTCTTATAACTCAACACATGCCAAGTAATTGCTACCGCCAACAGAGCCATAAGCAGTTGCGCCCACCAATAGGCATCAACAACGGCAAAGATGCAGTAGCCGATGGTTAGCCAAACCATGGTTACGGCATAGATTTTGACCTTGAGCGGTATGGCGCGATGGATGCGGAAATTCTGGATATACACGCCCAAAACGGGGTGGTTTATAAGCCACGAATAGAGCCTATTTGAGGACTTTAGCCATAGTGCAGCTGAGAGTAGTAGCAGCGGTGTAGTGGGCAGCAATGGCAAAAAAATTCCCACTATTGCAAGGACTAAAGAGATTGTGCCGAGTATGATTAGAAATATTTTCACGATGTAAAGCCTAATTTTCGCCTGCAAAGATACACATTTAGAAGAATTTTTCTAACTTTGTGCAAATAATATATACAATTAAAGATTATGAGCAACAAAATAGGTATTGCTGCCGACCACGCAGGCTATCAGATGAAAGAGCTACTGACAGGTTATCTGTCAGCAAAGGGCTTTGAGGTACTCGATTTTGGATGCAACTCTGAGGAGAGTTGTGACTATGCAGACTATGCGCACCCACTTGCAGAGGCGTTGGAGGGTGGCGAGTTTGACCGCGCGATAGGTATCTGTGGCAGCGGCGAGGGCATGGCTATAACCCTCAACAAGCATCAGAAAATCAGAGCCTCACTCTGCTGGACTCCAGAGGTAGCACATATTACCCGTCAGCACAACGACTGCAATGTACTTGTTCTTCCTGCGCGTTTTATTGAGAACGACACAGCTATAGAGATTGTAGAGCAGTGGCTTACAACTGAGTTTGAGAGAGGTGGTCGTCACGAGCGCAGAATTGCAAAGATTGCTGTGAAATAAGAAGAGCCGAGAAATCGGCTTTTTTATATGAAATTTCGCACAGAGATAGAGAGTTGTCAGCTAAAAAGCAAGATTAACTACACGACAAATATTCTTGCCGTGGGCTCGTGCTTTGCCCAGAATATGGCTACAAAGATGCGCCAAGCAAAGTTGTGCGCAACATTTTCGCCCGTGGGTATTCTCTTCAATCCGCTCTCTATAACTCAGGCTCTAAATCAATTTGCGCAGTGCAGTGCAGCCGACTCTTCAAGGATTGTGATGCGCGGCAGTGAGTGGGTTAGTCTTGACTGTCACTCCGACATATCGGGCAGCAGTCTAAAGGAGGCTGAAGAGAGGGTTTGTAGAGCGATTGCAGAGGGGCACAAGGCTCTACACTCTGCCCAGGTTGTAATTATAACCTTTGGTACAGCGTGGGTATATGAACATATTGCTTCGGCGAGGGTTGTTGCAAACTGTCACAAGCTACCACAGGCGGAGTTTAACAGGCGAAGGGTCACAGTGGCTGAGATTTGCGAGAGTTTCAAGCCTCTCTTTGAGGGTGTTTTGAACAACAAGAGGGTAATTTTCACACTCAGTCCCGTGCGTCACACAGCCGACACTCTTGCTGAGAACTCACTAAGCAAAGCTATCCTCAGAGTGGCTATTGCCGAGTTATGCGCCCTCTACCCTAATGCCGAATATTTCCCTGCCTTTGAGATTGTAACAGACGATTTAAGGGACTACCGCTTCTATGCCGACGACCTTGTACACCCCTCCAAGCAGGCTATTGAGTATATTTGGGAGAGGTTTACCCAAGCCTCTTTTTCTGAGGAGGCACTCAAACTTATGCCCCGTATAGAGAAGATTACAGCAGCTGCGGCACACTGCCCCTTTAACCCCGAAAGCGAAGAGTACAGCAACTTTTGCAAAAAGTATTTAGAGCAGATAGAGAGTCTGCCAGAGGTAGATTTTAGCGAGGAGAGTGCTATTTTCCAAAGATTTGTTCGTAAATTTGCACAATTTTAATGGTTATGCGCAAAATTTTAACAACTATATTCACTTTAGCAGCAGTAGTAGCCTCTGCCCAGCCGAAACTTGCCATCAACATTGTTATTGGCGGCATGAAGGCGAGCGATATTACCCGCTATGCAACTAACTTCTCAGACAAGGGTTTCAAACGCATACTAAGGGATGGTACACTTTTTACGGAGTGTTATACCGATTTTATTCCCACCTCTGACTATGTAGCCCTTGCCTCTCTTGCCACAGGCTCACTGCCGTCAATGCACGGAATATCTGCCACAAGATGGCACGACAGAGCGGACAAAAACCGTGTTGTTGAGCTGTGCCACGACGAGAAAGGAGTTCTTACAACAGAGCATTTCTCTGCACAGACCCTTGCTGAGGCTGTAAAGAGTTCTGGCAAAGGTGCAAAGTCTATTACCATAGCACACAATCCCCTCTCGGCAATGATGATAGCGGGCAGCTCTACAGAGTGCTACTGGATTAACGCCAAAGGCGATTGGCAGAGCATCCCTGACTACACAAAGGCACTCCCTGCATGGGTTGTAGCGCACAACAACATAGGCTTTAACCGCATATTTGTTATGGATACATGGTTTGGAAAGCTCGCCAAGAGCAAGTACAAAAATAGCAAGGCGACAGATATTGCAGTCTATGACATCTATGCAAAGAGTAGAGACTCAGCCTCTAAAAAGGAGGTTATGGGTTGGGCTTCAAAGCTGATGATTACCCCTGCGGGCAATGGTGCACTGTTCGATTTTGCAAAGCAGGCTGTTGACCAATTGCTTGCAGAGAAGGATAACTCGGCAGTAAAGTGTCTAAACATCTGCATTGATGTATCTCGCAATATAATAGAGCGTTACGGCTCAGACTCTATTGAGTACGAGGATATGCTCTACTGTCTTGACACAACAATTGCAGAGTTTTTAGCCCACCTTGAGTCCCGACAGCTTAATAGTTCAGATTTTCTGCTTACCATAACCTCTGACCACGGCTCTGGCAGGGCAAACAGAGGAGTATTTAACCCTCATCAGGCAGAGGTTATACTCAATGCCTTTCTGAGTGCAAAATATGGGCAGGGCGACTGGGTTTTGAGCTGCCATCAAGGCTCTATATACCTTAACCGTGACCTTATCTACTCAAAAAAGCTACAGCTTGCAGATGTTCAGCGTGAGGCTGCCACATTTGCCGTACAGTTTAGAGGCGTAGCAAGCGCAGTTACGGCAACGGCTCTACAGAGTGGTGCGATGCCTAACGGAGTGATGGATTTGATGCAGAAGGGATTTTATGCTCGCAGGTCGGGAGATATTATATACTCACTAATGCCCGATTTTTGCGAGGATGACGACAACAAGGGGGTATTTATCGGCACACCGTACAACTACGACCGCCATATTCCGCTTATCTTCTACGGCGGAAATATCGCCTCCTCGTCTGTATCTCGCAAGGTAAGTTCTACCGCCGTAGCACCGACCGTAGCCACAATACTTGGCATTGAGAGACCTGACTGCTCAGAGGGCGAGGTGTTAAGCGAAGTAATTTATTGATTTTTAGGACAAAACAGATATTTATGACAGATAAAATACAGAATGAGATTATCGAGGAGTTCTCGATGTTTGACGATTGGCTTGACAAGTATGACTACCTTATCTCGCTCAGCCAATCTCTGCCTGTGATAGACCCTAAGCACAAGACCGAGCAGTATATCATAGAGGGTTGTCAATCTCGCGTATGGGTTGATGCAAGGCTCGAAGATGGCAAGGTCTATTACTCTGCCGACAGCGATGCGATAATTGTCAAGGGTATTTTGGCTCTGCTTATTCGTGCTATGCAGGGTCGTACACCGCAGGAGATTGTATCGCTCGACCTCTACTTTATGGATGCGATAGGTTTGCAGGAGAATCTCTCCCCTACTCGCGGCAATGGCGTTGTGGCGACAATCAAACAGATGAGACTTTTTGCACTTGCTTTCTCAACAAAGATGTAGTATGACAGCAGATGAAATTTTAGAGGTAGAAAAGGATATAGTCCTGACACTCAAGAATATATACGACCCAGAAATCCCCGTAAACATCTACGATTTGGGACTGATTTATGATATTGACTACAACCCATCTGGGGAGGTTACAATACAGATGACTCTGACCGTGCCAAACTGTCCTATGGCAGATATGCTTGTTGAGGATGTCAATATTCAGGTGGCAAAGGTCAAGGGTGTTGAGAAAGTCAATGTAATACTTGTCTTTGAGCCTGCTTGGGACAAAAGCATGATGTCAGAGGAGGCTCTATTAGAGCTAAATCTTTTGTAGCAGGCATGGAGGGCTTCTCTTGTAGGAAATATCTCGACAGCATCGAAGAGTACCAACTTAAGCAGATTATGCTTGAGGCTGGGAAAGACCGTCTTATGCGCAAGCAGAACTTTATCTTTGAGCTATATGAGCAGAATGATAGAGATTGGAATCAGACCTTCTTTGAGATGTTGTTCCGCACAATGGATGCCTCCTCTGCAAACAAAGAGCAGTATCATCGCTTAGCAAGAAGTATCCCCTATCGCTATATTATGCGTGAGATAAAGTCTCTGCAATCTATTGAGGCTATGCTAATAGGTGGCTCAGGGTTACTTTCACTCTACCCAGAGGATGAGTATGTCTCAAAGTTAAAGAGCGAGTGGAACTACCTTGCAAGCAAGTACGAACTCTCTCCGATGCGCTTTACAGACTGGCGGCTATCCAAAACAAGACCCTATAACCATCCCGTACTGCGCCTTGCACAGCTTGCTATGCTGCTATACAAAAGAGAGTTTTTCGTCAACGCCATAATTGAGTGTAGAACGACAGAAGATATCGAAAAACTATTCTGTATTGAGGCTTCAGAGTATTGGCAAAACCACTTTCTCCCCGCCCGCGAGTCAAGATTTGTTCCAAAGCGTTTGGGCAAAGAGAAGAGCTATATATTGGGTATTAACCTTGTTGTACAGATGCAGTATGCCTATTCGTACAACATCGGCAGAGATAACCTCAGAGAGTCTGCCCTGCAACTCTTAGAGATGCTGCCTGCCGAGAATAACCGCTTTATGAACGGCTGGCAACACCGAGGCATATACCCCAAAACCGCAGCCGAAAGCCAAGCCCTGCTCCAAATCTCAACCGAATATTGCAACAAAAACCGCTGCTCCGAGTGCTTTGTCACAAAACACCTCAGCCATAAGATGACAGAGTGATATTCATATAGAATTAGCGCGAGCAGATGACGCTGAATAACACCCAATAGCATTTAATGACAGCGAGGCTGACTAAAAAGTCCGCAA
>CAZIPR010000077.1:0-5391 GCA_964541245.1 uncultured Alistipes sp.
TTCTTCATCTTTAGGCTAAAAACTATTTTTGCATAACTTTTTTACATCCCCACCGACTTTTGCAGGTGATCCCAGATATGTAGATGATGTTTCAAATTCAACCTAACGAAAAGAGGAAGCTGATTTTCTCAACTTCCTCTTCAAGTGGTGCCACCGGGATTCGAACCAGGGACACAAGGATTTTCAGTCCTTTGCTCTACCAACTGAGCTATGGCACCAGCATCGTGCAACACTTTTCGTGATTGCGAGTGCAAAGGTAGGCAAAAAATTTATATCTGCAAACTTTTTTCAAAAAAAATCGTTTTTTTATTACCTTTGCCTCTGTTATTACAAAATACCATATTTATATTATGACTTGGATACTTCTTGTTATAGGTTTTGTGCTTATTACGATGGGTGCAACCTGGCTAACAAACGGCTCGGCTGCCGTGGCGCAGAGGCTGCGTGTAAGTGAATATGTGATAGGCATGACCATTGTTGCCGTAGGCACATCGCTACCTGAGATGACCGTCAGCGTAGCATCTACATTTGCTGGCAGTGCTGACATTGCAATTGGAAACATAGTTGGCTCAAACATCTTCAACACTCTATTTATTTTAGGTATTTGCGCACTATTTTCGCCTGTTGTATTCACAAAGGGCAATATAAAGTTGGATGTTCCGCTCTGCATCATAGTCTCTGTTATACTACTTGCTATGCTTACAGGTGGGACACTCTCACGCATAGAGGGTCTATTATTGCTTACAGGTTATGTAGCAGTTCTATGGGTCTCTTTCAAGTTCGGTAAGAGCGAGGGGGCTGATGAGGGCAGCTCTGAAGTTAAAAACTTCTCTTGGCTAAAGTCCATTGCAACAATTGTAGCGGGTCTTGCAGCCCTTATCTTTGGCGCGCAGGTAACCCTCGATTCAGCTGTAGCCATTGCGAGAGACTTGGGCGTAAGTGAGCATATTATCGCCATCACTCTGCTGGCTGGAGGCACCTCGCTACCAGAGCTTGCAGCAAGTTTGGTTGCACTTACTAAGGGTCACAGCGCACTTGCTTTAGGCAATGTTGTAGGCTCTAATATAGCCAACATACTGCTTATTTTAGGCACATGCGCCACTATCACTCCACTGACAATGAGCGGTATTACTACAATAGACCTGCTTGTAATGGTCGGCTCGGCAGTGCTACTGCTTATCTCTGCCCTACTGTTCGGGCATCGTCGAATTACCCGCTTTGAGGGTATTGTTTTCCTTGCTGCTTATGTAGGATATATCTGGTATTTAATAGCTTAAGGTATGTTCTATAAATTAGGTCGAGGTGATTTGAAAGCGACCGAAATAGAATTTACCATAAGACGAAAAATATGTATTACTAATTTATAGAAGATACCTTAAGGTATGAATTACGAATTTATAGGCTCACTAATGAAGCAGGAGATTATCCCTGCCATCGGTTGTACCGAGCCGATAGCTGTCTCGCTATGTGTTGCTAAGGCTTGTGAGACTTTAGGCTCTGTTCCTGAGAGAATTGAGGTAACACTCAGCCCAAATATCTACAAGAATGCCATGGGAGTAGGCATCCCAAATACAGGCATGACAGGTCTGCCAATCGCAATCGCCCTTGGAGCTATTGCTGGCAAGTCTGAGTATGGTCTTCAGGTGCTAAAAGATGCCGACAGTTGCGCTGTAGAGAGGGCTAAGAGCTATCTTGAGGCAGAGTGCATAAAAATAGGTATAGACAAGCAGACCTCAGAGATTCTCTACATCTGCGCAGTGGTCTATGCGGGCGACAATAGAGCCACAGCCGTAATTGCAGGGTCACACACCAACTTTACGCACATAAGTCTTAACGATAAAACCATACTCTCAGCTGCAAGCAACTCTTGTCAGAGTTCTGACAGCGGCGAAGTAACCCTTACAATGCGCGAGGTCTATGACTACGCCACAACAGTTCCTTTAGAGCAGATTGAGTGGCTTAGAGATGCTGAGAAGATGAATATTGCAGCTGCCGAGACCTCTTTTACAGGCAGTTACGGACATGGTCTTGGACGACTGATGCACCAAAGCGCAAAGGAGTCTATCTTTGGCGACACACTTTTCACAAAGATTCTCTCCTATACAAGTGGTGCATGCGACGCCAGAATGAGCGGAGCAATGGTGCCTGTTATGAGCAACTCTGGCAGTGGCAACCAAGGCATATCGGCAACCGTCCCTGTGGTTATCTTTGGCAGGGAGAAGGGTGTAAGCGAGGAGAAGCTACTCAGGGCATTAGCACTCAGCCATTTAACCGTTATCTACATCAAGCAGTCTTTAGGCAGACTATCTGCCCTCTGTGGATGCGTAGTTGCAGCGACAGGCTCAAGTTGCGGTATTACATATCTTATGGGCGGAGAGTTTAGAGAGGTGTGCTACACAGTAAAAAACATGGTAGCAAACCTTACAGGTATGATTTGCGACGGAGCAAAGCCGAGCTGCTCACTAAAAGTGACCAGCGGAGTGTCAACTGCCGTACTCTCTGCCGTACTTGCCATGGAGCAGCGACATACAACCTCTCTTGAGGGTATTATTGACGAGGATGTTGACAAGTGTATCGCCAACCTAACAAATATCGGTCGCAATGGCATGCGCGAGACCGACAAACTGATTCTGCAAATAATGACAAACAAATAGTATGAAAAGAGTTCTTGCTATAGCCTTTGCTGCGCTCTGTTTTACCGCCTCGGCACAGAGTACAGCCCAAATTAAAGAGTACGACCCGCAGTTTAGATATGAGCTATACCGCCCATACCCTGCCGAGAATATAGACAAAGAGCTATCCAAAGCCCCACAGGGCTATAAACCTTTCTATATCAGCCACTTAACTCGTCACGGCTCGCGCTGGCACGCCTCAAAGAGCAGTTACAACAAGCCTCTTGCTGTGCTAAGAGCTGCCGCTGAGCGTGGAGAGCTGACTGCATTGGGAGAGCGTCTATTTAAGGATGCAAAGACCCTGAGTGCAGATGCTGAAAATCGCTATGGAGAGCTATCAAGGATAGGTTTTGAACAGCATCGCGGCATTGCTAACCGCATGGTTTGCAACTTTCCTGAGATATTCCACAAGGGGTGCTATATAGATTGCCGCTCTACTACTGTACCACGCTGCATCCTCAGCATGGCTTCTGCGGTGCAGGAGATTACCCGTCTTGTACCTACAGCAGAGATTCGTATGGAGTCAAGCGACGACAACACATATCTCAAGGCATACGCTGGACTAAACAGTGTAAAGCAGGATGCCATGCCGCTTAGTGATTCGCTACAAAACGCATACATGCCTAATACAGAGGCTTTTATGAAGCGGATTTTCACAAAGTCTCAGAATATAGACTCTAAGCAGTTTATGTTGCAGAGTTTTATGCTTGGGGCAATTCTTGGCTCGACAGAGGTTAAAGGCGTAGAGGATATTGACTACATATTCACCGAGGATGAGCTTGCCGCCATTTGGAGAGCATCAAATATCCGTCGCTACGCCCTCACAGGTCCCTCAAAGCCATTTGCAGAGACTATTTTAGAGGGTATCAAGCCATTTGTCCGCAATGTTATTGATACTGCCGACAGAGCAATCAGCAATGGCGACGAACAGGCGACACTCCGCTTTGCGCACGATGTGACAGTGATTCCATTTGTCAAGATGCTCGGCATTAAGTGCGGCAACATTGTAACCGACGATTGGGCAAATGTCAGCCATAGCTGGAGGATAAACGAGGTAACACCTATGGGAGCCAATGTGCAGCTAATATTCTACCGCAGCAAAAAGAGCGATAGAATACTTGTCAAGGTACTTCACAACGAGCGTGAACAGGTTTTAGACAGCAGCGTAGCAGAGCCTATTCAGGGGGTGTACTACGATTGGGAGGATATAAAGAAACACCTTATTTCAAATCTCTAATAGTATGAAAACCAGAATTTTAGCAATATTCCTATTAGGCTTAACCACTACCCTTTCGGCTCAAACACTCGACGCTGAGTTTTTTGACAAAAACCCCGATGCAGCAGGAGGCATCTACTACACTTACCGTTTTACCGAGAGCGAAGTAACGCCTGCGCCAAAGGGTTACAAACCCTTCTATATCAGCCATTTTGGTCGTCACGGCTCACGCTGGCACGCCTCAAAAGGGGTATATAGTTACCCCCAGCAGATGCTAAACAAGGCGGCAGCAGAGGGAGAGCTTACCGAGAAAGGTAAGATATTGCAGCAAAAGGTTGATGCTATTGCCAAGCGCGCATACGGCAGGGAGGCTGAGCTGTCGCCGCAGGGCATATCTGAGCATCGCGGCATTGCCGAGCGTATGTTCCGTTCCTTTACTAAGCTCTTCAAGGGCAAGGATGCCTTTGTGGAGAGTCGCTCTTCGGATGTTCCACGCTGCGTGCTAAGCATGGCGGCATTTAACGAGAGACTTAAGGAGCTAAATCCAGAGCTTAAGATTTACCGCACAACAAACGACAGCGTGCAAGTATATCTGCGCCCATCATACGGCAGAAAGAGCATATTCAAAGAGGCAAACGGCTATGCAAATAAGTTTATAAATGGCAAAATTGCCGAGTTGCTCCCTCAAATATCTCGCAGGATATTTAGCGAGAAGTTTATTGAGGCTCAAGATAGTGCAAAGTTCTTCAGAGCCATCCGCACCCTATTCTACCTCTCTGTATGCATACAAGATACCGAGGGCGAAGAGCGAATACACGACATATTCACAGGAGCAGAGCGTGCTGCAATATGGGAAGAGATAAACAAAGAGCGTTATGCAACATACGGAGCCTCAACACGCTGGGGAGATGTTATCTTGGGCGATGGAGCCAACCTTGTAAGAGAGGTTGTTATGGATGCCGACAGAGTTATTGCTGCAAACAAAAATGGAGAGTGCCCACGCACAGCATTTCTTAGATTTGGTCACGACTATACCGTAATAGCAGCCCTTGCAGTTATGCAGGCAGAGGGTCGGTGCGCAAGAGTAGAAGACTTTGCTACACTGAAAAACGAGTGGTGCGACTTCCAAATTACCCCTATGGCAGCAAACCTCCAGTGGATTTTCTACCGCAATAAAGAGGGCGAAGTTATCGTAAAACTACTCCACAATGAACAACAAATACTGCTGCCAATAGCAAGCGATATAGCACCATACTATAGGTGGGACGATGTGCGCACTTTACTTAATAACCGCATCGACCAAATCGCTACCCTGCCAGCCGTACAAGCCCTACCTAAGGATAGATTCTACACCGTCGGCAAATAGGCAATCAACAGTACCGCAGCTGTTTGAAAAAGCACAAACAAAGCCAGCATAGGCACATCGAGCCTATGCTGGCTTTCTGTTACGCAGATGTCTTGTACGGAAAAAAGTTGACTCATAAATTTAGTTTTTATGGGATC
>CAZIPR010000078.1:0-5300 GCA_964541245.1 uncultured Alistipes sp.
CGGAATTTTACAGTGAGCCCTTTTTTACATCCCCACCGGAATTTTACAGTGAGCCGACTTTTGCAGGTGATCCGACTTTTGCAGGTGATCCCAGTTCAAGCCGTCTGTGCCGTCATTTTCAAACACAAAAAAAGACAGCTACTTTCGTAACTGTCTGATTTTCAGAGCGGAAAACGAGACTCGAACTCGCGACCCCAACCTTGGCAAGGTTGTGCTCTACCAACTGAGCTATTTCCGCATTGTAGATTCCGCTCCGGAAATGTTGCAACCTGTTTTCCTGATTGCGAGTGCAAAGATAGAGCAATTTTTTTTCTTGTGCAAACTTTTTACTAAAAATTTTCAAAAATTTTTTCATGCAAAAATCTATTTCTTTTATAATGCGTTGATTATGTGGTAGATATGGCTATTAAAAGATTTTGTGCATTTGTGGGATTGTTAGAGAGAATTAGGGGAGCGTGCGGTTTTAATAGCAGAAAATAACAATGAATAGCAGCGGGCATAATTTTTAAGGGTCATTTAGAGGTTCTAGAGTATTTAGTGACAATAGGGTCTGCGCGCAAAAGCCGATACCCTGTAAATCAAAAGTTCTTCGTGGGACCCAATGCCCCGAAGAACTTTCATTGTTGCGCTTGGCTATTAAGGGTCGTTAGACCCGCTGTTATTAAATGTCATTGTGTGTCATTTAGGGGCGGTACTGTGTGGGTATTTACTCCAAAACGCGGAGCATTTTTTGACGGTGTTTTGCGAAGGTTTTGTCAACTTCTTGGTTGAAGGAGGCGATATCGGCGGGCATGGTGGAGCCACTCTTGATGCGGGTATTGACAGTAAGAGCCCTGCGGATGACATCTTTATTAAGAAAAGTGCCATCTTCTCTCTTGTCGTACGCCTTTGCAACGAAGGCGCGGGATAGGTCGAACATGCCGCGAGAGGCTACGCATTGCGGGATATTGTTTTTTGCAGCAACCCACACGGGTACTGCAAAGCCTGCCACTGGATGCCCCACGATAATATCAATTCTCGGATTTTTCCCGCACACGATGACCATGCTGCCGACACTTGATGGGCGAGGGATTATATAATTTGCCTCTTTGTGCGGTTTGTCGTTTGCAAGTATATCCCCCTTGTCTGCGCTATAGAAGTTGCGCGAGAAGCCGAAAAAGTCTGCCGAGGAGAATAGACTTTGCTCGCTCATAAGCTCCTCTACGGTGCGGTAGCGGCGCACGCTTCGACCCCTGTCGCTCACTCTGCCAGCAAAACTGAAGTTGGTACGAATATCGTAGCCAAGTGGCTTTTCGTCAATATTGTATCTGCGGTAGCCGTCGCCCCAAATCTCGAAATATGCTCCACAGCCGCTGCTATCTCCAACGCCTATATTGGATTGGAAGTCTTTAGCCCTCTTATAGGTGGCAAGCAGAGCCTCGAACTGTTCGACTGTCGCGCACTCTCTCAGTGCGGTGGTCATAAGTGAGTGGTTGTGAACTGGTGGGTTGCTGTCACTATCTGCGCGGTTGAGGTTTTTTGTGGCGGTGCTGATAATGCCGAAGCCAACTTCGTTTATGCCGCCATATACAGTATATCTTCTTGCATGATAGGAATTTACAAGTGCTGTGTAGGCATATTTGCCATCGTCAAAGTGGGCTATTCGTGTATCTTGTGTCGCCGTTTGGTCTCTGTGTTTCCACAACATGACACACCCCTCTTTTGAGGCGCGCGGAGATACAATTGCCGAGGAGCAAGCCTCAGCATAGCTCCATGTAAGGAGAAATAGCAGGGTTAAAATTGTCTTCATAGTGAGTCGTATAGAAGTTTTATTGCATAAGCTGTTGCACGTTGGATAATCTGACCACGGTCTGTGCCGCAGTTCTTGCATACGGCAAAACTCTTTTCAGGTGTTGCAATGCCAATCCAGACAGTGCCTACAGGCTTCGCTGCCGAGCCGCCTGTTGGACCTGCGATGCCTGTTGTGGAGATTGCATAGTCACACATGCCTGCGCGGCGCACGCCCTCTGCCATCTCTATTGCAACCTGCTCAGATACAGCACCATGCTGCGCAATGCTCTCTGGATTTACTCCTAAAATGTCGCACTTTGCCTCGTTGGAGTAGCTTACAACGCCAGCCTGAAAGTATGCCGAAGCACCCGCCATGGCGGTAAATTTGGATGCAAGAGTGCCACCTGTGCAACTCTCTGCCACGGAGAGGCTCTTTTTGTGCTCTATCATCCACTTGTGGATTAGCTCCTCTACTGTCGCCCCCTCGAAGCCCACAATTGCCTCTGGGATAATGGCGCGCAAAGCCTCAAACTGCTTATCAATCAGTGCTGTAGCCTCCTCTTTTTCAACTTCGTATGCCGAAAGGCGCAACCTGACAACATTTGGAGCAGGGAGGTATGCAAGGTGCAGCAAATCTGGCAAACTCTCCTCCCACTGAGCAATTCGCTGTGCAAGGATAGACTCGGCAATGCCCGAAGTAATCATTGTACGGTGAACAATAGACTTAAGGGTAAACCTCTCGCGCAGACGAGGCAGTACCTCATCCTCCATAAGATGCACCATCTCGAAAGGTACGCCTGGAAGTGATACCACCACCTTGCCTTCATGCTCAAACCACATACCTGGAGCTGTTCCGTGGGCATTGTGAAGCACAGTGCAGCAGCGAGGCACCATAGCCTGACCACGATTTAGGTCGTTGAACTCTATGCCGCGCTTGGAGAGCAGGGAACGAACAAAATCGCCAACCTGCTCGTTGTGGTATAGCTCCGAGGCAAAATACTCAGCAAGGGTGTGTTTTGTAATGTCGTCTTTTGTCGGTCCAAGCCCGCCTGTGATGATTACAATATCAGAGGTGGCAAGCGACCTGTTAAGGGTATTAACAATCTGCTCCCTACAGTCTCCGATAGATGTACGCTCTGCAACAACAACACCTAAAGCGTTGAGTGCCTGAGATATATAGCGAGAGTTCGTGTCGAGAATCTGCCCAATCAGAATCTCGTCGCCTATTGTTATAATGGTTGATTTCATGGCTTTGAAGTAACTTTTTCGTTTTGAGGTTTATCAAGTAGCGATTGGCAGATTTGCCCAACAAACTTAGGTCCGTTATAGACAAAACCTGTGTAAATCTGTACAAGTGAGGCTCCCGCATTGAGCATATCCTTCACATCCTGCGGAGTCATCAGTCCACCCACGCCAATAATCGGATATGTGCCATTTGAGCGGGCATATACGCGTCTGACAACCTCTATTGAACGCTTTGTCAGCGGCTTGCCACTCACAGCACCCGCACCGTAGCTCTTCAGAGTCTCAGGAGGGGTGGTAAGGGCTGTATGGCGGACAGTGGCGTTTGTGGCAACAATACCATCAAGCGGAGTATCAACCATAATATCTGTCATCATATCAATATCCTCGTTTGAGAGGTCTGGAGATATTTTGAGCAGTATCGGGCGATACTGATTCTGCCCCCTGCGGAAGTCAAAGAGCGGGTTGAGGATAGATATTATACTCTCCCTTGTGCGGGGGACATACTGCTTAAAGGTTGTGTTGTAGCTTACATTGACTGTAAAGTAGTCAACATATTGATACAGATTGCGAAAGACCTTTAGGTAGTCCTGCGGTGCATCCTCTGGCGGGGTTGCTGAGTTTTTACCTATATTGCAGCCTATGACAATATCGCTGTGGTCGTGGCGTAGGTTGGATATAACGCGCTCCAAGCCCTTGCAACTTAGACCTACACGATTCATTATTGCACAGTCGCTATCAAGACGAAACAGCCTCGGCTTCGGGTTACCTGTCTGAGGTAGAGGGGTTACTGTGCCAATCTCAACAAAACCAAAGCCCATAGCATTTAACTCTCTGAAAATCTCGCCGTTACGGTCAAAACCAGCAGCCATACCTACGGGGTTGCGGAACTTTATGCCAAATACCTCGCGCTCCAAAGATTGCTCCTCTACGGCATAGAGTTTATGCATCAACCATCGTGCGCCTGGGACTCTGCCCGCATAACGCAAAATGGCGATGGCGATATCATGCACCCTCTCTGCACCAAGCAGAGGCGAAAGAAAAGTTAACAGCTTAAACATAATGCAAAGATAGCAAATAGAATTGAATAAAATTCAAATAGCCCTAAAAATACTCCTCTCTATAGCGATAGTTATCCCTTAGAGCCTCAAAGTTGCTGCCATTTTTGAGCGGGATAGACTGCTTGACAATATCGCAATAGTTACCAATACTACCAACCATATCCTGCCAACAGATAGCCTTTGGCTCAACCCTTTTAACCCCCTCTGGATACCAATCTGTGAGTGGCAGACCGAGCTGTGCCGCCACAGCCCTTACAGCAAGTGCTGTGGCATTTGCCTTGCCCTGTACAGAGTAGCCCGCTATATGGGGCGTTGCGACAATAGCCTTCTTAAGCAGCTGAGAATCAATATTCGGCTCGCCCTCCCAGACATCTATGGCGCAGGTCAAATCCTCCCTAAGCAGTGCCTTAGTCTCTGCAACCTCGCCGCGTGAGGCGTTTATAAGCGTTGCACCATGGCGGAGCAGAGAGACTGTGTGGCTGTTTATCATGCCCCTTGTTGTGCTGTCAAGCGGGGTATGCAGCGTTACAATATCGGCAGTAGAGAGTACCTGCTCCAGCGCGACAAAATCAAGTCCCTCGCGCTGCTGTCGTGGCGGGTCACAACAGATGGTCTTAAAACCCCAACTCTCTGCATACTCTTTGACCAAAGAGCCGACATTTCCAATACCTACAATGCCCAGTGTTCGCTCTTCAGGGCTGAAATTATCCCTTGCAGCAAGATGTGCTAATACTGATGCCACCCACTGCAAAACACCCCTGGCATTGCACCCTGCGGCAGTGGCAACCTTGATGCCATGCTCCTTGCAGTAGTCCAAATCAATATGGTCAAAACCTATGGTGGCTGTGGCTATAATTCTAACCGCCGAGCCCTCAAGTAGAGCAGCATTGCACTTGGTGCGGGTGCGAATAATCAGCGCATCAGCATCTGCAACCATCTCTCTTGAGAAACTGACACCATCAGCATACACAACCTGCCCAAATGGCTCTAAAATACCCTCTATAAACGGTATTGCTCTGTCAATAACAACTTTCATCAATACAAAAATAGTACACCCACCCCGATTTTACAATTATTTGACCAAGAAAATTAAGGTGCTAACGCAGTACCGTCCCTTTTCTGAAGAAAAGTAAAGGAGTGGTTTCAACCTTTCCTACTTCGTTCTTTGTGGTTGTTTTTAGCCTTTGTTGCACAAGGTATTTGCCGAATAGCACTTGCTATTAGTCT
>CAZIPR010000079.1:0-4320 GCA_964541245.1 uncultured Alistipes sp.
GGTCCGCCGTTTCGACAAAAGAGACTATTGAGGTGAACGGCGAAACCTATCCCGTGTATAAGATGGAGATCTCCAACACTTCTCACCCGTTCTATACTGGTAAGATTAAGTTGGTTGATACTGCCGGTCGCGTCGATAAGTTTATGAGCCGTTACGCAAAACGCTACGATAAGAAGAACAAGTAGTATTGTTTTTCTCGGAAAAATGGGATGACTAAATTTTAGTCATCCCATTTTTATACTCCGTGGAGGCAATCTTGCTATTTCTAAATTTATTTCATACCTTTGTAGGATAGAACTTTTATAAGAGGAGACTTTATGGCTAAAGAGTATAGAGGGGCTGAGAAGAATAACAGGGAGGCATACGCAGCTTTGGTCCCTGAGTCTGAGATGGGCGGGCTTGTACCTCCTCAGGCGGTAGAGCTTGAAGAGGCGGTGCTTGGTGCGCTGATGTTGGAGAGCGAGAGCGTTACAATTGTTCAGGAGTATCTAAATGAGGATTCGTTCTACACCGAGGAGCATCGCATAATATATCACGCCATAAACGAGCTTGCCACAGTTGGAAAGCCTGTTGATATATACACTGTCACTGAATATCTAAAAGCAAATCGCCAGCTGACAAAGGTTGGCGGTGCGGCATATTTGGCGCAGCTGACGCAGAAAATCGGTGCTGCGGCAAATGTTGAGTTTCACGCCCGAATAATTGCGCAGAAGTATGTACAGCGCGAGCTGATAAACTCGGCAATTGAGATTCAGCGTCGCTCTTACGACAGTGCAACCGATGTGACAGAACTTATCGGCTTTGCCGAGACCTCTATTCTCAGGGTCACTGAGGGTCATGTAAAGCGTAGCGTGCAAGATTCAGCTTCAATTCTAAGCAAGGCTATTGCACAGATTGAGGAGGCGAGCAAGAACGACTCTCTCTACAGCGGTGTCTGCACAGGTTTCTCGGCTCTTGACAATGTGACTCTTGGTTGGCAGCCATCTGACCTTATCATCGTCGCAGCGCGCCCTTCAATGGGTAAGACTGCCTTTGTGCTATCTATGGCGCGCAATATAGCGGTGGACTATCAGACCCCTGTAGCCTTCTTCTCGCTTGAGATGTCTGCCGTTCAGCTTATGACCCGACTTATTGTAGCCGAGACAGGTCTTGACAGTAAGAATATCCGCAGCGGAAGGCTCTCGCCAGCAGATTGGAATCATCTATCTGTTGCCACAAAGCCTCTCGGTCATGCAAAACTATATATAGACGACACCCCTGCACTATCAATCTTTGAGTTCCGCTCAAAGGCGCGCCGTCTGCATATTCACCAAGGCATAAAGATTATTATTGTCGATTATTTGCAGCTTATGACAGCTGGCAATATGGGTGGTGGTGCAAATGGAAATCGTGAGCAGGAGGTTGCCTTTATCTCCAGAACACTCAAGGCTATTGCCAAGGAGTTAAATGTTCCAATCATAGCCCTCTCGCAGCTATCTCGAAACACCGAGTCCCGCGGAGGCACAAAGCGTCCTCAGCTCTCTGACCTTCGTGAGTCGGGTGCAATTGAGCAGGATGCCGATGTTGTAGCATTTATCCATCGTCCTGAATACTACGGCTTTACATCAACCGAAGATGGTGCAACAACAGACGGTTTGGCAGAGATTATCCTTGCCAAGCACCGTAACGGCGAGGTTACAGATGTACGCATGAGGTTTATCAAGAATCAGGCGCGTTTTGCCGACTTTGAGATGATGGGCAAGACTCTGCCACAGGGCGAGCAGTACGAGAACTACGAATCACAGTCTCAAGCAGCTCCATCAACCTCTCCATTGCAGAATATGACTGGGGCGGATGAGTTTGCAATGCCCTCTGCGCCGAGCGTAAAGGTTGCTCCGCCAAGCGATGAGGTACCTTTCTAATTAGACCATGACTCTGTTTGCAGATATAGTTCTACCCCTTGCACAAGAGGCTTACACCTTTGCAGTGGGGTCTGTTGCTGACCTTAGAGTTGGCGATGCTGTATCTGTGCAGTTTGGTAAGAGTTCGGTCTATACAGGTATCGTGCTGCGCCTACACAACAATCCTCCAAAAAGGGGGAAGATAAAGCATATTCTTAGCAAGCTATACGACTATCCACTACTTAGTCCGCTACAGATTCGTTTTTGGGAGTGGATTGCAGACTACTACCTCTCCACAATGGGCGAGGTTATGCGTATTGCCCTCCCGTCGCTTATAAAACCTCACGCCACAAGTCAGGAGCTATATGAGCCATACAAGGTGGCTCAGGAGCGTGTTGTGAGGCTTGTCAGAGAGATTGGCGACGAGGAATTTGAGAAAATTACTCGTCGCGCACCCCGCAGAGCCGAGGCTATTGCCGCCCTTAAATCTGCTGGCGGAACGCTACTCCGCAAGGCTCTTACAGCCGATGCCACAACAATTTCTGCCTTAGTAAAAGCTGGGATTATTGAGGTTTTTGAGCGCGATGCAGTCCCTACTTTCCACGCCGTTACAAAGGCTCTGCTACCTACCCTCTCCAAAGCTCAGAGTAGTGCCTTAGAGAGCATAAATCGCGCCTTTGAGAGTTGCGATGTGGCTCTGTTACACGGTGTTACAAGCTCTGGGAAGACCGAGATATACACCCACCGCATAGCCGCCACGCTTGAACAAGGCAAGGATGTACTACTCCTTGTTCCCGAAATTTCGCTCACAACGCAGCTTGTAGAGCGCATGGAGCGCATGTTCCCAGGCAGAGTTACAGCATACCACTCAAAGCTCACTGCAACTCGTCGCACAAAGATTTATATGGACATGCTGCGCAAAGATTCGGGCAACTTTATAATCGGTGCGCGCTCGGCTATTTTTCTGCCTTTCAAAGCGTTAGGGCTTGTAGTCATAGACGAGGAGCACGATTCGAGCTACAAGCAGAGCGAGCCTGCGCCACGCTACAATGGGCGCGATGCGGCAATAATGTTGGCATGGATACACAGAGCTAAGGTAATCTTAGGCAGCGCAACCCCATCGCTTGAGAGCTACAACAATGCCATGGCGGGTAAATATGCAGGTGTTTGGCTATCAGAGCGTTACGGAGAGTCACTACCACCCGTTATCACTGTCTCAGATACCATAAGGGCTGTAAAACGAGGCGAGAGAAAATCACATTTTAACAAAGAGCTTTTAGACAAAATCGCAGGCAGGCTTGCTGCGGGCGAGCAGGTTATGCTCTTCCAAAATCGCAGGGGTTATGCGCCCTATATGGAGTGCCCTCAGTGTGGTTGGACCCCACGCTGCCCAAACTGCAATGTCACGCTATCAAGTCACCTCAGTTCAGGCACTCTGAAGTGTCACTACTGCGGCTACTCAATACCTAATTTGCGTTACTGTCCAGAGTGTAAAAAGTCTGAGCTTGTATCAATGGGTTTTGGCACAGAGAAGGTCGAAGAGGAGATTTTAAGGCTCTTCCCAACGGCAAGGGTGTTGCGTCTCGACGGCGACTCAGCATCTTCACAGGGGGCATACGAGCGGATTATTACCGACTTTGCTCTTCATCGTGCAGATATTCTTGTAGGTACGCAAATAATAGCCAAAGGTCTTGATTTTGACCATGTTACGCTTATAGGAATACTTAATGCCGACAATCTACTCAACGCGCCCGACTTTAGAGCCGTAGAGCGCGCTTGGCAGACTATTATGCAGGTGGCAGGTCGCTGCGGCAGAAGGGATAAAGTAGGAGAGGTGGTAATACAGACCTCCGACACCTCACACCCTATATTTACCACCCTATCAGAGAGAGGATACCAGCAGTTTGCAACAGCGCAACTGTCTGAGCGCAAGCTGTTTAACTATCCGCCATACTGCAAACTTATCCGCATAACACTCCGCCACCGTGAGGCTTCACGCCTCGCCGAGGCTGCAAAAACTTTAGGCAGCAGGCTAAGGAGCCACTTCGGCAGCAGAGTATTAGGACCCGTAACACCTCTGATTGATAGAATCCGCGGAGAGTTGATTGTCGAAATCGTCGTAAAAATAGAGACCACAGCCCCCCTGTCCAAAGCACGAGCCGATATAAAACAGTTTATCTCAACCCTCCGACAAAACCCCGCTCATAAAGCCGTCGGCATATTCATCGATGCCGACCCGCTGTAGGATAGAGTACCCCCCTAAGTACCGCCGCTTTTTGAAAAAAGCGGCACCAACCGACGCTGCTCGTGAGGGCAGAGGCTGCTTGCAGACTATGCCGAACTGCGAGGAGGAAAAGACATCGAAGATGGCTTAAAAGACTTTCTGAGAAACTTCGTTTCTCTATTTCGTTGCGGATTTAGGATAGCTTGCAGCTATTAC
>CAZIPR010000080.1:0-3942 GCA_964541245.1 uncultured Alistipes sp.
CGCCGCACAGCCGAGGTGTGCAAACTCTTTAACGACACAGGCATTATAACAATAGCCGCCCTTGTCTCGCCGAGCAACTACCTAAGAGAGATAGCACGAAGTATTATAGGCAGCGAGAGCTTACTGGAGATATACATCTCTACTCCACTAAGCGTATGCGAAAAGAGGGATGTTAAGGGGCTTTATGCCAAGGCTCGCATGGGCGGGATAAGTGATTTTACGGGTATCTCCGCCCAATTTGAGCCACCCAAGTCCCCTGATATCAACATTGACACCACAGGGCGCAGTGTTGATAGTTGCGTAAGTGAGATTATGAACTGCATAGAGTCAAAGGTAGAGTATGAACTACAATATTAGCCATCTGAAAGCCTTAGAGGCGGAGTCTATACATATTATCAGAGAGGTTGCCGCAGAGTTTTCAAACCCTGTAATGCTCTACTCCATAGGCAAAGACTCCTCTGTTATGGTGCGCCTTGCAGAGAAGGCTTTTTATCCGGGCAAGGTGCCATTTCCGCTGATGCACATAGACTCAAAGTGGAAGTTTAGTGAGATGATAGAGTTTAGAGACCACTACGCTGCTGAGCACAATTGGAATCTTATTGTAGAGTACAACAAGAGTGCCTTTGAGGCGGGTGTGGGTCCATTTACCCATGGCAGTAAGGTGCATACCGACCTTATGAAGACCGAGGCACTACTTGTAGCTCTACAAAAATATGGTTTTGATGCCGCCTTTGGCGGAGCAAGGCGCGACGAGGAGAAGAGCAGGGCAAAAGAGAGGGTCTTCTCTTTCCGTAACCGTTTTCAGCAGTGGGACCCCAAAAATCAGCGACCAGAGTTGTGGGACATATACAACACCCGTATATCTCAGGGCGAGAGTATCAGGGTCTTTCCGCTGAGCAACTGGACTGAGATTGATATATGGCAGTATATCCGCCTTGAGAAGATACCAATTGTGCAGCTCTACTTTGCCAAAGAGAGGCGTGTGGTGGATATTGACGGCAACCTTATCCTTGTGGATGACAACCGCATGCCAGAGCATTTGCAGCAGCGCGCAACTGTAAGGAAAGTACGATTTAGGACACTGGGTTGCTACCCTCTGACAGGGGCGATAGAGAGCAGTGCCGACACTATTGAGGGTATTGTTGAGGAGATGATGACAACCACAAAATCTGAGCGCACAACCCGCGTAATAGACTTTGACTGCGAGGGGAGTATGGAGCAGAAGAAGAGAGAGGGATATTTTTAGAGTAGTGTTAAGCATGAGAACAAAAAACCAAACTATAGAGGATTTTCTTGCTCAAGATGAGCAGAAGGGGCTACTGAGGCTACTTACGGCAGGCAGTGTAGATGATGGTAAGAGTACCCTTATCGGGCGGTTACTCTACGACAGCAAACTGCTCTATGAAGACCAACTACAAGCACTTAAAAGAGACTCAGTAAGGCGCGGTAATGCGGGCGAGGGCATAGACTACGCCCTACTTTGCGACGGGTTGAAGGCTGAGCGCGAGCAGGGTATTACAATAGATGTGGCATACAGATATTTTGCCACTTCACACCGTAAATTTATCATAGCCGACACCCCTGGGCACGAGCAATACACCCGCAATATGATTACAGGCGGCTCGACGGCAGACTTGGCAGTGATACTTATTGATGCACGCCATGGTGTGGTAACGCAGACTCGCCGCCACAGCTGCATTGTATCGCTGCTTGGCATAGAACATGTTGTCCTTGCCATAAACAAGATGGACCTTGTAGCCTACTCTGAGGAGCGGTACAAAGAGATTGTGACTCAATACAACCTTTGGTTATCTGAACAAGGGATAGAGTTTAAGAGCCTAAAGTGCATACCCGTTTCAGCTCTTGCCGGCGACAATATAGTAGCCCACTCCGATAATATGCCGTGGTACAGAGGCTGCGCGCTCCTTGAGTGGCTTGAAAGTGTAGAGATAGATGGCGGCGGCAGCTCTGTAGGCTTTAGGTTTCCTGTGCAGTATGTTATTCGTCCAAACCTCGACTTTCGCGGATTTGCAGGCAAAATAGCCTCTGGCGTAGTGCATGCAGGCGATAGAGTTGTTGCTCTACCCTCTGGAAAGAGCTCAACGGTAGAGCGAATTGTTACCTACGATGGCGATTTACAGAGTGCCTACTATCCGCAATCTGTTACCATAACACTCAGCGACCAGATAGACATCTCGCGCGGAGAGATGCTTGTGCTGCAAGATGCTCCACGCCCCAAAATAGGGCACAAAGTTGAGGCGATGCTTGTATGGATGGACTCTGAGAGTGCAGACTGCTCAAAAAATTTCTACCTCAAGCACAACACCCACACTCTGAGGGCTAAGATTGATACAATAGATAGCTATTTGGATATAAATACGGGCTGCTATTTTAAGTCAAACAGTCTGGCACTCAATCAGATAGCAAAAGTTTCAATTCTATGTTCTGAGCCTATTATTGGCGATAGTTACAAAGAGTGTAGGCAGACAGGCTCGTTTATACTTATAGACCCTATAACCAACTTTACCTCTGCTGTAGGTATGATTACAGATATTACGAATGCAAGTAGCACAGATAGCTGCGCAATAACTCTTTCGTTATCCGACTACGGTATTGATACTGAGCAACTTGAGGCGATAAACAAGCTCTGCAAAGATATTAGCCGCAAGGTAGGTATAATCATAAAATGTAGCAAATAATGGGATTTTCGTTTAACAACTTACCAATAAATACGCTTGTCGGAGCAGACCGTGCCACTTTTGACAGCGTTGTTGCTCACTCAAAGATAGACTCTGCATACAGGAACAAGTTCCGACTAACCAAGAGCTGCCAGAGAGTCCTCAACCCCCTATACACCATCAATAAAAGCGAGTTTAGCAGTATCACAAAGCCCGAAATCCAATCTCCTGTATTTATTATAGGGCATTGGCGCAGCGGGACAACATTTGTCCACAACCTCCTCAGCAAGGACCCGCAATTTGGCTACTGCACGACATATCAGACCGTATTTCCGCACCTTATGCTCTATGGTAGCTCTCTTTTCAAACGCCTTGCTGCGCTCTGTATGCCCGCCGCAAGACCTACAGACTCTATGGAGCTGAACATCGACCAGCCGCAGGAGGAGGAGTTTGCTATTGCCAACATGACCCACGCCTCGTTCTACCACTTCTGGCTCTTCCCCAGCAAGATGGCACAGCTCAGAGAGAGGTATCTGCTCTTTGACAGCGCAACAGAGGCTGAGAGGCAGAGCTTTTGCAACGCCGTTGTGCAGAGCATGCAGATAGCCCTACACTGCCAGCAGAAGGGTCGCTTTCTCTCTAAAAATCCGCCACACACAGCGCGTATAAAGATGCTCAAAAAACTCTTTCCCGACGCAAAATTTATATACCTTATGCGCAACCCATACACCGTCTTTGAATCAAGCTGCAACTTCTTCAGCAAAACTCTTGAGGCTATATCCCTGCAGCAGTTCTCAACAGCAGAATTAGAGTCTGAGATTCTTAAGACCTATTGCGCACTATATAATAGGTATAACGCCGAGAAGAGTGTAATCCCCAAATCGGATATCGTGGAGGTCAGATTTGAAGACTTCGAGGCTGACCCCCTAAACCAAACAAAAAGAATATACCAAAGCCTAAACCTCGGCGACTTTAATAGCATCTATGGCATAGTAAAAAACTACGCCGATAGCCAAAAAAACTTCCACAAAAACCACTACAACTATCGCCCCAACACCATCAACCTTATCAACCATAACTGCCCTAACGCTCTGCACAACTGGGACTATACACCTCTCGGTTGACGCAGTACCGTCAGTTTTTTGAAAACGAAGCGCTATCGGGAAAGCGCAATTAAAAGCCAGCGTAGTTCACGCTGGCTTTCTGCTTCGCAGATGTCTTGTACGGAAAAAAGTTGACTCATAAATTTAGTTTTTATGGGATC
>CAZIPR010000081.1:0-3137 GCA_964541245.1 uncultured Alistipes sp.
TGAATATCATCAACAGAGCGAGAGCCGTTGATTGAGAGCAGTTTTGCAATCTTCTCCTTAACAGCCTTCTCTGCCTCAGCAAATGCAGGGGTATCAGTTGATACCTTTGGAGCCTGAATCTTCTTTGCAAGGTAGTCGCCAATTGTGTAAGGTAGAACAAAGTAACCATCTGCAAGACCCTGCATCAGAGCTGATGCACCAAGACGGTTTGCACCGTGGTCTGAGAAGTTAGCCTCGCCAATAGCGTAGAGACCAGGGATAGTGGTCATAAGGTTGTAGTCAACCCAGATACCACCCATGGTGTAGTGAACAGCTGGATAGATCTGCATTGGCTGCTCATAAGGGTTAACATCGGTAATCTCCTTGTACATATCGAACAAGTTACCGTAACGCTTCTCGATAGTCTCCTTACCAAGACGCTCAATTGCGGTCTTAAAGTCAAGGAATACAGCAAGACCTGTCTCGTTTACACCATAACCAGCGTCGCAACGCTCTTTTGCAGCGCGAGATGCAACATCACGAGGTACAAGGTTACCAAATGCAGGGTAACGACGCTCCAAGTAGTAGTCACGATCCTCTTCTGCGATATCTGAAGGCTGCTTTGTACCCTTGCGCAGAGCCTCAACATCCTCCAACTTCTTAGGTACCCAAATTCGACCATCGTTACGCAGAGACTCTGACATAAGGGTCAGCTTAGACTGCTGTGTACCGTGTACAGGGATACAAGTTGGGTGAATCTGAGTAAAGCATGGGTTTGCAAAGCCAGCACCCTTGCGGTAGCACTGGAATGCAGCAGAGCCGTTTGATGCCATTGCGTTGGTAGAGAGGAAGAATACATTACCATAACCACCTGTAGCAATTACAACAGCGTGTGCACCATGACGCTCAATCTCGCCTGTAACAAGGTTACGAGCGATGATACCGCGAGCCTCGCCGTTCTCAACAACAATGTCAAGCATCTCATGACGAGGGTAAGACTTTACTGACTTATTGTGAATCTCCTTATTGAGGGCTGCATAAGCACCGAGAAGCAGCTGCTGACCGGTCTGACCGCGAGCATAGAAGGTACGAGATACCTGCGCACCACCAAATGAACGATTTGCCAAAAGACCGCCGTACTCACGAGCAAAAGGTACACCCTGAGCAACACACTGGTCAATAATAAGGTTAGAAACCTCAGCCAGACGATAAACATTAGCCTCACGAGCGCGGTAGTCGCCACCCTTGATTGTGTCGTAGAAGAGACGATAAACAGAGTCGTTATCGTTCTGGTAATTCTTTGCTGCATTGATACCACCCTGAGCCGCGATAGAGTGCGCACGACGAGGAGAGTCCTGGATGCAGAAAATCTTTACATTGTAGCCAAGCTCACCAAGGGAAGCAGCTGCAGAAGCACCACCCAAACCTGTACCTACAACGATGATGTCGAGCTTGCGCTTATTAGCAGGGCTGACAACCTTGATAGCTGCCTTATGATTGCTCCACTTCTGAGCCAATTCGCCGGCAGGGATTTTGGAATCTAATTTGAATGCCATATCTATTTATTATTTTATGATTCTACAAATTGGCTAATTAGCAACAGCAGCAGCAAAGGCTCTTTACATAGAATACAACTGCTACAGCAGCGAAACCGAGGAAGATAAGACCTGATACCAACTTTGCAACACACTTGAGGCGTGGGAGCCATGTGTCATTTGCAAAACCTGCTGTCTGGAACATAGACCATACACCATGGTTGAGGTGGAGCCAAAGAGCTGCAAACCATACAAGGTAGAGAACTACATTGTACCACTTGCTAAATGTGAACTGGATAAGAGCAGCACCATCAGTTGGAGAGAGACCCAAGTCGTTTGTATGCTCGCCCATAAGCTCTACAAGCATCATCTTTGACCAGAAGTGAGACAGGTGGAGCAGCAGACCGAGGATAACGATAATACCAAGAACAAGCATGTTCTTAGACTCCCAATCTACGCCCTTCTCAGTTACAGTAACAGCATAGCGCACATTACCGCGAGCCTTACGATTCTGCCAAGTAAGGATGAAGGCATAAACGAAGTGAACAAGCACACCCAGAGCAAGCACCGCTGTACCTACAAGAGCATACCAGTTAGCACCCAGAAAACCGCAAATCATATTGTAGCCCTCTGCACTAATAAGTGCTACAACATTCATCGCCATGTGGAAGAGGAGGAAAAGCACCAGGAAACAACCTGAAATACTCATCACAAGTTTTCTTCCCAAAGAAGAATTAGTTAAAAAACAACCCATAATGTTTTGAAATAAAAATTAGTTATGTTTATTTTGTGAAAAATTTGTTTGCGTTTCGCATATAATATCGTACAAATATAGCTATTGTTTGCCAAATAACAAAACATTTTGCCCAATTTTTAACCACAAAATGAAACCTATCAGTAAATCCGAAATACGAAAAAAGGCTAAAGCCGAAGTAAAAAATCTCTCACTCAAAGAGAGAGAGGAGAAATCTGCCCTGATTTTCAAAACAATAGCCTCTTTAGAGCCTATCATACAGGCAAAAACCATCGCCCTCTACGCCTCACTGCCCGACGAGGTTATCAGCCACCAGGCTATAGAGCATTTTGCCGTCACAAAACGCGTTGTACTGCCCAGAGTCGCGGGAGAGGATATGGATTTTTATGACTACCACCCCGAAGACCTCGCCACTGGAGCCTTCGGTATCTCCGAGCCGCAAGGACTCATACCCTGCCACCCCTCAGAGATAGATGTAATCATCGTCCCAGGCGTAGCCTTCTCCACCCAAGGCTCGCGCTGCGGCAGAGGCAAAGGCTACTACGACAAATACCTCTCCAGACACTCTTTCCGCGCCCTTAAAATCGGCGTCTGCTATAAAGAACAACTCTGCGACAACATCCCCACTGAGTCCCACGATATAACCATGGACATAGTGGTCAGCAGATAGCGCGCTACTTTCGCACCGTCAGTCAGTAAGGTGAGCGCAAATTTTTTAGAGAATTTAAGGACATTAGGGAATTTTAAGGAACTTAGGGAGCGGAACAAAAAAGTTCTTCGGGATATCGAATCCCTTGAACTTTATAACACACTCCTTAATCTCACTAACCTCCTTAAATTCCCTAAATGTCGTTTCCTGAAATAGGTTG
>CAZIPR010000082.1:0-2681 GCA_964541245.1 uncultured Alistipes sp.
ACTATATTTCAATGATTTCAAAGAACATTCCCAAATTTTAATGGGACAGCAGTGATCTTAAATTTAATTTAGGAATGCACAAAGATAGTAAATAAAATAAAAAGTTGCAACTTTCCACATTATTTATTATTTTTGTGGTGTAAGAGACTATATTTGATTAAAAGAGACCTATTTAGCATGAAAGAGAAACTTGTTTTTGTTACAAACGACGATAGTTATGCTGCGAAGGGTTTTGCAGCAGCGATAGAGGTTGCCCGCAAGTTTGGCAAGGTTATAGCCATTGCACCAGATACGGTGCAGAGCGGCAAAAGCCAGGCGATTACAATATACGACTCTCTGAGGGTAAAGACTATACAGCAGAGTGAGGATGTGACAATATACGCGCTCAACGGCACACCTGTTGACTGTGTAAAGTTTGCCCTTGATTTCTTCTTGAAAGACAAGAAGATAGACCTTACAATATCAGGCATAAACCACGGCACAAATTCGGCTACAAATGTTCTCTATTCGGGCACTATGGGTGCTGCAATTGAGTCTGCCTTCTACGGCATACCATCTGTAGGTCTATCAAACCTAAACGATGCCGCAGATGCCGATTTCTCGGCTTGCATAGAGTGGGGTACAAAAATTGTTGAGAGGGCTATAAGCGACAGCACCCCTCGTCCGCTGTGCCTTAATGTGAATATTCCAAATCTGCCCTCAGACCAGATTAAGGGTATCAAGATTTGCCGCCAAACAAAGGGTTTTTGGGCAGACAACTTCCACGAGAGAGTTGACCCGTATGGTCGCAAATATTATTGGATTACAGGCGGATTTAACAACCACGAGCCAGAGTCTCAGGACACTGACGAGTGGGCACTAAAGAACGGATATGTTGCCGTTGTGCCTATACAGGTTGACCTTACAGCATACAACCAGTTAGATTGTCTTGCAAAAGTGTTAGAGTAGAAGATGACAACACCTCTTGTATTAAAAATTGCCATAGGGCTTACAATTGTTCTGCAATTAGCGGCTATAGTCTATGCTTTACGCCTTGTAAAGCGCACAAAATACAATGCCATTTGGATTTTGTGCATCATCGGCTTTGTGCTTATCGCAGCAGAGCGTTACTTTGAGTTGAGGTTTCTCAATGGCGAGGGTGTAAGTCAACTTGTGTCTATATTTTTAGGTGTAGGTGTTTCGATTTGTATATCTATAGCTGTAATGTTTGCCCACCGTCTTGTGGGCTATCTTGACCGCGTAGCACGCCAGAGGGCACTGTTCAACAAGCGAATCCTTACAGCAGTGTTGCGAGCTGAGGAGAAGTCAAAACTCAACTTCTCAAAGGAGCTACACGACGGTTTAGGTCCGCTACTCTCTTCGGCAAAGATGTCACTCTCGGCTCTTAAGTATGAGAATCTATCTGAGGAACAGAGCGAGATGATTGGCAACACAGAGTATGTCATTGAGGAGGCTATACGCTCTGTAAGGGAGATTTCAAACAACCTCTCCCCGCAGGTGTTGCTCGACTTTGGACTATCACACGCCGTGCGCAACTTTGTCTCTCGAAGTTCTGCCCTGCATGGTGTTTCAATACGCTTTAACACCCCGCTAAGAGCTGAGAGGTTTGATAAAGATGTAGAGATTATTATCTACCGCGTAATCTGCGAGCTGATAAACAACTCTCTCAAGCACTCAGGCTGCACGATGATAGTAATTTCACTCGCCCTTGAGCAGAATAGCCTTATCCTAACATACTCTGACAACGGCAGAGGCTTCAACCCACAGGCTGTGTTAGACTGCGGCATGGGATTGTCAAACATAACCTCCCGCATAGGCTCCTTGGGCGGAAATATTGATATTACAAGTAGTATCGGCAAGGGCATGAAGGCTCGCGCTGAGGTAAAAATTCAGGGCTCAGAGAGATGATAAAGGTAGCACTTGTTGATGACCATACCCTGTTTCGCAATGGGCTGAAGGGTCTATTGCAACGCCGCCGCGACATAAAGGTTGTGGCAGAGTTCTCTGATGGCTCAGAGTTTATCGCCGCCCTACCCACGCTGGAGGTTGATATCGCCTTTATGGATATCTCTATGCCATATATGAGCGGCGAAAAGGCTACCCGCTTAGCCCTACAGCAGCGCGCAGAGTTGAAAATTATTGCACTATCAATGTTTGGCGAAGAGCAGTATTACCGTAGCATGGCAGAGGCTGGAGCATACGCCTTTCTGCTCAAAGACTCCGATATAGACACCGTTTTTGACGCCATAGCCCGCGTTATGGAGGGCGAAAAACTCTTCTCAGAGTTCTCCGTCCCTCAACATAATAACGATAACGACTCTCTCTCCGAGCGAGAGATTGCCGTACTAAAAGCTATCTGCGACGGATTCTCTACCCCACAAATCGCAGAACAGCTATCCATCTCTAAACGCACCGTCGATGCCCACCGCGCCCGCATTCTCGAAAAAACAGGCTGCAACAACACCGCCAGCCTTGTCGTCTATGCCATCCGCGAAAAATTAGTGGAGATTTAGGGAGTGGCTACGCAGAACTGCCCGATTTTATAAGAAAAAAATCGCAGAATTTGCAATTATCTTGTAATTAGACGGTTATTTGGGATGCTTGGAAATCGGGTAACGAGATGGCGACCGTTCTATTTCTGAGTTCTTCATTGCTTTGCTACAATGTGATAACCCTTACGC
>CAZIPR010000083.1:0-2182 GCA_964541245.1 uncultured Alistipes sp.
TCCTCACACAACAAAAACAAGGCTGACTAAAAATGTTGTTTTTAGTCAGCCTCATCTCTACCATCTGCAGCCTTTACAGTAAAATCATAGATAGTTTTAGATTGCATACAATTGAATTTTACACGACAAAGATATGTGATTTTTTTCATAAAACAAATTTTATACCTGATTTTTTTGCATTTTTCGCATTTCGCAGATAAAATAGTATATTTGTACAACCTAAAACTATACAGATATGAGATTTCGTTCACTTTTGGCGGCAGTGTTGGCTCTGGCGACGCTGACTGTCTCGGCACAGAAGAGAGATGACAATGCGGGCATTAAGCACCTTACTCCGCCTGATTACTCGCAATATATTCTCACTCCTCCACCGCCTGCTACGCCTCGTATAAACAGTGCTAAGGTGTTTGGCATGCGCCCTGGTGCGGAGATACTATACACCATTGCTGCTACGGGCGAGCGTCCGATGACTTTCTCGGCAACAAACCTCCCTGCGGGGGTTAAGTTGGACCCAAAGACGGGTCGTTTGAGTGGTACAATTGCCCAGCGAGGGGAGTATGCCGTTGTTCTGAAGGCTACAAATGCCAAGGGTAGCAACGAGCGTGAGCTTAAGATTGTTGTTGGCGACGATATTGCCCTCACTCCACCAATGGGTTGGAACTCGTGGAACTGTTGGGGTCCTACGGTAAGTCAAGAGAAGGTACTCTCTTCTGCTCAGGCGTTAGTTGAGCAGGGGCTTGTAAACTATGGCTGGACCTATATAAATATAGACGACGGTTGGCAGGGTAAGCGCGGTGGCGAGTACAATGCTGTGCAGCCAAACGATAAATTCCCAGATATGAAGGCTCTTGCCGATAAACTACACTCTATGGGTCTAAAGTTGGGAATATACTCTGGTCCGTGGGTAAGTACATACGCTGGTCACGCGGGTACTCACTCAGACAATGCCGAGGGCACATATCCTTGGATTGAGGAGGGGTGGTGCAATGAAGATACCCGCATGACTCTGCCTGATGACCCACGCCGCTTTATCCGCCGTCGCTATTGGCGTCATGGCGAGTATTCGTGGGCTAAAGCCGATGCCAAGCAGTGGGCAGAGTGGGGCGTGGACTATCTGAAGTACGATTGGAAACCAAATGACAAATATTTTACCCGTGAAATGAGAGAGGCTCTTGATTGCTGCGGACGAGATATTGTCTATAGCATATCAAATACGGCACCTTTTGCCGATGCGTATGCCTTCAAGCAGCTTGCCCAGTGTTGGAGAACTACGGGCGATATACGCGACACATGGGAGAGTATAAGCACCATAGGTTTTCGTCAGCAAGACCGCTGGGCAGCTTTCCATGGTCCAGGTCATTGGGGCGATGCTGATATGCTCGTTGTAGGCATGGTGGGCGGATGGCGTTCAAACCCTTACTACTCACGCCTTACTCCCGATGAACAATATACCCACATCACACTCTGGGCACTACTCGCCTCGCCAATGCTTATAGGTTGCGATTTGGCAGAGTTAGACCCATTTACGCGCAGCCTGCTCTGCAACTTTGAGGTAAACGATATCCTGCAAGACCCACTTGGCATGCGCGCTATGCCTTTCTATAAAGACGAGAAACACGCTATCTATGTAAAAATCTTGGAGAACGGCGATTTGGCAGTTGGTCTGTTTAACCTTACAGAAGAGCCGCTTGTAATAGAGTTTGAGCCAAGAGATTTTGGTCTTTGGGAGAACGCTATAATGGTGCGCGATGTGTGGCGACAGCAGGTTGTAACCCTTGTCTATCCAGGCAGCGTACACCAAACCGAGGTTGCACCTCATGGCTGCACCCTCTACCGCCTCTCTCCAGGCAATAGCAACGAGAAACTGCTCACCCCAACCCACTACTTCCCGCGACCACATCAGGAGCCACAGGCGGTACTTTAATTTGGGCGCGCGGCGCGAAAAAAATAGGGAGATTAAGGAAATTGGCTCGGCTGCGCCGACCCTCCCTCCTTCGCACCTCGGCATAGTTCAAGCGAGCCCCTCTTTGCGCTCGGTTTGTCGTCGGTTAGAGAATTTTAAGGAATTTAGGGAGCGGAACAAAAAAGTTCTTCAGGACATTGGGTCCCCTTGAACTTTAGCGTGCGCTCATTAACCTCACTAAATTCCCTACTTGCGTGGTGCCAATCGCACATCCAATTC
>CAZIPR010000084.1:0-2017 GCA_964541245.1 uncultured Alistipes sp.
ATTTTACTATTTCCAAACCTTTGGGAGTGCGTAATGTAGCTTCCCCTTGTTGTATAACAAATAGTTCCTCAGCATAACGATGGAAATGATAGGCTGCGTTATATTGATGTGGGTCAAGTCGGCGCACATCAAAATTTAGCCACTGTGGATTTACACCTTGTTGCGCACGAGTAACATCAGTGAATAACCTGAAACCATCTATTTTGTTTGGATTGGGCTGAAAATCCCTTTTGTCTCTCTTTATAATCGTTGCCATATCTTCTACCCCGTCATTTGAATTGCAAATTTACTCTAATTATCCAATATGGAAAAATATCTTTGGAAATTCTATAAAAAATCTGCAATAAACAACTCCCAGCCTGCCTCTACATCGCAACTATTTGCGGCTACGCCGTTTTCGACTGCCGACATTGCTGAGACGAGGGGGATAATATGCTCACCGCATAGAGTATCGGGCTGAAAATCTCTATCAAAGCCCGTAGCTGCGCAGACTTTAGCGATATAGCCCTCGGTGTTATTCTCGCAAGGTGGGGCGTAGTGGGAGATAATATCGGCAATACTTCGACAGTAGCCTCTGACCTTGTAGGTATGGAGCAGCACAAACATTGCTCTATATCCGTAGGCAATGCTCTCAAACTGCTTGAAAGAGCTATCTGTAGAGCAGGACTTCTCCCCTTTATAGCGCACTTTGGAGTGGCGGATATTTCCAGGATTGAGGTTTCTTAGACCTCGGCTTAGCTTAGTTTTCATCGTCTATCTGACTCTTAATTCTACGGTGTAGGTATTTCTGCATCCACTCAAATAGTGGCGAAGAGGAGAGCTGTGAGGCGTTCTCAAGGAACGACCACAGCTCAACAGAGCAGATAAAACCCGCAAAGAGTTTGGTTAGGTTTAGGCTTACAAAATCGAGTACATAGCTCTCCAAAATCCAGGTCATACCTATTGCCATAATCACAAAGCCAGCCTTGTAAAGTGTGCGCCAGGCTTCGCAGCTCTCAAAATACCACCTTTTGCCCTCGCGCTTGGCAAGGCTTCGTGAGGCAGCAACTCCGCTTATAAAGTCTATTGCAATAAAGCAGAGCGTGCAACAGATAACAGGCTGTACAGGGGCAAAGAGCGAGAGCAAGGCAAGGAGTGCCGAGTTAAAAAGTTTGAACAAATCCTCCATTTATAGAACAGTGTTTTAGTATATCATTTCGTGGGTCGTACTCCGGATAGAGGCTGCTGTTTTGGCTCAGATGGTTTGACAGAGCGCGCAGCAGCGTCGATGTTCGGTTTTTAAGAGAGAGTTGCAGAGTTTTAAGCATACTCTGCGGGGCGGCTTGGGTGTTGTCGCCCTGGGGAATCATCGCCCCAGCATCGCCGGTGCGAACATTGAGTGTTGGCTGAATAAGCGTCCTTACGGCAAAGGCAGCGGCAGGTGCTACATACTCTTCAAGTAGCGCAGAATACTCTCCAACGACAAGTTTCTCAATAAGAGCCCTGCCCATAACAGGCACAAGAAAACGCTCTACAGCCGCTGTAATATCTGCTGTAGTTATCCTCTGTGGGGATAAAAACTCCTCGCCACCAAAGGCTATAGCTACTACAGTTTGAGGTGTTATAAGGGTTGTCATCATCCAATTTTTGTTACATTGTACTTTGAAATCTCTGAGAGATATGGCTGCTGTGAGGCATCCTCTGGGTCATACTCTAAGCCATCAGCCTTGCGAGCCTCCCAAACCTTCATATAGATAGGTTTTGAGCGTGTCGGAGGGCGATTGATTATCTCAAGCGAGGAGGTAGATGTGCCTAAGATTGAGGCTATAATCTCGCGCAGAGGCTCCATAATCTCAGCCTGCTCGTTGAGTATTACAGTATTTAGCGCAATCTCGTACTCGTGCAGTATTCGCTCAGAGTTAAAGCCTGTGTTGTAATCCAAACCGCTCAGTGAACGAAACCACGAGTGGGCTATGACAATGTCGTTTGTAGCCTGCTCATGGAGCGACTTCCAGTCGGCATCGTTTGTAGCCGATAT
>CAZIPR010000085.1:0-1954 GCA_964541245.1 uncultured Alistipes sp.
CTCACACAACAAAAACAAGGCTGACTAAAAATGTTGTTTTTAGTCAGCCTCTTTTAATAGCCAAGCGCAACTACCTTTTTATAAGACATCTGCTTTTTGCGCGCCTCTATTGTGTGTCATTAAGGGCGAAGCCCGCTGTTATTCATTGTTATTCTCTGCTACTCAACCCGCGCTGAGATAATCGTTAGCGGAAGTAGTTGTGCTATTTTCACGGCAAATCCTTAGTTCTTTTGCAGCCGAGGGAGAATAATATCATCAGTGCAAAAATGGCATATAGCGTAAGAGTTATAGCTGGGGTTGATTGGGTGCTAACATAGCCTATTCCGACAGAGTCGGCATAGCAGACTATGCTATTTTGGACAGAGCCGCACCACTCGGCAGCGGCACCTGTAAATTGTGCTGCGGAGGGTGGCAAACTGAGGGTGGCAAAGCTGAGGATAATTACAATTTGGGCAATAAAGATAACGATTGGATTTATTACCACAGAGAGCAATGAGACAACCCCAAAAATCTCAGAGATTATAGGCATTGTGGCAAGGGTGCAGACTATGGATATTACAACAGAGTCCGTTACAGCATTCAGTATAGGATTTCTGCCGCGGAGCATGCTACAGAGTGGTCTGCCCACAAATATAATCCCCGCAACGGCTGAAAAGGAGAGGGTAAAACTGATATCAAAGAGTGTTGTAGGCTCCAATGCCACCATTATAAAGGCTGCCGCAAAGAGCGAATTTGCAGCCGAGTGAACACCCCTTGTGCCAAGCGACAGTTGCAGGACTGAGAACATTATAGCGGCACGAATAGCACTGACAGGATAACCACAAAGGGCTACATAGAGCCATATAGCCGCCACAATGGCAACAGACTTTATAGTATTACCCCGCCACAGCAGCACTAATGGGAGGAAAAGCAGATTTAGCAACATAACGACAATACCCACATGTAGTCCCGATACGGCAAGCAGATGAGATACGCCCACATTTGAGTAGCTCTGCTTTAGAGACCCTTCAAAATGCTCTTTTGAGCCGAGGGTCATTGCAAGTGCCACCTTCTTACCCGCTCCGTCGGGGATAAGAGAGTTAAGACGGTTGAGTGTTGTGCTATGCAGGCTCTCTTTGGCTGTAGGCAGGTAGGTAAAGAGCCTATTTTGGCTGATGTTCATATTGCCAATATAGCCTCTACGCAGCATACTCCTCTCATATCCATTACCCGATGCCGTGAAGGCTCTTAAGTAAGCCTTTGCGCCGATAATATCTCCACAATGCGGAGTAAGCAGCGAGTCAGTAGTAACCTGCACCTTGCCACGGCACCTTTTGCCATTAGCAGAGAGCAGGTGCGCTGTTGTGGTGTGATATGAGCCACGACTAACTGCCTCTTTATCTATCTTTACAACATACTTTACAGGGTGCGAGAAGTGTAGCGGCTCTGGGGCATTTATACTCTCCGTAAAGCCACCTAAGCAGATGAATAGCAGAAAGATAGAGTATCTACTAAATAGCAGTAATACAACCGCCACAGCCATCGCCACGCCCCACACACCATATTGCCACCCCAAAAGCTGAGAAGCAAAAATGCCGATGACAAGCGATAGAAATATCGCTGCCATCGGCATCTGCCTAAGTTGTTCACTAAGCGTATGTGTTGAAAAGGTTAGCACAGAACAAAGTTACAAAAAATCTGCAACTAACAACCGAAATAGAGACAATAGTGTATCACTCCTGGCTTAGAGGCAAGAAAGATGAGTTTATGAAAGCGTTAGGATTACCGACAAGCAGAAGACAAAATCGAGAGTTGAAATTCTATGGTATTTTGGAACTGTTGGATAGTTTCAATCACTTTACAGTGCTTAATTCATCCCAAATATCGTGAATGTTTTCTTCTCCATCAAAATAGTTGTGTTGCTCATCGCGTTTGAATGTCTCTCCATTGGGAACTATGATAATTTTATTTGAGT
>CAZIPR010000086.1:0-1889 GCA_964541245.1 uncultured Alistipes sp.
CAACTGAGAACAAACCGAGAGCAAACAAAAGATGTGGATGCAATCGAAGATTGTTAAGGATTGAAAATTCAGGCTGTGAAATTTATTTTACATGCATAAAATTTTCAATACTTAATATTTGCGAAAGCAAACATCCACAGATTATATTTTGCCGAGGTGCCGTCGAAGAAAAGCCACCGCAGGTGGATTAACCAACCTATAAACAAAAAAAATGAGGTCTTCGGAGGTATTCGATTCGCCAGAAGAGCACCTTCTGAGAATCTTAGTAGCACCCTTTGCGCTACAACCTGCCGATTTCCTCAACCAACCTAAAACTACTAACCTAAAATGAACCTTAAAACTTCGCTGCAAAGATAAGGCGAATTTTCCAACCGTGCAAGAGTTTTATTAAAAAATTTCAATAATTTTTTGATTTTTCTTAACAATTCGACTTATACCTATATTATATAATATATAGCAGCGACAGAAAGTTACCGAATTTAGGCTTCAAAATATGTTTCTTGGGCAGCAAAACAATAGGCTGCAAAAACATTTGCATATTCAAAAAACTTTTTCTACCTTTGCACCGCTAAAAAGCACAAACTATTAAAAAATTAAACATTTATGAACAATTACGAAACCGTTTTCATTGTCACTCCTGTACTCTCTGAGGCTCAGGTAGCAGAGGTAGTTGACAAATTCCAGGGCGTTATTACCGAGAACGGCGGAACTATTGTGAATTTGGAGAACTGGGGCTTGAAGAAGCTCGCATATCCAATTCAGAAGAAGTCCACCGGTTTCTACTTCCTGGTTGAGTTCACCGGTGAGGGTTCACTTATCAACACCCTTGAGACTCAGTATCGCCGCGACGAGCGAATTATCCGATTCTTAACCTTCAAGCAGGACAAGTACGCAGTTGAGTACGCTGAGCGTCGCCGTGCAAAGCTTGCTAACAAAAACAACGAGTAAACTATGGCACAGGAAGTAAATCAGGCAGGTGAGCTGCGTTACCTCAACCCTGTTTCGGTTGATGTTAAGAAGAAGAAGTATTGCCGTTTCAAGAAACTCGGCATCAAGTATGTAGATTATAAGGATGGCGAATTTTTGAAGAAGTTCCTCAACGAGCAGGGTAAGATTCTGCCTCGTCGTCTTACAGGTACCTCTCAGAAGTTCCAGAAGAAGGTGGCTCAGGCTGTAAAGCGTGCGCGTCATCTTGCAATTCTGCCATTTGTAACCGATTGCATGAAATAAGGAGGAGACACTATGGAGATTATTTTGATTAAGGATGTAGAGAATCTGGGCTACGCAAACGACATTGTAAATGTTCGTCCTGGATATGCAAACAACTATCTGATTCCACAGGGTTTTGCTAAGACAGCTACAGCTTCTGCAAAGAAGGTGCTTGCTGAGAACCTCCGCCAGAGAGCTCACAAGGATGCTAAGATTCTTGCTGATGCTCAGGCTCTTGCAGCAACTCTTGAGAACCTTACTCTCTCTTTCGCTGTTAAGGCTGAGGAGGGTCGTATCTTCGGTTCTATCACTTCTGCTGATGTAGCTGAGGCACTCTCTGCTAAGGGCATCGAGGTTGATAAGAAGAACATCACCGTTGAGGGTATCAAGACTGTAGGCGAGTACAAGGCAGCTGTAAAACTTCATCGTGAGGTTAAGGCTGAGGTTAGCCTTTCAGTTGTTGCAGAGGAGTAACATTCACTCTCACACAAAAACAGAAAAGGGACCGTACTTAAAGTACGGTCCCTTCTTGTTTTTGTGTAAGTGCATTTAGTAGGGAGCGCGCACCTAATAGCAGAGACTAGCAGCGGGCTACGCCCTTAATGACATAGAATAGCGCGCAATTATGGCTCACTGTAAAATTCCGGTGGGGATGTAAAAAAGTTATGCAAAAATAGTTT
>CAZIPR010000087.1:0-1779 GCA_964541245.1 uncultured Alistipes sp.
AAAGAGTATGCTGATGCGATTGTAGGCTACGATTTCTAAGATATACACAAAAAAAAGACGCGCCTAACAGAAAATTTAGGCGCGTCTTTTTACTTACTGGCGAGGTGCAGGTCTGCCCTGTGGAGCGTCATGTGGGGCTCCATGAGGTCCATCCTTTGGTGCGCCACCTGGACGACGAGGGCGCATAGCCTTTTTCTCTACAAGGAAAATTTTTGAGAGCTGCTCAGGGTTAAGGTAGTCCTTAAAAACGCGCATATACTCCTTCTTACAGGCAATTATATCTGCATCTGAGTTGAGCTGGTCCATAACCATACGGAAAGCGGTCTTCTCGTCAATCTCCTTGCCCTTATAGCCATCCATAAGGGTCTTCAAATCCTTCTGAATCTTGCGAATCTCGCCCTGATATGCAAGATATACAGGAGCAAACTTTTCTGCCTGTTTTTCAGTCAGTTGCAACTCCTCTACAAGGGGTGCAATACGCTCTACAGGACTCTTTTTAGGACCTTGATTTCCATCTCTGCCTGGCATCATACCTGGAGGTGGACCCATTGGTGGCTGTGCGGCTGCTGAGCCGATAGCAAGCGCAGCAACTAAAATTGTGAACAATCGTTTCATAGTCTCCTTTTTTAAGTTTTATGCTACAAAGTTAATAAAAATTTCATAATATCAACATCATCTGCATAATCATTTAGCCCTGGATATTGCGCTCTACCAAAATCGACTCTGTAAGGCAATGATTTTTCGGCAGATACAACAACCTGCAAAATGTCCCTATTTTTTGCTATCCACTCCTTAACCTCGTCTAAATCGCTATAGCGACAGAGATTTATGCAACTCAACTGCTTAGGGAACTCTGCCCCGCCCTCAACTAACAGCGCAGAGCCAAGGTCAGTAAACTCTCTACACTGCATTGTCATTAGCGCGCGAGTGTGCAGGTAGTTGTTTTTATAGCTCTGCGGCATATTTGGCACTGAGAGGCTAAACTTAAAGCCCTGTGGAGCAAATATCAGCGAGACGCTTCTACAGCCCAAGCCGCAGTGGTAAAATATATCTTTTGACAACTCCTCTATCTGCTCTTTGCTCTCCTCCCCTGTCAATACAGCAATAGAGTGGCGCGAAGAGCGGATAAGAGTTGGAACAGAGCTATAAGCCGCCTTAAAATGGAGTGCCGCCGAGTCACTGCCCGTGGCTATAACCGCATCAACAGCTCCGCCATCGTAGTCTTCAATTACAATTTCAGGCTCAATCTCCCTGATACACTGCACGATATACTCCATCAATACCCTATCCTTTGACGAGTATTTTACAACAGGAATATTGCCACTTGCAATAACACACATAAGGTCAAAAAAACCCACCGCGGGGATGTTTCCCGCCATAATAATTGCCACACGCTTAGGGGCGTGACCTGCAATAGGATAGGCGGCAAGCCAAGCCTCAATTTTCTCCTTTTCAAGCAAACAACTCCTTATTGCATCAACTGCAACATCCACCTGAAAAAACCAGCTATTTTGCTGCATAGCCTGCTCTACAACGCTTTCTGGCAATAATCTAAGCCTTGCGCCTAACTGTGTAAATATATCAACACAACTCTTCATAGTGCAAAGTTATACTAACCAATTGTGAAATCAAAATTTGTAAAATGAGAATTTTTTGCTAACTTTGTCATATAAAGAGTAACTACAATAAGTTGTGATGTTTTATAAATTGCTGATAATCAGCATTTTAGGGCTCACTGTAAAATTCCGGTGGGGATGTAAAAAAGTTATGCAAAAATAG
>CAZIPR010000088.1:0-1386 GCA_964541245.1 uncultured Alistipes sp.
TTTAGGGAGCGGTATGGTTAAAGTTCTTCGGGGCATTGGGTCCCCTCGAACTTTTGCGCGCGCTCCTTAGCCTCACTAACCTCGCTAAACTCCCTAAATTCCTACTAAACGCGCGCTGTCATTGTGTGCCATCAAGGGCGTAAGCCCGTTGTTATTCTATATTATCCCACTATTTTTCGCATGTTTTTTAACTTTTATCTTGGTATTAACAAAATTCTATTGTACTTTTGTAGTACATACAAACACGGAAAGTGTAAGCTATCCTTGCTGACGGATGTAGGAAGTTCGAATTGTAAAAAGGTGGCTACATTATTCTTGCGTCATACCCATCGGGTATTGGCGTGGAACTGTTGCTTATTTTTTTACAAGGGTATCCTACAACCCGTTCAGCAAAGATAAGTTTTCGGCACCACGCTTTCTTTATTATAAACAAACCATTAGGTGTCGGTGGTGCTCAAATGTAATACAACCATGACAAACACTGCCCAAAAGCCAAATGATTATTTGGTATTATCAATCCTTACAACTCTATTATGCTGCCTACCTTTAGGAGTAGTTGCAATTATTCGTTCAGCTCAGGTCAATACCTATTGGTCTCAGGAAAAACATGAGGAGGCTCAAAAAGCATCTGCGGAGGCTAAAAAATGGTCTATAATAGGCATCGTATGCTCTGCATCGCTTATAATCCTATATCTGATATTTATTGCAATAGCAGCATCGCTGGCATAAGCATGGCTGAATTGTAGGCAATTCCTATGATCTATAATGAGTAAGGTTATACCTACTGCAACAATAGCAACAATAGTAATAATTGCTATTGTTGTGTTGTATTATAAGTTTGATCCAAGCAACTCTGTGTTTGCTCCAAAATGTCCTTTCTTCCTACTAACAGGCTATCAATGTCCCTCTTGCGGAATACAACGAGCTATGCACGCGCTACTAAATGGAGAGTTCAAAACTGCACTCTTACTCAACCCTTTTCTTGCTATAGGTGTACCATACTGCATACTACTACTCTTTACTGCCACTATCAAAAAGAAACCTTTTGAATCTCTACAAAAAGTATTACACCATCGGTACATAATATGGGGATATATTGTTTTGTTTTTTATATGGTGGGTTGTACGCAACACTTCATGGTGGTATGGTATATCAAGCTAAACAGAAAAAAAAGAGTCGAAACATTTGCTATTTGAATAAAATTGACTACTTTTGTGCCGCATTAAGTACTTAATTAAAAAACACAAACAAGATGAAAAAGGGTATTCATCCGGAAAATTATCGTTTGGTGGCGTTTAAGGATATGTCCAACGACCACGTGTTTTTGTGCAGGTCCGCCGTTTCGACAAAAGAGACTATTGAGGTGAACGGCGAAACCTATCCCGT
>CAZIPR010000089.1:0-1378 GCA_964541245.1 uncultured Alistipes sp.
CTCTCACGAGCAGCGTCGGTTGGTGCAGCTTTTTTCAAAAAGCTGCGGTACTGTGGCAATTTAGTCAACCTTGATATCGGTATTTACATTTTTGGAGCCGGCGAGTGCGTAGTAGAGCATATATGCAAGACCTGCGACAACGAGCCAGTAGCTAACGAGGTAGTTACCTGTCAGGTCAACAATCCAGTTCTGCACAAATGGGAGGATACCGCCACCGCAGACAAGAGCCATGAAGATACCAGAGCCCTTTTCAGTATATTTACCCAGACCTTCAACGGCGAGGTTAAAGATTCCACCCCACATTACAGAGGTACACAGACCGCAGAGTACGAGCAGTGCTGCATTTACAGGCACCTGAGCCAGACCGAAGCCCTGAGTTCCCTTGAATACAGGCAGGTTTACAGAGGTCTCTGGGTTGAGTACGATAGCACCAAGCATGAGGCACAGACCAACGACAGACACTGCTGTAAGCATATTTTTAGCAGACACCTTAGCACCAAGAGCGGCACCTGCAAGACGACCTACGAGCATAAGGAACCAATATGTAGCTGTCACTGTTCCAGCGATTGCCTCTGCGCCCTCGCTCACGCTCAGACCGCCATTTTGCAGCCACTTCTGGAGGACATTTGGAATGCCCACCTCAACACCTACATATATAAATATACACACTGCGCCAAGCACGAAGTGGCGGAAAGACATTGGACCTACGCCCGACTTATCCTCAACTTTTGCGTTCTGAGGGGCATTTTCGGGGATTTTGGTCATAGAGATAACCACAAATGCCACAGCAAAGATTGCAAGGGCGGTGTACATAAGTGGGAATACATCGCTGATAACGGCATTTTTGATACCATTTGGAATAAGCACACCTGTAAGGAAGATTACAGCAGTACCCATCAGAGAGTTGAACGAGCCGCCCACCTGAATAAGCTGGTTACCGCGGTTACCGCCACCACCGAGCTTATTGAGCATAGGGTTTACAACGATGTTGAGCATACACATAGAGAAACCAGCCACAAAAGCACCAAGCAGATAGACGCCAAAGCTCTCAGCAACACCAGAGAGGGTCTGAATTGCAACGCCTGCAAAACCTACTGCAATAGCAATAAGTGCGGTCTTCTTGTAGCCGTAGTTCTGCAACATATTACCTGCTGGGATACCCATACAAGCGTAGGCAATAAAGTTTGCAAGAACACCCATTGTTCCCATCCAATTTGGAACTTCAAATTGGTTTTTCAAAATATCACCCATAGGTGATGCCAGATTGGTTACAAACGAAATCATTCCGAAGAGCAGAATCATTACGATAATAGCCAATACATTACTACTTTGTTTTTGATTACTCATAATATTGTAGATTAGATTGTTTATCTCTCCC
>CAZIPR010000090.1:0-1360 GCA_964541245.1 uncultured Alistipes sp.
GGCAAGGCTACAGGCGAAAATGGACAGAACGGGGAGACAACTACCCCAGGCAGCGACAATATTTTCAAAGAGGTTAGACAAGATGAGAACAACCTCTACCTTACGCTTACTGACGGCACCACTATAACTGTTCCAAAATCAGATAGTTACCTATTCAATCGTCTGCAATCTGTAAGCTATATTCCGCGCTACACAGACAGCAAAGCTGCGGTATATTACTCTTCTGCAAGTAACTCCTATGTAGAGTTAGACTTTGAAATCTCGCCAAAGGATGCTGCTGCTAATATTGCCGAGCAGTGGCAGACAATTTTGTCACTTAAAGCTGTGAATACAAAGACTCGCGCAGTCACTTATATTGATATGCCTATTACCTCATGCCAGGCAGATACAGAAAATGGCATTGTTACAATCTTCGCATCTGGCAAAAATCTCCCTCAGAGCTTCTTCGACGGCACAGAGGGTGTTAGTGCAAGGCTTGGCGTTTCTGATGGCAACACAAATATAACATCGGACTTTATTGAATTGATTGCCGTCATGCACTCTGTCTCAGATTGTCAAATTCTCTACACATCAACCGATGGAAAGGTTGTAGAGCCTTATGACAAGAGCATTTTTGGGGCAAATATCGTCTCTAATACCTACGAGGATGGTCAGGGCATGATTGTTTTTGACAGCGCAGTAACTAAAATTGGAGACAGAGCATTTTTTAATTGTCAGAGACTTACAAGTGTGACAATTCCTCAAAGTGTAACCCAAATCGGAAGTGCGACATTCTCTGCCTGTGCAAATCTTGCAGAGTTTAATGGCAAGTTTGCCACAGAGGATAAGATGGCTGTTATTGCAGACAGCACCCTATACGCATACGCAATTGGCTGTAGGTCAACAGAATACACTATCCCAAACGGCGTTACCAAGATTGGCGACTCTGCTTTTATCTATGGCAATTATCTTGAAAAAGTGGTTATTCCTTATGGCGTTACAGAGCTTGAGGACTACGCCTTTTGTGCTTGCGATAATCTTGCAGAAATCTCTATTCCAAACAGTGTTACAAGAATTGGAGAGCAAGCCTTTTTCGGTTGTGACAAAAACCTTAAGAGTATTACAATCCCTGAAAGCGTAACATCACTTGGCTATATGATTTTTATAGATTGTTCAGCCCTTGAGAGTGTCTATTGCAAGGCAACTACACCGCCTACTGCTGAATATGAATATTCATCTTGGTATGGCTTTGCGAACAATGCCGAGGGTCGCAAAATCTATGTTCCAACAGCATCTGTTGCCGCCTACAAGGCAGCTGATGGCTGGAAAGAGTATGCTGATGCGATTGTAGGCTACGATTTCTAAGATATACACAAAAAAA
>CAZIPR010000091.1:0-1268 GCA_964541245.1 uncultured Alistipes sp.
GAGGTTGCAGAGTCGCTGGCGGTAAGAATTGCGCTGTAGGCTGCTGTGCCTGCGAAGAACTCCTCTGGCAGATTTTCAGCCGAAGCAGTAAGGGTAATAACACCCGACTCAGTGTCAGCAGTGCAGGCTGTAATCGGCATATCCAAAAGTGTCACAGCGCGGGTCTGGCGCAGTGTTGCCTGCATCTTAAGAGCGGTCTGGTAGTTCTCTGCAAGCTCTGCTGCGTTAGCCTTTGGTGTTACAACAAAATCAAACTCGCCACACTTTGTTGTGCCGTCAATAAGCACCTTTTCGTCTTTGTATTTAGGCAAATAAGTGATTGTGAGTGACTTGCAAGCTGTTGCTGAGAGCGGAATTGTAATTGTGCTGCCGTCTGCAAGGGTAAAGTAGGCATTATTCTCGTCTTTTGTAACCTCCTTGAAGATGCTGTCGCCACCTGTAACGGTTGTTGTGCCATCCTCGCCCTTAGCCTTGCCGAGCTGAGTCCAAGTAGTGCCGTTATCGTAAGAGATATACCAATAGTCGTCCTCAATCTTGAGCTGTGGAGTGATACCGTCCTTGCCATCAACACCATCTTTGCCGTCAGTGCCGTTTGTACCATCGTTGCCATCTGCTCCGTTAGCTCCGTTTTGACCATCTTTGCCGTTCTCGCCATCCTTGCCGTCTGTACCAACAGCCTTGACCTTCTCGCCCTTGTCGTTGAGCAGCCACTCGCCGTTGAGTGTCCAATAATAGATGCCGTCAGTGTCCTGCTTAACGCCGATAACAGGGGTTGTTCCGTTCTGTCCGTCCTTACCGTCAGTGCCGTTTACACCATCCTTGCCATTTGTGCCATCAACGCCATCTTTTCCGTCTTTTCCGTCGGCACCATCTTTACCATCCTCGCCGTGATAGATTGTAATAGCTCCGCTCTTTGAAAAAGTGATTGTGTAGCCAACCTCAACGCCACCTTGTGTTATAGGAGCAACGCCTGTAACATAATCATTTGACTGTAAAGCCGTTACAACAGTTTGTAGGGAGGAGATGTTGGTGTTCATCTCGCTCAGCATCTGCTCAAGTTTAAGAACTTTGTTCTCGATTTCGCCCACGCGGTCATACAACTCTGTGGACTCCAAAATCTTGTTACATCCAACAGCAAACAGTGCCACTGCCGCAACAAAAATTGATAAAATCTTTCTCATTGTTTTGTAAATTTATGGTTTGTAATAAGTGATTTTTAACAACAAAAAAAAGACACAACAAGTCATAAGACCTGCTGTGTCAAGTTA
>CAZIPR010000092.1:0-1029 GCA_964541245.1 uncultured Alistipes sp.
ACTTTTATCCTTGTATCAAGACTATACTGTCAACCTATTTCAGGAAACGACAAGAAGGGAGTTTAGAGAGGCTAAGGAGGTTAACGAAATTAAGAAGCGCGCACTGTTATTTTCTGCCATTAAGGGCGTAGCCCGCTGCTATTCTTTGTTATTTCTGCTATTAAATGCGCGCATATATTATATAGGTATATGATTTTTTTGAAAAATTTAGGTACTTTTTATTGCATAGTACCAAAAAGTGTATTATATTTGCAGTGTAAAAACTACTAAAAGTACAAATTTATAGGACAGTGTTATGAAAGAGACTATCAATGCAAATATCGGAGGAAACGCTTTTGTCCTCGATAAAGATGCCTACTATCGTTTGTCAGACTATCTGGCAGATGTTCGCAATCGTGTATCCGACCCTACAGGGGAGATAATTGCCGACATCGAGAGTGGCTTTGCGGATATTTTTATGCAGACTCTCTCTTCGTCTATGATGGTTGTGACAATACAGATGGTAGATGCGGCAATTCGTCGCATGGGAAATCCAGAGGAGTTTGGACCTGCAAAGCAGAGTACAACAACAGAGCAGAGCAGTTACAAGCAGTTGCGTCGCAGCAAAACAGACCGTTCTATTGCTGGTGTATGCGCAGGAATTGCCCACTACTTCAATCTTGACACATCGCTTGTCAGAATTATAATGTTGGCACTCTTCCTATTTGGAGGTTTGTCACTGTGGGTATATATTCTCTTGTGGTTACTTATCCCAGAGGAGTAATTCTCAAAACAGCTTCGGTGGAAGAGTTATAGGAACAAACGCATAATTAAAGAACGGGATTTTTTGAATTTTAGACGAGGGGTTACAACGCTGTTGGTTTTTTGCTCGGTGGGAGCATACCAAAGCGCACAAGACCATCGAGTAAAAAAAATCCCAACAAAACAACAAACGCAATTAAAGAACGGGATTTTTTTGAATTTTAGACGAGGGTTTACAACGCTGTTGGGTTTTTGCTCGGTGGGAGCATACCAAAGCGCACAAGACCA
>CAZIPR010000093.1:0-1024 GCA_964541245.1 uncultured Alistipes sp.
TTCTCGGCGCAGTTCACGGCGCAGGGCGGCGGGGGTATTATGGAAGTGTTGTTTGAAGAGTTTTATGAAGTGGGAGATGTTTGAGAAGGCGCAGCTGGCTCCGATTTCGGAGATGGTCATATTGGTTGAAATCAGCAGAATCTTTGCCCTTTGCAGCCTCTGGTCTATAAACCATTTGTGGGGTGGCTGTGAGAATTGGCGGCGAAACTCCTTCTTGAACGAGGTCAGCGAGCGATTTGTCTGTCGTGCAAGCTCCTCAATTGAAATATCATTAAAAAGATTGTCGTAAATCTGCTTGGCAAATCTGCCGCTACTTTTGTCTGCGCGGGCAGTGATAAAGCGTTTGATGCAACTATCTTCATCGCTGAGAATCAGGAAGATAAGCTCTGTCAGCTTGATGTTCTCAACGGCAGGCGTTACGCACGCTCCGCTATGGCGGAAGTAGCGGTTTATGTAGCCGAAAAAGTCCGAAAGTATCTGCGTTGGTGTTTCTGCGACGAAGTTTGTGTTTCGGCATCTGTCGCAGGTGTGATTACAGTGGCAGGCAACGCCATAATTGCATGAAACAGAGACGATTATCCGTTCTAACTCATCGCTGGAAAGGTGGAATACAATTTGCTCAAATGACCCCTCGCTGAGGATATTTTCCTCATAATGCACACCCTCGCCAAGTAGGAATATTTCGCCCGCCGAAACTGTCGTTTTACGGTCGTTGTGATAAATTCTCTTCTCGCCTCGCACGACAAATCCGATAGCCATCCTGGCAAGATTTATCGAATTTATACCGCAAAACTCCCGCTGCGTAACTTTTGTTAACTCTGCCATCTTTTTCTGTTTTTACAAGGCAAAGATATAGACGATTTTTCCACGATCCAACCCTAAAAACCACTCGCGTCCAAATAGCGTATTTTTACGACCCGAAAGAGAATTATACAGGTCAGTAAGGGATAGCGCAAAAAATTATAGGGGATTTAAGGAGATTAGGGAATTTTAAGGAACTTAGGGAGCGGAACAGAAAAGTTCT